>CAJUFF010000043.1:863-18098 GCA_910585505.1 uncultured Ruminiclostridium sp. | reverse complement strand
AAGGAAAATTTTCATCAGCCATGGATACAACACAAGCAGTCATAATCATTATAATCTTGGTTTTTCTGTCCGCCTTTTTCTCGGCGGCGGAAACGGCGTTCACCAGTGCGAACCGAATACGTCTGAAATATATGCACGAGGAGGGATCGAAGGGCGCGGGCTGCGCTCTTAAGGTAATAGAGAAATACGACAAATGTCTCACAACCATTCTTGTGGGAAACAATATCGTGAATATCGGTACTTCATCGCTGGCAACGCTGCTTTGCGTCAATCTTTTCGGGGATCGGGGACCTGTGATAGCTACCGCCGCCACAACGATTATTGTGCTTATTTTCGGTGAAATTACTCCCAAAACAATAGCAAAAGGCAACGCCGAAGCCATGTCTATCTTTTTCGGCCGCATATTATCCGGCCTTATGTTTATTCTTACGCCCATATCCGCTGTTTTTCTTCTGATACAAAAGGGCGCTACAAGGCTTTTCAACAAAAAAAGCGAGGTTACCGTTACCGAGCAGGAGCTTATGCACATTATAGACGAAATAGAGGACGAAGGAGTTCTTGAGGCTCAGGAGAGCGCTTTGGTGCGCAACGCGCTGGAATTTGACGAAACTACCGCCGAACAGATTATGCAGCCGAGGGTAAACGTGGTCGGAGTTGACCTTTACGACAGCAACGAGGAAATAATGGAGCTTTTCAAGTCGGAGGCTTACACAAGGCTTCCGGTTTACGAAAAATCCCTTGACCATATAGTAGGCGTAATAAGCTATCGTGATTTTACTCAGAAAATGATGGAGGATCCGCATTTCAGCCTGTCGGAGATTATTTCGGACATTATGTACATTCCGAGTCTTATGCATATTTCCGAGCTGCTTAAGAGAATGCAGAAGGAAAAGGAGCATATAGCGGTAGTGGTTGACCAGTACGGCGGCACGGCGGGTATTGTTACCATGGAGGACGTGCTTGAGGAGCTGGTGGGTGAAATATGGGACGAAAACGACGAGGTTTTCATGCCCGTAAGATTTTTGTCGGATAATACGTTTATAGTGAGCGGCGAGGTTTCAAAGGTAGACTTTAACCGTTATTTTGAAACCAGAGACATGGATTACGAGATAAACGGGGATTTCAACACGGTCGGCGGCTGGGTGTTTGAGCTTTTCGGCAGGATTCCCTCGCCGGGAGATAAGATTGAGACGGATGAGTTTGATATCACGGTGCAGGATCTGAACGAGAGAAGGATAGGTAATCTGAAGTTTGTTATTAAACCGCCCCGTGATAACGAAGATAAATAAAGTTTTTTTGAAAAATCCGGTGTTTGCCGCTGTAATAAACGGTTGTGTTTTCGGGTTACATCTTTTTTAAAGCTGTAACCCGAATTTATATTTTAAAAGCGTTTAATATGAATCCTTACTTTAGTGCTATTTCCACAAATCGGTTAAAATACCCAAAAACTTTCAATAAATGGTTGATTTTTATAACAATTTGTGCTATAATTATATCAATGCTTGTAGGAGAGCATAAAACTATTTATGGAGGGCTTAAAAAGCTATGTTAAACAAAATACGCAAGCTGAGGGCGAAGAAAGGCTTCACCCTTGTTGAGTTGATCGTTGTTATAGCGATCATCGCAATTCTTACTGCTGTACTTGTACCTTTGGTAGGTAATTATGTTCAGCAGGCGGCCTATACGACGCTTATGGATGCGGCACAAACCATTTCAAATACCGGAAACAATGCGTTAGCAAATTATTCTGCTACCGGCAAAGTATCCAAGGCCACTGCGATAACCGGAATAAAAAGTGAGGGTGGTGATTTAACAGTAACAGTAACCGGTGGTGAAAAAGAGGAGCAAGAGGCCATTATAAATGAAATGCAAGGTACACTTAAAAATACGGTACCTTCTAAGTGTGCATTTTATATTGCCGTTGATAATGGAGCCGTTGAAGGTGTAGTTTATGTAAATGATAGTGATAAAATTGATGAAGGTAAAACTATAGATGCAGGTATTAGCGGCAAGGATTTCTTTAAGAATTGTAAAAAAGGCGAAACAGTTGGCACTGCTGCAATAGGTGTATCCGGTAAGTATAAAGTAGAAGGTGAGCCTATTACAGCGGTGTCAAAACCAAATCCAAATCCAGGTTCAGATGAGAAAGATCCTTCGCCTGAAAGTTAATTAAATTAAATCTTACATAAAACCCAAACAATTTACCCCGCTCAACAAGCGGGGTAAATTTTCAGGAGGTATCCCCATGAAGATAAAAAGGCTCATAAAAAAACAAGGCTTTACACTTGTGGAAATGATAGTGGTAGTAGCCATAATAGGCATACTGCTAGGAATTGTCATTCCCATGTTTAACACTAATGACGCGATAATCCGCGCCGCCAAGGAAAAAGCGAGAGCCTTTTATTCAAACGTGCAGGAGCTGATGGTGGACGAGAAGCTGGCGGGGACTGAGCTTCCCGGAAAAAACGCGGGGGATATCAATATTATATATGTAAAATTGGAGATACCGAGCGATTCCACCGTTTGCGACGCGGACATATATATGCTGAAAAAGACCGCGGGCGTCACGGGGGAGAACATTTTAGGCTCACCCATCGCCGAGTGCAAGACAAATACGGATATTGACGGTGACGGAAATGAATTCCCCAACAGCGAATGGAAAGAATTTGCCTATTCCCTTTATAAAATACTCAGGATAAGCGATATAGATTACAACTACGCCGACGTGGGCAACCAGACCGCTTATTTCTACGCCGAGGTGGACAACAAGTACAGAGTTGTAACCGCTTATTATTCCTTGGGTGACGCGAAGAAAACGGTGGGTAAAAGCTTTGACCGCGAATGCTACGTGAAGCCGGATTCCGGCGATCTGATATTAACGGGCGCTTACCCCTACGAAAAGTGTGCTTCGGGTAAAACAATGCTCGGCTGATATTTGAAATAATAATGCTTTTAAGGCTTCCGCTTCGCCGGGAGCTTTTTTCTGCGGTTTGTTGACAAACAGGCGGGAAAATGGTATAATGAATACTAATCTTTGGTCAAGGTAAAGACAAATAATATAGATGACCAACAACAAAGTTTTCTCTAATTTTCCTTTTACTTTCACAAAACAATGTTATAATAACAAAAAAATATTTTACTTTATTTTATATATGTATATATGTTTTCGGTGAAAAAACAGACAAATAACATGAAAACCGATGATTATTGCGCGATAATAAAGTACAACCAAAAGAAAGGACACAATCGGCTTTAGAAATGAATAAAACAATAAAATCCATGACCGCGTTATTTGCCGCGGCGGCTGTCACGGTTACGGCCTTTGCCGCCTGTTCAAAAAATGAGGAGATAAACGGAATTGACACCTCCGCCCCCGTTGCGCATATCGAAAATCCGCCAAACGGCAAAAAGGATTTGTTTACCATAAAATACAGCGACTTTTTCGGCGAATACAACTTCTTTATGGCACGGGGAGGATATACCGAGGAAAACGACGCGGAGCTGGCATTATCCCAGCGGGATAATGTAATAAAATATTTGGCTCAGGAAAGAATTATCCTTTATTTGGCGGAGCAGGCGGGAATAACGGAAGAAACCTTTACCGAGGAGGAAAAAAAGACAATCGAAGATACGGTTAAGGAAAATGTGGATAGCTGGTGCAGCAGCTACCGTTCCGACGCCGTTAACGAACTGGGAGAAACTTATACCGAAGAGGAATTGTACAACAAGGAGTTGGAGCTGTTTACCGCGTTTCTCGCCGAATCGGGGCTTACCGCGGATATCTTCCGAACATGGGAAGTGAACGGGCTTATAAGGGAAAAGCTTGTTGCCGCCGTTTCTGACGATTTGTCGGCGGAGACCGTAAACGCTTTTGTTCAGGATACCATAGATCAGGCAAAGGAAAAGTATGAAACCGATCTTGCCACATTTGAAAAGTCCTATACCGCGTTTTACATTCCGGAAGGCTCCCGCAGGGTTCAGCAGATATTGGTAAAGATAGACGATACTTCCATCAGCGAGGTGGCCGCTTACCGCAAGGACGGAGACGACCAGAAGGCGGACGAAGTGCTTGACGCGGCGCTGGAAAAAGTAAAACACAGGATTGACGAGGCTTACTCCAAGTTAGAGAGCGGGGAAAGCTGGGAAACGGTACAGGCGGAATATAACGATGAAACGGACACCAACGGCACCGACTACACGGTGTTTCCGAAAAGTACGGTAGTTAAAGCCGAGGTGATAAACGCCGCTATGGGTATTTCCGATGTGGGCGGCTATTCGGGGATTTGCAAGAGCGATTCGGGGTATTTTATCATTCGTTATTCGGGGGACGCCGAAATTTCCGATGAGCGGCTTGAAGAGCTTAACCGACAGGGAAGAGAATTTCTGGCAAACGAGGAAACATATAATAAAATAACTTCTTTTATGGAAACGTATCCTTATATTTACGATTATGACCTTCTGGGTCTCGAAGAGGGCAGCCTTGAGATTACGGCTGCTTCGTCCGCTGCGGAAGAAACCACGGCGCAATAAAAAATACGGAAACGGAATTGTAAAAACATTTTCTTTAAGTCCGAACCATACCGCAAAGGTAAGGTTCGGACTAAAATTTTTAAAAAATTCAGAAAAAAATGTAAGATTTTCAGATGGTATTTGTGTATACAGGTGAAAGGGAAAAGCCGCTGCAAGCTAAAAGCAATTCATATTTACATAGGTTGCTTAAAGCGTATTTGAAAATCATAGCTTGCATGATCGTAAAAACGCTTGCGGCTTACCGAGCGGAGGTATGCTATGGAGGATAAGGAAATATTGGAGCTTTTTCGCCGGCGCAGTGAAAAGGCAATTGCTTCGGCTTCGGACAAATACAAAAGCTATTGTATGAAGATCGCCGTTAATATTTTGGGAACAAGGCAGGACGCGGAGGAATGCGTAAACGATACCTTTTTTAAGGCGTGGGAGCTTATCCCGCCCAATGAGCCTCAGATGCTGTCCACGTTTTTGGGAAAACTCACCAGAAATCTGGCAATCAATACGCGGCGGAGGGCGTTTGCCCTTAAAAGAGGGGGAGGACAGGCAGACGCGGTGTTCGAGGATCTTTCCGAACTTATTTCCTGCGATAAGGACATACAGGAGGAGCAGGAGCGAAAGGAGCTTATCGGTGAAATAAACGCTTTTTTGCGCGGAATTTCCAAACGGAAGCGGGATATTTTCATCTGCCGCTACTGGTATTGTGACGGTGTTTCCGACATAGCGGCGAGGTTCGGGCTTTCGGAAGACAATGTGTCCGTTATTCTGAACAGAACAAGAAAAAAGCTCAGGCAGTATTTGGAAAAAAACGGTTATTGACAAGGTTAGGACGATGAAAAGCATATTTTGCTTTTTTAACTTTTAACGGAAAGGGACGATATTATGAAACCGGAAGATATATTTGAAATTTTTGCCGATATAGACGAAAAAATGGTGGCGGAAGCCAAGGTAAATTTTTTTGAGGACAACGGCGGCAAAGCGGAGGAGTACACGGCGGAGCCGGTTATAGTTTCCGCCGCGAGGAAAAGCTTCCCGTGGAAAACGGCTGCTGCGGCCTGTGTCGCGCTTATCTGCGCGGCCGGAGTCGGGATATTCGCTCTCGCCGTAAGGAACGGACAGGGAATGGTTATCGGCGGCGGCGCGGAGGGAACCGATTTGGAGACAACCGAGCCGGTTACCGACGCGGCGGAAACCGACGCCGGTTCCGATAAGCCTGCGGCGAGCGCCCCCGAATACCTTAAGACCGAAAAAAAATACGATCTTAATGAAACCCAAGAAGGCTGGAAAGAAACCTTTGAATTTGAAATGCCCGAATTTCCCGAAGTAAAATTTTTATGGAACAGCGACAGCGTTAAAGCGGAAAAGAATGGACAAATCGCACAGCTTTATATGGGAATGCCTGTGTGGGACGTTTATCTTTGCGATCTGAACGGTGACGGAAAGCGGGAAATCTGTTCTAACGTAAGTTTTGGTTCGGGAATTATCGATAACCGAATTATGGTTTTTGACTATGAGAATGCGGAGACGTACGAGCTTTCCGACAGGGGAAATTTTGATTATTCCATTTGCGGTTTGGATTCGGAGCAGGACGAAAACGCCTTGTTCTACACTCGTGTAAGCTATAATGAAACACCTGACGGTACGGAGAAAAAAGAAAAGCTCACCCTTGACATAATGAAAAAGGTTTCTTACGCAACATTATACGACGGCGACCTTAACGCGTATGCGATTGAGAGTTCATCGGTCGGCGGCGAAGTTTCCGAAGAAAACGCTTTTGCCGAATATGAAGGCTTCGGTCTTGTGCTCGTAAATGGAAAGCTTTATTATGAAGACAAACCCGTTCGGTATTTTGTGGATTATTATCCGGTTGACGAGGACGGAAACACGGGCGGAAACGATTATTTTGACGCTGAAGGAATTATTGACGCGGAAGCGGTGCGCGATCTTGAAAACATTCAGAGAAATGAGGACGGCTCCTTTGATCCGAGAGGAAAATTGACGGGAATAAAAACATATCCCATTGATAACTCCCCCGTTCCGGATATGATAATCGCGACACCCCTTGACTTTGAGATTACAAGTATAGATGACGATATGTATAACAACAGCGTAAATATAGGTAATACCGAATATGGTGACCGCCCTTCCGAAACAAACCAGGCAGTAATGGCCGGCGGCTTTTCTCCGGAGGAGGCTCTAAAGGAAAATCTTAAAAACGCCGAGGAATATAAGCCGTTTGGCGTTACTTACGATCCCGAAGAGGATCAGTGGTATTTCAACGGTGAAAAGGTGCGCTATTTCAGAGATATACTCACCTCCAATGGTGAACCTCTGTCAAGCGGAAAATTCAAGGGTTCCATGAGAACCCTTTCGGGAAAGGGAACTTTGTGTATTTATACGGTGCGGGATTTCGGAAAGCCCGATGCGGATGGGAAAGGAAGGCTGATTGATATAAAAGCTTTTGAAGATGGAGAGATAGACTTGGGAGCGGGTTTGACTGAATCCTAATACCGCTGAGACGATATTTATATTGTTAATAATAAAAAATTCTTCGGTCATACATTTTAACGTGTATTGGCCGAAGATTTTTATTTGGGAGCAGTGCTTCGGGTATAATTCCAAAGGAGTGGTTATATAAAGGAAACAGCCTAAGAGCAAAGCAAAACCAACGATAATAGCACTCATCGGAACAGCATTTTATTCGAGAGAAACCTATGTTGACAATAAAACACCCAGAGGGGGGGTAAGGAAGGGATTCTTAAGGTGAAACCTAAGGGGGGGAGAGTGGGGGACAGGCTCCGCCGATCGAGTAGTTTTAATTATAAAAGAAGCCACCTTATAAAACAATCCAACATTGCGGAGCCTGTTCACCTTCTTCCCCCCTTTGGTGTCACCTTAAGCCCCCGCGGGAGCGGCTCTGCACGGCTCGTGCAAAAATAAATCATTGAAAAAGAAAATCAACTTTCGATAAAATTCTCAAAACCTATTTTTACTATATCTTTTAGTTTTTTCAATCCCCTGCAATTAGTATGATAACCTCCCGCCAACTCCTTTTTCCATACGCCGTCATTGACAATAAATTCACAATCCGTAGAATTTGACAAACAATTAACAAATTGTAATTTATTCCAAAAAATACCAAACTCAAAAAATTTCAATCTTTGTTTTTTCCTTTAATAAAAGCGTTTTTTGGGTTTTATATTTTTTGTTAAAAAACAAGAAAATGCAAAATGCGTTTTCAATATATTGACATATACTTTTTTATATCTTGTTATTCTAATAAAACATTTTACAACGGCGGCAACTCGTGTTAAAATTTTAACAAGCCGAGAAATATACCTTAAAATGTCGAAGTCTGTTGGCGCCGTATTATGTTTTTATACCAGTCCCATAATTAAAAAAAGGATTAGTATTAGGCTCCCTGACCGACGCGGGGTATTTCAAACGGCAATTTAAAATGTGAACGGCCGCCCGCTCCTTAAAAAACGGATAAGGCGGATAAGAAATTCTGATAAGAACGGAGATTAACACCATGAAAAAACAAAAAGCGGTACCCGAAATTGTTGACAGTGTTGAAGCGCTTGAAGCAAAGATCGCTCAGGTAAGAGAAGCGCAGGAAAAATTCGCTTCCTATTCTCAGGAGCAGGTTGACGCGATATTCAAGGCCGCTGCAACCGCTGCCAACACCCAGAGGATCCCTCTTGCGAAAATGGCCGTTGAAGAGACGGGCATGGGCGTTGCCGAAGATAAGGTGATCAAGAATCACTATGCGGCAGAGTACATTTACAACGCTTATAAGAATACCAAAACGGTAGGTGTTGTTGAAAAGGACGACAGCTTTGGCATCAAGAAGGTAGCGGAGCCTATCGGACTTGTGGCGGCTGTTATTCCCACAACCAACCCCACCTCCACCGCTATTTTCAAGACGCTGATTTCCCTTAAAACCAGAAACGGTATTATTATCAGCCCTCACCCCCGCGCTAAAGGCTGCACCATTGCCGCTGCTAAGGTGGTATTGGACGCGGCAGTTAAGGCGGGCGCTCCCGAAGGAATTATCGGCTGGATTGACGTTCCTTCCCTTGATCTCACCAACACCATTATGAAGGAAGCCGATATTATTCTTGCTACCGGCGGTCCCGGAATGGTAAAATCCGCTTATTCCTCCGGTAAGCCCGCTCTCGGCGTAGGCGCGGGCAATACCCCCGCCATTATCGACGAAACCGCCGACATTCTTGTCGCCGTAAACTCCATTATTCACTCTAAGACCTTTGACAATGGCATGATCTGTGCTTCCGAGCAGTCGGTTATTGTTGATTCCAAAATTTATGACAAGGTGAAGGAAGAATTTAAGTACAGAGGCTGCCATTTCCTCAACAATAAGGAACTGGACATGGTTCGCAAGACCATGATTATAAACGGCGCTCTGAACGCCAAGATCGTAGGACAAAAGGCTGCAAAGATTGCGGAACTCAGCGGCTTTGAGGTTCCCGCCGATACCAAGATACTTATCGGCGAGGTTGAAAGCGTGGAGCTTTCCGAACCTTTTGCCCATGAGAAGCTGTCTCCCGTACTGGCTATGTATAAATCCAACAACTTTGAAGACGCGGTACAGAAGGCGGAGCATCTTATCGCCGACGGCGGCTACGGTCACACCGCTTCACTTTACATCAACCAGGTTACGGAAACCGAAAAAATGGCGGATTACTTCGAGAGAATGAAGACCTGCCGCATACTTATAAATACTCCCTCCTCACAGGGCGGCATTGGCGATCTTTATAACTTCAAGCTTATGCCCTCTCTTACGCTGGGCTGTGGCTCATGGGGCGGCAACTCCGTTTCCGAAAACGTAGGCGTAAAGCACCTGCTTAACATTAAAACAGTAGCTGAGAGGAGAGAAAATATGCTTTGGTTCAGAGCGCCTGAAAAGGTATACTTCAAAAAAGGCTGCCTGCCTGTGGCTCTTGATGAGTTAGGCAGCGTAATGGGCAAAAAGAGGGCGTTCGTCGTAACCGACTCGTTCCTGTTCAACAACGGATACACAAAGCCCATCACCGATAAGCTTGACGAAATGGGAATTGCCTATACTACTTTCTCCGATGTTGCTCCCGACCCCACTCTTGAGTGCGCAATCGAGGGAACAAAGGTAGCTAAGGCGTTCCAGCCCGACGTTATCATTGCTATCGGCGGCGGCTCCGCTATGGACGCGGCAAAGATCATGTGGGTAATGTACGAGCACCCCGAAGCCGACTTTATGGATATGGCAATGCGCTTTATCGATATAAGAAAACGTATCTATACCTTCCCTAAGATGGGTGAAAAGGCTTATTTTGTAGCCGTTCCTACCTCCGCCGGTACCGGCTCCGAGGTTACTCCCTTCGCGGTTATCACCGACGAAAAGACGGGTATCAAGTATCCTCTCGCCGACTACGAGCTTATGCCCAAAATGGCGATTGTTGACGCGGATATGATGATGAACGCCCCCAAGGGACTTACCTCCGCTTCCGGTATTGACTCTCTGACTCACGCTCTTGAAGCCTATGTCGCTACACTCGCCACTCCCTTCACCGATGGTCTCGCCGCCGAAGCGGGCAAGCTTATATTTAAGTATCTGCCCTCCTGCTACGAAAACGGCGCGAACGACCCCAAGGCGAGAGAGGAACAGGCTCACGCCTCTACTCTCGCGGGTATGGCTTTCGCAAACGCTTTCTTAGGCGTATGCCACTCCATGGCTCATAAGCTGGGCGCATTCCACCACATTCCTCACGGTATTGCCAATGCGCTTATGATTGAAGAGGTTATCCGCTTCAACTGCGCAGAGGCTCCCGTAAAGATGGGCACCTTCTCTCAGTATACTCATCCCTGCACCAAGGCTAAATATGCCGCTTTCTCCGATGCTATGGGCTTCGGCGGAACGACTGACGATGAAAAGGTTGAGAACCTTATCAAGGAGATCGCCAAGCTGAAGGAAAAAATCGGAATCAAAAAGACCATTGCCGATTACGGCGTTGACGAGAAAAACTTCCTTGACAACCTGGACGCTATGACCGAACAGGCTTTCGACGACCAGTGCACGGGTGCAAATCCTCGTTATCCTCTTATGGAAGAGATCAAAGCAATGTACCTTAAGGCATACTACGGCAAGTAATAAATTTGGGATAAGAAAGGACCGAAATCATGAAATTAGACAATGTGATTGCTGTAAGAAAAGACAAGACCATTTACCGCGACGGCAATTTGACCCTGAAGGTGTTCAACGAAAATTATTCCAAGGCTGACATTCTGAACGAGGCTTTAAACTTAGCAAGAGTTGAGGAAACGGGTCTTAACGTGCCCAAGATTCAGGAAGTCTGCACCGTTGATGGCAAGTGGTGCATTGTGACCGATTATATCGAGGGTAAGACTCTTGCAAAGTCCTACGAGGATAACCCCTCCATGTTAGAGGATTATATCAGACTTTTTGTTGAGATACAGCTCAATATACACAATCAAAGATGTGCTCTTCTCACCAAGCTCAAGGATAAAATGAGAAGAAAGATTTCTATGAGCGGATTGGACGCTACCACAAGATATGAGCTGTCCGAGCGTCTTGACGGTATGCCTAAGCACGCGAAGCTTTGCCACGGCGACTTTACGCCTACCAACGTTATTTTGCAGAGCGACGGTACGCCCTATATTCTGGACTGGTCCCACGCAACTCAGGGCAACGCCAGCGCGGACGTGGCGAGAACATATCTCAGATTTACCCTTAAGAACGATGCGGAAATTGCGGAAAAGTATATTAACCTCTTCTGCGAGATGAGCGATACGCCTAAGCAGTACGTACAGCAGTGGATGCCTATTGTTGCCGCTTCTCAGATGGCCAAGGGCAAGCCCGAGGAGAAGGAGCTGCTGACTCGCTGGGCAAGCGTTTGCTATTACGAATAAGTTCATTAAAAAACCAAAAACCTCTTTTACATCAAGTTATGCTGACTTATAAGGTCAGCATAACTTGATTTAAGGGGATTGTTTGAGATTTAACAATACGACAAAATTTAACCGCATAATATGCGAAAGGAAAGTACATATCATGGTAAATGTAAACGTATGTGTAGGCAGTTCCTGCCATATAAGAGGCTCTTATAAGATTATCGAGCTTATGAACAACGCGATAAAGGAAAACGGCCTTACCGATAAAGTGGCTGTTTCCGCGGCTTTTTGCTTAGGACACTGCATGAACGGCGTTTCGGTAAAGGTGAACGATCAGATTTTCGGCGTAAACGAGGACAGCTTCGGGGAATTTTTCGAGGAAAACATCAAAAAGCCCGCATTGGCGGAATAATAACGGGAAAGGAGCCAATGACAAATGCCGCAGTATCTTAAACTGAAAAAATCCAACTGCAAAAACTGTTATAAATGTATTCGACATTGTCCGGTAAAGTCTATACGTTTTTTTGAAAATCAGGCGTTTATCGTTGAAGAGGAATGCATCTTATGCGGACAGTGCTTCGTTGTATGTCCCCAGAATGCAAAGGAGATAAAAAACGATGTGGACAAAGCCAAAGAGCTTATCAAAAGCGGCGCTCCCGTTATAGCGAGCATTGCCCCCTCTTTTGTCGCCAATTATGAAGGACTTACAATCGCCGCGTTAAAGAAGGCGCTCAAAAAGTTAGGCTTCGCCGACGCGGAGGAAACCGCCGAGGGCGCTACGGTGGTCAAGCAAAAATACGACGAAATGGTGGAAAAGGGCGATCATGAGCTTATTATTTCCTCCTGCTGCCACTCGGTAAATTTACTTATCCAGAAGCATTTTCCGGAAGCGCTTCCGTACCTTGCAAAGGTAGTATCACCCATGCAGGCACACTCGCTGGAGATAAAACAGAGAAATCCCGAAGCGAAAACCGTATTTATCGGGCCATGTATCTCTAAAAAGGCGGAGGCGGAGGATTACCCCGGAATAGTTGACTGCGTGCTTACCTTTGAAGAGCTTACACAATGGCTTGGAGATGAAAAAATCGAGCTTGAAAAAACGGAGGACGGCGCGGAGGAAGGCGGAAGGGCAAGGCTTTTTCCTACCGGCGGCGGAATACTCCGCTCCATGGAGTGCAATAACAAGGATTATACATATATCCATATTGACGGAGTGGAAAACTGCGTAAACGCTTTGCGGGAGATAGCAAGCGGAAAAATGGGAAAATGCTTTATCGAAATGTCCGCCTGCTACGGAAGCTGCGTAAGCGGACCCGTTATCGAGAGAAACAGACACGCCTTTGTCACCAACACAAATTTGGTGAATAAATACGCAAAAACCGAGGACTTTAACGCCACGCCCTTGTCCGACGAAAAGATGAACAAGGAAATTAAGTTTATCGGCGTAAAACGACTTATGCCGGGGAGCAAGGCTATTGACGAGATATTAAGAAAAATGGGCAAGAGAAGTCCGGAGGACGAGTTGAACTGCGGAAGCTGCGGCTATGATACCTGCCGCGAAAAGGCCGTGGCGGTGTTCAACGGAAAGGCGGATCTTTCCATGTGCCTGCCTTTCCTTAAGGAAAAGGCGGAAAGCTTCTCCGATACCATCATAAAAAATACGCCAAACGCCATTATCGTGCTTAACGAATCCCTTGAAGTGCAGCAAATAAACAAGGCGGCTATGAAGCTTATGAATATCGCCAATGCCTCCGACGTTTTGGGAGAACAGGTTGTGAGGATTCTCGATCCGCTGCCCTTCTTCGACGTTATAGAAAGCGGGCTTAATATTCACGATAAACGTATTTTTTTAGCGGAATACAATAAATATGTGGAACAGACCCTGATATACGATCCCGGTTATCATATAGTAATGAGCATTATGCGCGACGTTACCGAAGAGGAAAAGGCAAGGCGCGCCAAGGACGAGTTAAGCCAAAGCACCATAGAAATTACCGACAAGGTAATTGAAAAACAGATGACGGCGGTACAGGAGATAGCCTCTCTGTTGGGCGAGACCACCGCCGAAACAAAGATCGCGCTCACCAAGCTTAAAGAATCCCTGTCCGCGCAGTCGTAAGGGGGTGTATGAATGAACGATTTATGCACCGATATAGGTTATTACAGCTTAAATCACGTGAATGAGCAGCTTTGCGGCGATCAGGTCAGCATTGTAAAGCCCGACGACGACACGGAGATAGTGGTACTGGCGGACGGACTGGGAAGCGGCGTAAAGGCCTGCATACTGTCTACTCTTACATCAAAGATAATTTCTACTATGATGGCACAGTCAATGCCCGTTGAGGAATGCGTCAATACCATAGCTTCAACCCTTCCCGTATGTAAGGTAAGGGGGGTGGCATATTCCACATTTACTATTCTTAAAATTTACGGCAGCGAGGAAGCGGAAATAATCCAGTATGACAATCCTCACGTAATACTGCTTCGTGACGGCAAAAACTTCGTTTATCCTCAAAGCTCCTTTGACGTAGGCGGAAAGACTATCTACCGCGCGAAAATAAAGCTTCAGGAAAACGACGTGTTTATACTTATGAGCGACGGCTGCGTGCATGCTGGCGTGGGAATGGCGCTTAACTACGGCTGGCAGAGGGACAATATCATAGAATATATGGAGAAAAATTACAGTCCCGATTATACCGCAAAGACTTTTACCACAGTGCTTTTGGACGAATGCAACAAGCTTTACGGCTACAAGCCGGGTGACGATACCACCGTGTGCTCGGTAAAAATACGGAAAAGACAGCCCGTAAATCTCATGATAGGCCCCCCATCCGATCCTAAAGACGTTATGAAAATGATGTCGTTGTTTTTCTCCAAGCAGGGAAAACACATAGTATGCGGCGGAACCACGTCTTCTCTGGCGGGACAGTATCTGGGCAAGCCCGTTTTGCCCAGCCTTGACTACCTCGACCCGGAGATTCCGCCTACCGCTACCATAGACGGAGTGGATTTGGTTACCGAGGGAGTAATTACAATCAACAGAGTGGTTGTTTATGCCCAGAGTTATCTTGCCGATAACGAAAAATTCAACGACTGGAGCTACGGATTGGACGGCGCCTCGGCGATAGCCCGAATGCTGTTCGAGGAGGCTACGGATATAAATTTCTTTGTGGGCAGGGCTACAAATCCGGCTCATCAGAACCCCGATCTTCCCATAGGCTTCAACATCAAGATGAGATTGGTGGAACAGCTTTCCGAGGCATTAAAGTCAATGGGCAAAAAAATAAAGGTCAGCTATTTTTAATATGGCAAGCGTTTTTAATGAAAGGAAAGAACCGTTATAATGAGAAAATTCGATACAAAGGTACAAGATCTTAAGTACAGGGTACTCCGCGAGGTGGCAAGATACGCCTTCGAGGACAGGGAGCTTTACTGGTATCACGATATCCCCAAGCTTATTGTACAGGGCAAAGAGCCTACCATGAGATGCTGTATCTATAAGGAAAGAGCGATTGTAGGCGAAAGAATAAAGCTTGCTATCGGCGGGGACAAGTCAAACCCCAACGTTATCGAGGTAATAGACATAGCGTGTGACGAATGTTCTGTAAGCGGACACACCGTTACCGACAACTGCCGCGGATGTATCGCTCACCGCTGTGAGGAAGCGTGCCCTAAGGGTGCCATTTACTTCGATCGTCAGCAAAAGGCTCATATTGACAAGGATAAGTGCGTTGAGTGCGGACGCTGCGCCGCCGTTTGTCCTTACAGCGCCATTATAAACAATAAGCGGCCCTGCGAAAAGGCGTGCAAGATAGGCGCAATTTCCATGAATGATGATAAGTGCGCTTCCATAAATTACGATAAGTGCATTTCCTGCGGAGCCTGCGTCTATATGTGTCCTTTCGGCGCCATTTCCGAAAAAAGCTTTATACTGGACGTTATTGATATAATTAAAAAGAGCGAAAACAACACCAAATACAAAACCTACGCCGTTGTTGCTCCTTCCATATCAAGCCAGTTCAGTTATGCCAAGTTGGGTCAGGTTATTACGGGAATAAAGAAGCTTGGCTTCCATCACGTGATAGAAGCGGCTTTGGGCGCGGATCTGGTGGCATACAAGGAGGCTAAGGAGCTTAAGGAAAAGGGGTTTTTGACAAGCTCATGCTGCCCCGCTTTCGTGAAATACGTGGAGACTCAGTTCCCGCAGCTTAAAGACAACATTTCTCATAACCTCTCTCCAATGGCGGAGATAGCCAAGTATATCAAGGAACACGACCCCGAATGTAAGATAGTGTTTATGGGTCCCTGCACCGCCAAAAAAGCGGAATTTCAGAAGGAGACCGTAAAGCCCTATATAGACAGCGTAATTACATTTGAGGAGCTTCAGGCGCTGTTTGACGGAAGAGATATAGAGCTTGAGGGTCTTGAAGAGGACGTTCTGGATAACGCTTCCTATTACGGAAGAATATTTGCCAGAAGCGGCGGTCTTGCAGACGCCGTGGCGGAAGCAATAAAGGAGCAGGATCCTACCGACTTCAAACTGAACGCTATTGCCTGCGACGGTATAGAGGAATGCAAAATGGCTTTGCTTAAGGCTTCAAAGAATGTTCTGCCCAATAACTTTATTGAAGGTATGGCGTGCAAGGGCGGCTGTATCGGAGGAGCGGGCTGTCTTACTCACGGAGAGAAGAACAAGAGCGAGGTGGATAAGTACGGCAAGGAAGCGTATGAAAAATCCATTAAGGACGCAATATCCATTTATATTCAGGAATAACGCAGTATTGTACTTATAAAATTTTACTATAATTAAGGCAACACCGCGCAAAGACCGCGCTACGCGCTCTGTCGCGCATACGCTTGCATCTTTTCCGTCATTTTTGCCCAAAACTCCTTGAAATACACCGGTATTCCTGGGTTGTTTCGGACAATCTGACGAAAAAGCTCACTGCGCGTCTGCACGACAATCTTTGTGCGGTATTGCCTTAATTTGTTACGCTTTTTCTTCCAATTTCATGCAAGTTAATGTATAATATTTATAAAAAAATTTCAAGGAAAAGGCCTATGAAAAAATGTATTATAATCGGCGCGGGAGAGCTATTCGGTGCACCGGAAAAAATCGCATCCGCAAATAATGACGTTCTTGTAATAGCGGCGGACGGCGGATACAGATACTGTCTTAATCTTGGCATAAAGCCCGATGTGATAATAGGGGACTTTGATTCGTTGGAAGAAAAACCCGAAAACTGCTTTCTTGTGTGCCTGCCCATTGAAAAAGACGACACGGACACTTTAGCGGCCATACGGTACGGGCTGAGTGAAAATTGTGAGGAATTTCATATTTTCGGAGGAACGGGTGGAAGATTTGACCATACCTTCGCCAATATGCAGTGTCTTGTTTTTCTTTCCGTGCAAAATAAGCGTGGATTTCTCTACGGTAACGGGTACGTCGCCACAGCGGTGACAAACGGCGCGATAAGCTTTTCCGAAGACGCTTCGGGCACCGTTTCGGTTTTTTCTGCCGGGGATACGGCAAAGGGGGTAAGCGAAACGGGGCTTAAATATTCCCTCGAAAACGCCGAAATACACAACGATTTTCCCATAGGGGTCAGCAATTCCTTTACCGGCAGAAAAAGTCGTATAAACGTAGATAAAGGGACGATTTTCGTTATTTTTCCGGAAGAGGTGAAATTAAACCATGATATATAAGGGATATATTTTTGATCTTGACGGCACCGTACTGGATTCAATGGGGGTATGGCACGATGTGGACGTTGAGTTTCTGGGAAAAAGGGGACTGCCGTTCAG
>CAJUFF010000043.1:0-853 GCA_910585505.1 uncultured Ruminiclostridium sp. | reverse complement strand
GCGAGGAGTACGGAAAGGCTATTTCCCATATGAAGCTGGAGCTTGCCGCAGAGTATACGGTTGAGCTTTACGGATTAAACGAGAAGCCGTCCGATATCATGAGAGAATGGCTTGATATGGCGGAATACGAGTTTAAGTGCAGGGTAGGGCTAAAGCCCTATGCAAAAGAACTTCTGGAACTGCTTCACGGGCTTGGCATACCTGTTGCGGCCGCAACTACAAGCAGACGTTCCTTATATCGTCCCGCCCTCGAACGCAATGGTATATTGGGATATTTTGACGCTTTTTCCGATGCGGAGAATGCGGAAAGAGGGAAGGACAGTCCCGAAATTTTTTTACGGGCGGCGGAAATGTTAGGGAAAGAGATAAAGGACTGTATTGTTTTTGAGGATACTCCCCAAGCGATAAGGACGGCGAAAAAAGCGGGATTTACCGTGGCGGCTGTTGCGGAAAAAGGGAAAGCTGTCGATTCCGATTTTTTTGGGTCGGCGGATATGGTGATTGAGGATTTTACGGGAGTGTTTAAGGAATTGAAGAGGGAAGCAGAATGTAAAAAAATATTTGCTGTAAATTAACACTTTAAAGTAATTGATTCTATTTCGGCTATGTCGGTTGAAACTGCTTTAAGAAGTAAATGCCGCACCAATCTGGTGCGGCATTTACTAATACCAATCTTTAATCAAGTCTACGGCTTAAGGCAATACCGCACAAAGATTGTCGTGCAGACGCGCAGTTAGCTTTTTCGTCAGATTGTCCAAAACGACGCAGGAATACCGGCGTATTTCAAGTAGTTTTAGGGGTTATGAAAAATAAACCGTGTAAATGCATTATCCCTAAAAAATAAGCGAATAAT
>CAJUFF010000042.1 GCA_910585505.1 uncultured Ruminiclostridium sp. | reverse complement strand
ATTACTGGTAGAGATTGGATTTTATCGTGTTTTTAAATGGTTATTAGTATAAGCTGTGTTGTTACCGTTTCGGCTGTATCAAGAATTTTTTCTCCGGTTTCTTCGGTTTCGGCTACAAAATCTGTGCCGCACTCTCTTATAAGAGATAACAGCATTTCCGAATCGCTTTTTACCTGAGCTTTCATATTTTCTGTTTTTACCCACAATTCTTGAAGCTGATCACTATATGCGTCCACCTCGCTGTTGTTATCCGGCGTATACCAATTGGCAAAAACACCGTATCCAGAATACCATTCCTGTGTTTTTCTGTCAGCTTCCGCCTGTGCCAATTTTTTCTTTTCCTCAATTTCCTCCTGCAAGAGGATATATTCTTCCAGCTGCTTTTTATGGGCTTCAAGTGTTACTGACATTACCTGCTGCTCGGAATAATTTTTCAGTGCCTCCGTTAAATCGTTATATTTTCCGGTCAAGCAGTCCACAACATTTACGCTGTCGCCAAATACCCCCTGAAGCTCACCCGCTAATTTTTTCAGTTCGCCTTCTTCCGTCGCCGTGCGTTTTGCCGACGTTCTCAATTCATCATAGCGTTTCACCTTATCGGATAAGGCTGCCATTTCGTCTTGGGTATTTTTGATTGCGTTTTCGGAAGCGTCGTTGATATCCTTAATAGCGGAATTATATTCCTCGGTTATCTGTGCCGCTTGCTTTACCGTCTCCGAATAATCCAAATAAGCTGTTATAGCCGTTGTTATCAAAGAAATTATAAGTCCCAGCGGGTTTGCTTTCACCGCTGAATTGAAACCAAGCTGCGCTATTTTTGCCGTGTTTATTGAATTTTTAAATGTGTTAATCAGGCTTGAAATGGCAAGCGCTGCCTTATATGCCGCCATAGCGGACACGATTGCCAAAATAACGTCCTTATGCTCCCAAGCGACTTTTATTGCCTCCACCGCGATTTTCAGAAGTTCGGAAACCGCGCCGCCTACGCCTTCGATAATTTCCCCAAGCTCCTCGGAATTTTCGTCAATATATTCAAAAAATTCCTCGATAGTGGGCAGCAGCTTCTCCCCGATCTCCTCCACCGCAATCATCAGATTGTTTTTCAGCTTGTTAAAACGTTCCTCGGTGGTGTTCGCCATAGTGTTATAGGCTTTTTCTGTGGCTCCCGCGCTGTTCTGCATTGCGGCAAGAATATTATTAAAATCCGCACCGCCGTCTTTGAGCAATGTTAGCGCCGCGGCTCCCGCCTCCACGCTGCCGAACATATCCGAAAGCTTTTGTCCGCTTGCCTCGGCGTGAATTTTTAAAATATTCAGTATCTCGGTGGTGTTCATGCCGCTTTTTTGCAGTTCCGAAAAGCTTTTCCCGGTCAGCTTTTTAAGTGTATCGCTTACATTGGTTCCCGCAGCGTTCAGCTCGTTCAGCATTGCCTTGATCTGGGTACCCGACTCGGCGGTTGCCACGCCGTTTTTTGTCATAACGGCATATTGTGTTGCTAAGTCCTCAATGGCGGTACCCGCGCTTTTGGCAATAGGGATAGTTTGACCCATAGAGGACGCAAGCTCGCCAACGGTGGTTTTACCTTTGTTTTGTGTGGTTATAAGTATATCCGATATGCGTGTTGCTTCGGAGGCTTTCAGTCCATAAGCGTTTATTGCGGTGGTAAGCACGTCAACCGCCGTCGCCGTTTCGGTAAAACCGCCTTTTGCAAGCTTAACGGCGCTTTGGGTAAAATCCACCGCCGAATCCTCGTCAACCGAAGCGGAAAGGGCGCTGTATACCGCCTCCGATAAGTCGGAAACCACAACGCCCGTGCTCCTTGACGCGTTTTTTATATCGTTAAAATATTTTGTCCTGTCTGCGTTTTCGGATAAAAGGGTGTTTACCTTCGCAAAAGAAGTCTCCGCGGCAACAGCTTCACTAATAGCCGCTTTCATGGTACTGACAAGCTTTTTTACACTTGCCGCCGCAGCCGCCACCTGTCCGATTTTGGTAATAATGCTTGAAGCTATTCCGGACACCGAGTTTTCCACCTCTTCGGCGGCTTTTCTTCCGCTTTGAGACATTTTCTCGGCGCTTTTTCCAAAATGCTCCGCCGCTTTTCCGCTTTCCTTTTTTACCGTTTCGGCGACTTCCTGCTGGGTTTTCTCGGTATCTTTCGCTATATCGCTGTTTGCCTTTTTCGCGGACTTAACAACGTCCTTTTGTGCGTCCTCCTGCTTTTTTGCGGTCTTTTCGGACGCCTGCACTACTTTTCGGTCGGCGGCGTCCAGATCGCTGTCAAGCTTTGAGGTGTCTGCCCGTACTTCATATACGACCTGACCGTCGTTTTCGTTTGCCATTATTCCTTAGCCCTCCTCTCCAAAAAGTTAAACAGAGCCTCCCAGCCGTTTTGCGTTTCCTCCGCCGTGGTTTTCGATGGCAGCGCATACAGTGCTTTCAGTTCCGTTATACGCTGTATTTCCTCCTGATTGTGTCCGTTCGGTACCGGTATCGGCTGCGCCCTTATCCCCATAATTTGCCTTAAAATACAGTTTTCCGGAAGTCCCTCGAAAAGGGCTAAAAATTTACACCAATGCATTTTCTGAGCCTGTTCCCAAAGGTCGATCCCGTAAGCCTCCATAAAAGCGGAATAAATAAAACCGCTGTCATAGCCGAAGCTGACAACGGATTGATTTTTCTGTCCCTTTAATCTCTTTTTGGGAGGATTGATATATTCTTTAAAAATTCTGTCCAAAAGCTCCGCTTTTTTGTACGGCGGCAATTTTTGACCGCCTTTAACAAGCCACCCGAAGCCTATTTCGGTTACTTCCTCAAAGGTAAGCCCTTCCGGATCATCGCAAAGCTCAAGATATCGTAGAACATTGGCGGCGGTGAGCCGAAGCCCGTACCGCTTGCCCTCAAATTCCATTTTTATGGGCAAGGGATAGTAAAACCGCAGCTTCATTTTCGTTTACCCGCTTTTTTAAGACTGTTTTTCTTCTGTTTAATAGCCTCGCCCACAAGCGGGATTATTTCCTTTGTGATATACGGAACGATCTCCACCGACATTTCGGTGTAGCGGTTTTCAAAGAATGTGACTATTTCCTCAGTGTTTTCTGTTCCGAAGCACATTTCAAACATTTTTATGAGCGCCTCGCCGTATTCATAATAGGCTTTGTCAAACTCGTTTTGCTTCTTTAGCTTTTGGTTGTCCTGCAAGCTTTTTTGCGCCTTTTCAAGCTTTGTCAGAACCTCGCGAAAGCCGGTGGCGATCGCGTCTATATCTACCTCGATTTTAAGCTCTTTTTGGACTTCGCCCTGTTCGTCGCAAAGTACCAGAGTATCATAAAATTTTCGGGTGCGTTTTATTTTATACATTAAAATCCTCCTGAAAAGCAATTTAAAAAGCGTCTGCAAACTGCAAACGCTTTTTAATATTAGATTATTGTTTTTTATACCAGTCTTAGTTGTTCATAAAAGTTATCCCAAACAGATTGATCAAAAAAACCAGTTTTTACTGTATAACCTACCATATACATATTGTTGGATTCTGCTGCTACAATAAGAACAGTCTTTTTACCGTTATATTTTCCTTCTCGTTTGCAGCCTCTATCAATCGCTTTTCCCAAAAAATTATCAATTTCTTCTGTTGAAACTTCTATGCCATCTTCCATATCATTTTGTTTTATCATATTATCAATATTCTTTAGTGTTGATTCATATTCGTTCACATCATCTATACGGTCATATAAAATTGATAATTGATATTCTTCTGCGCTGTTTTCTATCGGAACATTATACATAGCTAATTCTTCGCTTATGCTTCCGTCTGAAACCGCATTTTCGGGAACAACGTAGTATAATTCGCCAACTTGACCCTTTATAGCATTTTCAGAGGTAAAAGGGTTATTTCCTGACTGATTGCAACCTGTTAGCCCGAAAATGCCAATTGCTAAAGAGCACAATATACAAATAAATTTTTTCATGGTTTCCTCCCAAAAAGTATTTCATACCAAAATAATACACCATATGGAAGAATTTGTCAATAAAAGTATTATTCGGTTGTCGCTCCCTTGGTAAAAGTGGGCTTGCCGTTAAGCGCAATGGTTATATTAACGCTGTTCGGCGCGGTGCTGTCGCCTCCGGCAATAGCGACTCCGGTAAGAGTTACTGGACAGGTCAGCGTTCCAGAGCCTCTTTTCATTTTGATTTTGCTTATGCGCTTGTCGCCGATCTCATACTGGATATCGTCAAGATATTCGCATACGGAATCCCCCTTGATATAGTCGCCGGACATTGAAATAGTGGGAGACGCTCCCGTAACTATCGTGCTGCCGAAGCCTCCGTCACAAAGATAATTGGCGGAGAAAAGTACTTCGTTTATAGCCTGAGTGATATTTTTAAAAGCCTGCGTCATATCTCCCCATTCTTCGGAACCGCCGCCGCTTATATCAATCTCCATACTTATTTGGTTATTAAACTCAACATTTTTCAGTTTTTCTACCGTTGCCATATTCCGTATCCTTTCTTCTAAAAATAAATACCGATTCGGGCAATCATACTGTAAATATAAAAATCGCCCTCTTTAACAACAAGCCCCGCCCCGCTCCTGACGCCCGCGCCGGTTATCTGAACCGTTTTCCCTTTGACCTCTCCGAGGCGGTCAAGATAATTTCCGATGTCGCATAGGGTGTCAAAAGCGGTGCTGTGACTTTTGTTTTTGCATAAAAATAACACCGTCAAATCGGTGCCGCCATACTGTAAATTTAGGCTTCTGCCCTTGTTTTCGCCGCCCGTTATCTCCGCGGATATGCCGCCGTCCCGGTGCAGCGCGCCGGAAATAACCTTGTAGTGTTTGTCCTTTTCTATCAGATCCAGCACGATATTTAAAGCCTCGTTTTGCGGTGTCATTTTACGCTCCTTTCTTACCTCATATGCCTTTTAAAGGCGTTCTGATAAATCAGCCTCCAGTCCTCGTTATACATTTCCCGCGCCTTTTCGCACCAGATCTTACAGCCCTTCGCGTAGTGCAGCGGCTTATCCGTAAGTACTTTCATGCCGCCCTTTTTTGACCATGCCGAGCCCGTCACGCTGTCAACCATAAGTAAGCCGTAGTACAGGTATCTTGCATATGGCGTACTCCACACCAGCCTAAGCTCTGTTTCCCCAAAAAAGGACATTACGTAGCTGTGGCTCTCGCTGCTGTCCCTTAATACCCCGTGATCGTTGGGAACGAATTCGTTGCAGTCGGAAAGAATTTGTCCCATGGTTTCCCTTAAGGCTTTCTCACTTGCCGCCTGTATTCTCATTTTGACGGCGTTTCTATCCATCGAAACCCTTACAGGCACAACTCAACCTCCAGGTGGTGCAGCTTCTTGTCGTCATATTGCATTTGAACGCCCACAATGTTATACTGCACACCGTCAATCTCGATTTTATCCGCATGGGAAAAATTATAGCCTTTCGGGCGGCTGTTCCGGCAGTCGTAAAAAAGCACTCCCGAAAGCTGCACCTGCTCGTTGGTTTTGCTAAGCCGAAGCGTTGTGTACGACTCGAACCTTAGAAACGATAATTTTGTCCTCCCGATTTCGGGCGGAGCCTCCCACCGTTCGGGTTCCCCCAACCGGATCGCGTAAGCGGAATGTATAAGCAGATTTTTAGGTATCGGCTTCAAAATACGTTCACCCCTTTATACAGCAGTCCCGCTGCCATTAAGTACCCCTCCGCCTGTCTGCAAAGGCTGCACCCCATATTGTCGGCGCTGCCGCTTGCTCCCCCCGTTCCCGATGAATAACTGAATTTACCCAGCGACACGCTGCCGCCCGTGCTTTCATTCATGGCTTCGACGCCGCCGCAGCTGTCAATATAATCAGCCTGAGCGCATACAGCCTTGAAAACCTTTGTTTTATAGCCTTCGGAAATGCTTTCCACCTCTTCGCCGCTTAAATATATCGCATTGTTTACCACATCGGCGGCGCGGCTTAAAAGCGTTTCCAGCTCGTTGTCCTCACCGTCAAAGCCGCCGCGCCACACGGTGCGGTAAAAATCAGTCAGCTCCATTTTCGGGTTCCTTTTCTTCGGGGGTTTCCGCTTCGCCGTCAGTTTCCGAGGGTGATTCCTCGGCTTTTATTTCGGGCGGCTCTTTTTCTTTGGGCGGCTTTTTGGGTTTGGACGGTTTCTTGGGTTTGTCCTTGGTCTGAGCTTCGGGCATTTCTTTGGGCAGATTGTTTTCCTCTTCCGGGATATTGGCGGGCAAGCTGTCTTTTTCAATGATAAGTCCTATCGTTTTCATATATCCTCCTTTATTCTCCCGCGGGCTTATGGCTGAGATAAATGCCCGCCGCCTTGTTAGCGTAAATATCCACAAGACCGTATTTTCTGTACTTTAAAATCCAGGAATCGCTGTCGGGATTTTTTTCGGGCGGTATAACGTCATTGGCAACGTGCTTGTCGTATTTGATAACCGCGGGCTTGTGAATAATCATAAAGTTGATGTCGCAGCCCGCCGCCGACTTTTTGTAGCCGCCTATTTTTTCACCTTCGCTTTTGCCGTCAAGCAAATCTATGGCGGTGTAAAAACGGTTCTGAGGCACCTTTTTGATAGCGCTGAAGGAGTTTATAATCTCCTTTGACTTGTAGGTGTCAAGCCCTTTCAAGCCGTTAATAAGGGTAGGTGTTGCGTACAAAATACGCCCTTCCTCTGTCACCTCGTCCTCGTCCATTTTTGTAGCGGCTTCTATCAGCGCCTCCAAAAAATCGGAGCCGTCTCTGTAAACAACCGCGTCGGCTATGGAAATATCCGTTTTTCCGGCGATTGTGGCAAAGGTGAAAGCGTCGGCTTCGGGAGCGACCTTTGTCCTCATTAACTCGCCGCCCGCGCGTCCGAAAGCAATATTAAAGCTTTCCTGATAGTCCATTGTATCGACGGCAATTTTTGTACCGCGGTCGTAATTGAATTTTGAGGTTTTCCATTCAAGGGAAACACTGTTGTCGGTATAGCCGCTGTTGCGGTCGTAGTCGCCGAGCCCCTGTACGCTTATTTGTGGATAGCATATTTCGTTGGCGTTTACTCCAGCTTTTGCCATCTCGGGATCACCCGTAAGATCGGCGGTGACGGAAGCAAGATTGTAAGCCTCGTCAAGAAGGTTGGCGTAATTTTTCGGAAGTGTGATATTGTTCGGCATAATTATTCTCCTTTCTTATCGTTCATAGGAAGTCCCATTGATTTTCTTAAAAGCGCGTCATTGGCGGGGCTGCCGTTGTTCGGTGTTGTTACTCCGGTTGTGGCGGGCTTATCCGAAGCCGCGCCGAATTGCGGGTATTTTTCGATAACGCTTTCGATCGCCTGTTCCAAAGTCACCTTGTCGCTTACCTTGTTTTTGGCAAGGGCGATAACGTCCTCCACCGCTTCGGGCTTTACGCCTTTGGAAACGGCGGTATATTTGGCTTCAAGCAATGCCGCTTTCTGTTCGGCGGCGGTTTGGGCTTCCGCTGCAAGTCTGATTTTTTCGGCGGTCTTTTCCTGTTCGGTTTTTTGGGCTTCCTTCCAGTCGTTGAACGCTTTCAGCTCATCGGCGGAAGGGACGTTCTTGCGTTCCTGAGCCACCGCCGCGTCAAGCTCTGCCTTGGTGTAGTTTTTTTCCGGCTGCTGCTCCTGTACGTGTTCGGTTTTTGTTTCCGGTTCCTGTACGGCTGCTTCGGTTTTTTCGTTTTCGTTCATTTGTGATACCTCCGTTTGTTTTTTATCCGCAGTTTTTTGCCTTGAGGATTTTCGGGCAATAATAAAAAGCGCCTTGCTTTTGCAAAACGCTGTTTATCAAATTATTTTGTAAGTTAGCTTTAATAACAAGTTTCCAACGCGGACAACGGCACAATTCCCAGGTCAAAAACATTCTTTTTGACCTTCAAACATTCACTTACGGCATCAACAATTCGATTTTCAAAATCTGACGCTGTAAACTCAAATTCAAAATAATAAGAGGGAAATGTTTCCTTTCCAAATTCGTGCTCATACTTTTGAATTGCTTCCGTTGTAGACTTTTTATATTTGGTGCGTTCATATGCGCTCATTTTATTTCAGTCCTTTCATAATTTTTATGTATGCCTCGTAAGAATTTGGCAAATATTTTTTTACATATTCCAATTCGGTTCCACCGCAAGTCACCGCGCTCATAATGTTAGCCCACATTTCCGAGGCTGTTTCATAGTTCCTGACAAGAGCTTTGACCTTTGCCTGATTACTTGCGTCCATTTTAAGGCTTTTATAAGCGGATTGTATTATTTTTTCCAGCTTATATGATTTTATATCATTATACTTTCGATTATAATACGAATCACCGTGCTGCCAGTGCATACCAACTTTGGATCCAAACATTCCATCTAAAGCGTCTTGCACTCCTGAGCTCGCGTTTGTGGAAAACAAATCTTTTCTTGTTTCACTTTCCATAACAATTTGGGCTAAATTTTCCTTATCTGTTCTAAGAGCATTAAGAAATTGATCACATGAGCTTGGAACAGATTTAAAAAAGCTTCTTGATGTTTCCAGCGCTTCATTTAGTGCGTCAATCTCTTTATAAGAAAGCTCCGAAAAAACTCCATGTTTATCTAAAAATGACCAAATTCATGAGCTACGGTACTGTATTTTGTCTTTCCCTGTTGGATTTGTTTCTCGGTAGGATATGAATAAATCAAACTATTGGTCGAAGGTTGGTAGTAAGCTTTGCCGCCATATCCGCTAAATTTAACGCTTGAAATATTTTCCGCATAATTGATATATGCCCTTTTTATATCTTCGTTTGAATTGTCTAATAGATTTAAAAATGATTTTCTATCATCATTCAGCATTACATCAAGGATTTTGGAAACTTTTTCTTTTATTATATCACTTTCTTTAGATTTGTCAACCGCCTTATTGCTATATCCGTAAACCTCCGTCCGATCCCTCCGATAAGAAAGCCCCTCTTTCTGACAGTAGTCCCGAAGCTTCCTATCCTCGTCCTGCGCAAGCCTCCTCAAATCCCGCGCCGCATCCTTATCTCCCGACGCCTCGTACATATTTGCTTCCGTCTTTTTCTTCCGTACATCCCTTTCGAGCTCCCTCTGCCGCTGAACCTTCCTGTACTCCTCGCTTGTCTCCTCTCCGTCAAACTCTTTTTCCCGATTGATAAAAGTACCGTCCGACACGCCCCTCATTCGGTGACCGCAGTTTATACCGAACAGCCCCGCGGCTTTCCCAAAAGAGGTACCCGACAAAGGCGTATAATTGTAGGTTTTACCCTTAGCGTCGGTAATCGTTCCGCTTTTTCCGCTTATGCTGTAAATTTTCCCTTGATACGGCGCGCATAATGGACGGGAACCGCTATGAGAAGACACCAAAATAATATCCTGCCCCAGCTCGTCAAGGCTTGCAAATTCAGCCGCAAGCGCCGCGTTTTTCGCGGTATTGCGGATATCCAGATCCACATAAGCCTCCGGCGACCATTCCCGACCTGTCTTATCCACAAAAGCGGGAATACCTTTTTTGCTCATTTCCGAAATGGTTTCCCGTATCGCTTCGGTACGTGACTTTTCGCCCAGCACCGTTGCCATTGCGTTTTTATTCAGAATATCAAGGTATTCCTGCGAGTTTTCAAGCGCCTTTTGTTTTTTCTTCAGCATTTTATCCGCAGCGCTGTTTATACCGTTCACATAGGCTTGTTTTGCCTTGTACTGCATAACGGTGTTGACCTGATTATACTTGTCTTTCACCGCCTGCAAATCGTAATTTTTAAGCGCCGCCGCCGTGCTTTCCTCGATTTTTCCGTTCATTTCAAGCCCGTATTCGGAAAGCACTTTGTCAATCGAGGACTGCACCACCTTTTGAACCTCACCGGGAACCTTACCGACCTTAGAAGCAATGATCCGCGCCGTATCCTTGTTAACCTTCCCCATTTGCGCCAACATTTTTATCCGCCACTCCGAAGTGGCGTTTATAAGCGTGTCCGGATTGGCGGCAAGCTGCTCGGCAATGTGGCAAAGAATCGTTTCCTCGATTTCGGTATACGTGCTGACGATAGGTGCGGCAAGGTTTAATTGCTCCAAAGCGTCCATTTAATCAGCTCCTTATCCGAAAAAATCAGCCGAACCCGCCGCCGAATTTGCCCTTATTTTTTTGGCAATTTCCGCAGCGGTATTTTCGTCGCACTTGTTCGCCTTTGCTATCGCCCGTTCCAGATCAAGCAGTCCCGCGCTGTAAAGCTTTATGGTATTGTCAATTAGCGTATTATCATCAATAACCACATTGTCCTGCCAACTGATATTTACCGAATATTCCTTCGGCTTCAAAACCTCGAGCCATACGCCCAGAGAGATCAGACTATGAACCAAGCCCTCAATCATTTCCGTAAGCAAATTTTTGTTTGACTTGATAGTCCGCTGGGTCTTGCTGTCCTGGGAAATCACCTCGGTGGCGGTCTTTACCCCCTGAACCGCGTCAAAGGAAAGGGTACCCGCCGACAGCCCCACCTGAAAGCAGAGAATATTTAAAAGCGCGTTTATTGCCGCCACGTGTTCCTCAACCCTTAATTCTACGGTGTTGTCGGTTATCTTGAATTTTTCCGCGTCCTCCACGTTAAGCGCCACAAACGCCTCGTCGTTGGCGTCGAAATATCTTACCTGCGCGCCGTCATCGTCTGTTACCGTTTGTACGCAGGAGGCAGGAATGATTATTCTTTTTTTGCCCAAAACAAATTCGCGCGAAAAGCTGTCGAACGCCACGTCAAGGGCTTTCAGTGTATCAAGGGCGTTTGCGTAAATGCTCATGCCAAGCGGCACATCGTACTCGGCATTATTGCTGACCGCGGGCTTGAAATACGAAAACATCGGTACCGTTCCCCCGTAATTTACAATGGGAGGAAGATCCCCGTAAAGCTCCGACAGATCCGCTTCGGCACCCAAGCTGTCGCCGTCCCCCGATTTGAAAAGCTTGTATTCCGCTTTTCCCACGCTCTGCCGTTCCAAAAGCGTGTAATATTTTCCGCCACTTACTGTAACCGCCGAAAAAATTCCGTCAAATATTCCTCGCCCATTCCAGCCCGCGGGAATAAATTTATCTCCGTGAACAAAATCTATCCTCGGTTTTCCGTTCTCCGCGAAAACCTTCACGCAGCCGCCCCCTAACGCGTAAGCCGAGGAAAGCAGATCGGGAATTTTTTTCCAAAAGCCGTTCTCATTTAGCTGCTCGGTTATATACTGCTGAAAATTTTCATCGTCAACGGTAATTTCAACCTGTTCCGAAAAGGTAAGATCGGAAAAGCAGTCGCAAAGCACCTTTGCGGTATTGAGCATATTCATCGGGCGGTCGGCTTTTTTCTTAAGCCCGTGAAATTTTACCTTTTCCCAAGGCGGGTGCCCTTCAAAAACCTTTCGCCAGCGCGCTATTTTTTCGCTGTAATAGCTGTCCGTATTAGGCGCGCAAACGTCGGGAAAGGCTGTTTTTATGTCTGAAATATTCGTGTTTTTCACTCCCTTCCGCTGCCGAAATAAAGCTGTAAAATCCGCTTCATATACGGCTCGATACTGTATTCAAAAGCGTCCAAGCTGTCTATATTCACGCTGCCGTCGTCAAGCCGGGTGTCGTCAAGCTTTTTCCCGTCCCATACGGCACCGGAAAAAGCTTCGATAAGGTGCTTACAATTTTTGGCAACAAAAAAACGCCCCGCTGCCATCATAAGACAGGTAAAGCGTATTCGGTCAATTATCGCGCCCTTTCGGGCATTGTGCACGTTTATGGGTATCTTCTCCCGCGCAAGCGCCCCTTTTATGCCCTTTATCAGCACCTGCTCCGCGCTGTCGCAATACATATCCGTTATTTTGTACTTGCTTTTGCAGCGCCGTACAAAGTCCACGGTGTCCCGCTCCAGCTGCAAGGGCGAAATAACCTCTTTGCGGTAATATTCCCCCACCGCGACTATTTTCTTAAGTCCCCGGCTGTACCCGGTGCAAACTATGGCGTGCGCAGAGCCGTTGCCGCCGAAGTCCATGCCCAGGGTGCAAAAGGCAATATCGTCGGGCGCAGCGTCAAGCGTGTATTTTTTCGGATCGTCGGCGAAGTCCTTGTATATCGCGCCTTCCGCGGCTACCCAATTTCCTTTGATAAAGCGCTCGTAAAAAACGCCCGTATATTCTTTTTTTACATCTCTGATATAGTCGGGATCCAGCGTTGTATTGTCGTCAATGAGAAACTTCATATCAAAAAAATTTAACTCGTTTTTTCGGTCTATATATTCCGCTTTAAGCCAGTGCGTAGGTCTGTCGGGGTTGGTTGTTGCTATCAGCTTAGCCCCCGGAATACGCAGACGGGACAGAAGCATTGTAAAAAAATCCTCGGGGAATTGGGTAAGCTCATCACAGTACGCTCCTTGAAGCGATAAGCCTCTGATTTTGCTTTCGGAACGCGCGTCGTTCGCGCCCTCAAAAAGCACTGTCCGCCCGAACAGATTTCCCTCCTTAGCATTTATGGAATATGTAAAATTCTTGCTGCCCACAAGCTCCTCCAACAGCATAAGGCAGTTTCTTTTCAGCGTTGTAATGGACTTTGCGCACATCAGATACGGCTTATCCTTTGGCATAGTTGCCACCCAGAAACCCCATAGCACAAGGGAAATCCACGTTTTACCGCTTGAAACGCTGCCCTCAAGCAAATTTATGCGCTTTAACTCATTCCGCTGCCAAAGCCGCATTAACTCCCGTTGTTTATTCGTGTATATCATCCTTCAGCCCCTCTAAAAGCTCCGCAATCTTGCCGTCGTTTCCGCTTTCCGCGCCTGCCGGATTGCTTTTCCACTTATCTCCTGCGCGGTTGTTCAGAAAATACTCTATAGCCCTCTGATCCGGCTGTACCTGTTTGATTTTCGTTTCCTTATGCACTCTGCCGTTGCTGATTTTTGTGGCGGTTTCGGTGACGGTACCGCCCACCGCCTTCTTGTACAAGCTTTCCTCCACTTCGGAAATTTTTTCTTCGGCGCTGTTTAAGCTTTTGTTTAAGTCGTTTAAACCGCTCTGCAATCGGCTTTTTTCGTATTCTGCCAAGTCGTTTGCAAGGTCGCGTTTTTTTCTTTTCGCCACTTTTTTCCTCCCTTCCGAAAAAATAACGCAATATACGGCGTTTTAAGGGCGCCGTAATCTTGCGTTAGGGTAATTCCATTGCCCCCAAAATTTAAACGATTAAAACGGCAATTTTAACAGGTCAGCGGCGATATTTTAATTAAAGACCGACCGAATTTCGGACGTGCTTCGCCATTCCGATATTTTTTGAAATATCGGCTTCTAAATATCAACACTTCGGCAGAAGGCGGGGAGCGAATCAACCAACGCCTTTTCCTCGTGCTTTTTTTTAATCTCCACTCCGCAAACAATACGGTGCGGCTTGCCGTACAGCGTCAGCTCCACGGTCGCCCGGTGCTGCCGCCTGCTGTATTTTACTATCCTGTTTTCGTGCCGTTTTAAAAATCCTTCGGTGATTACCAGCCTGCCGTTGTCCAAAAATCCCTTACTAATCCCGATTTCTCCGTCTTTGCACAATTCCTTTATGTATGCTGCCTCAGCTTCGGGTAAAGGGTCGTCCCTGTTCAAAAAATATCCCACGCCGTTCAGACCTCTTATTTTATAGTAAGCCTCAGGCGAGATTTTTTTCACGTCGATAAAAACATAGCTTGGAAAAAGGATTTGGGGAATATGGTAATAAATTCCGTTTTTGCGCTGTATTATCACCGTTTTGGGAGCATATGCGGTATACCCCGTTTTCCTCAAATGCCGGATTATATCGTCCTCGCGTCCGCACACCACATAAATTACGTACATTCTCCGCCTCCTCCGTTCTTTTTTATATAGGCGCTGAGTCTCGCGTACAGCTCGGGATCGCTTTTGCGCATATCGTCGAAAATATCTTCCTTGAAAACCTCGTAAGCAGTATCCTTTAAATCTCTGCCCTTTTGCGCCATATCGGTTTTATAGGACAGCGCTCTTACCAAGGGCGCTACATTGTTTACAAGCTTCAATGGGTCGCTTTCCTTAAGCTGCTCCGGGGACATTGCCTGTACCGCCTCCAGCATTTTGTAAGCCGTGACCCTGCACAAAGCCTCGGTGGTGTCGATTTCGGGATATTTTTGCAATTCGTCGTTTATTGCCCGAAAGCTTTCGCTTATCAGCATAACGTCCTCAAGCTTTGCGTTCAGCCCCGCCGCGTACCGTGCCACCGACGAAGGGGAAACCTCGAAGCCGTTGTCCCGGATAAAGTCCACAATATCGCGGTAGGTGTATTCGGCGGGGTTCTGGATCATCATATCCACCGCTTCCCGTAAGCTTTGAGGAAGCTTGTCTACTTTCCCGCGCTTGCGGTTTTGCCTTCGTTTTCGCATTTTCCGTCACTCCTTACAAATCAATACAGGGATCGGCTTCGGCACCGTTTACAAGCCTTATACCCTTAGCCGTGAGTTTCGCTTCAAGCTCCGAAAAATCGCTGTCCGCAAGAGTGCTCTGTCTGTCCGTTCCGATAACCCGAAGCCTTATGTATTCCGCTTCGGTTAAGTAGTTTATGCCGTCCATTATCTCGGCTTTTCCGATTTTCGGGGTAAGCGCCGCCAGAACCATGTCAAGCTGCACATAATCGGTGCGGATAATGTTCACCGCGCGGATCACGGCGCCGTTGTTGCTTCTAAAAGCGTTTTTTCTTGCTTGTTCCTTAAGCTTTTCCGTTTCCATTTTCTCACCTGCCCTTCATCAAAAAATCTTTCAGATCTTTTATATCGTCCTTGACTTCGGTAATGTTGCGGAAAAAATCCTCGCGGCTGATGGAGTTGCTTTTCACATAGTCGATATCGCTTCGCATATCGGATATATCCCGTTTTATTTCTTGCAGCTCCGCTTTGGTGACGTATTTGTCGTTGAGCGTTTTAATATCGTGCTTGTGCTCCTCGACTTCCTTTTCCACCCGCTTTACGTCGGTTTTGGTGGCAAATTCGTCCTGTCGGTTCATGGTTCGCTTTAGGAAAAAACCCACCACACCGACCACTGCCGTGATAATTATTCCCACTACCGTTGTTACTACCTCGTAATTCATAATTCCCCCTGTTTAATAATTTCTTAAAAATTTTTTAAAAACTGTTTAAACGGCGGATTTACCGCTGATATTAGTATACCTTTAAAAATGTGACAAGTCTAATAATTTTTGTCATTTTTTTCGGGCATAAAAAAACGCCTTAAGGACGAACCTTAAGGCGGCGATTTATATATTTTTATTGTTTTTTGTTTCCTATTGACAAAATGCCCTCAACTTTGCCTAAACAAATAAATTGATCATTTTCACTTAACATCATATCCTTATATTTCGGGTTTAAGGAAATCAGACGATCGCCGCCAAATATTTTTATATATCCTTCACCGTTATATAAAAATATTCCCACTTCGCCCTCTTCTACATACTGCTGCTGTTTAACCAATATAAGATCGCCTTCGTAATAGCGCGGCTCCATGCTGCTGCCGATAACGCGAAGAACATAGTCCGATTGACGCGTATCATCGTCGGCCGGCACTCTGATTTTTTTTGCGTCCTCGCTGTCGAGTGGCACGCCTGTTCCGGCGCTTACAGGTAAGTCAAAAAACGGCATATACATATATTCCGTTTCGTCTTCGTCCTCCGGTTCGTTCGGCGGCTGCGGATCGGGCGGCTTTATTGCTTTGGGCTTTGCTTTTTTTGTCGGTGCAGCTGCAAGGGCTTTTTGGAGGCGGGCGGCTTCGGCTAATTCTTCGGCTTTTCCGATTATTCTGCCTTTGTCAATGTCATTAAGTTCTTTGTAATATTTTAAAAGATTTTTTACATCTTCGGTCATGTTTCCGACATTATGTTGCTTTTTGCCAAAAACAAGATAATCCAATGACACGTTAAAAAATTCGGCTATTTCAATAAGATATTTTCGGTACGAATTGCTCTTACCGCTTTTCCAATCAGTGAAAGCTGTTTTTTTCAAACCAAGATAATTAGTTAATTCTTGTTGCTCTTTGTCTCCAAGGAGTATACAAATTCTATCTAATATGCTCATATTTAAACTCCCTAATTTAGTCAATATGCCAAAAGTACGAAAAAATCTTACTAATTTTTATATTGACAATACGAAATTTTCGTACTATAATATGCCTATGGGCATAACCCAAGGCACAAAAACCCGATATTATAATATCACAAGCAGAAAGCAAAATCAAGTATTTTAGCTTAAAATTAGGCGGAAAGGAGAAAAACATGTATGAGAAAACAGAGTTTAAGGGCATTGGGTATCCACATGTTGTACGAATGTCCTTTGAATTACCTTACCTCGATTGGTGTAGATTCGAAAAGTCAGATATTTTTCATCAGTTGGTAAAATACCTCGATGAATTGGAAACGCCAAATATCCGCCAGCACTGCCAAGAGGAGCAAGATTTATCGGAGGAAGTGTAGTTTCACTTATACTTCTATGATACACTCCAAGCATTGTTGAATAAGTAATTTCCCCTGCTTTTAAGGGCATTGGATATGTATCAGAAAAATTTTTTTCCTGATTTAAATTGTATTCTTGTAATTGATAAGGGAAGTTCCGAATTATTATCGATTCTGAATTCAATAACCATAGCATCTTTATCAGAAGTTACTGCGGTAAATCCGTAATTCCCAAAAAAGACAGTAAATTTCAAATATCTTGAATGAATAATTATTATAAAATTTATTAGGGATATAACAAATCCCAATATTCCCAAAATTCCCGTAATAATTTCCCACATGTTTGAAATCTCCATTTTTTTATTTTATCACAAAAAATATTATTTTTCAACAGAAAAGAGAATAAAATGGCAAGCATCAGATACGCAGCCCAGACAGTACTACAAGAAGCCCGCGAGGGAATCGCGTGGATTGTTATCTGGAAAGAGGGTCGCGGCTGGAACGCCGAACCGTTCTGGGCGGAAGCCGAGGACGAAGGGAGCCGCCTTACATTTGAAGAACCCGATGCCGAAAAAATCCGCGCGATCCTCCGCATAGACCCGAACGCCGTTATTGTAAACAGCTATTACAGCAACCTCGGAGACCCAGAAGCCATGACCCGCGACAGCCTCGCCGCCGCTATGCGCTGGCAGTATAAGCTCGGCTCTTCGCTGTTGGCTGATAAAATCATACATAATGAGGAAAAAGCGAATACGGAGTCCGATTCCGCAAAGCTGAAGAGGGACAAGAAAAACGCTTATTATAAAGAAAGGTACGATTTTCTCAAAAGCATGGGAATATGTGTACGATGCGGACAAAATCGCGCTTGGAAAGGGCAGATTCATTGCTTGGAATGCAGATTCAAGGAGAGAGAACGCCAACTTAAGTATTATCACGAAAATATAGAAAAAGAGAGAGCGAAAACGGCAGAACGTCACAAGAAACGAAGGCAAAATAACATTGAAGCGGGATTATGCGCTGTTTGCGGAAAAAGAAAGCCTGTAGAAGGATTAAAATACTGCGATTTTTGCAGAAAAAAGATTAACACACGAAATAATCGGCGCAGAGATCTGAAACGCGAAGTACCTGTTTTTCTTTACGGCGATGGGCAGCATTGCACGGTATGCGGCAAACCCGTTTTTGAAGACAGCAAGCTATGCTCAAAGCATTATAAAAATTCCATTGAAGCGCTTGTCAAAGCGAATGAAGCCAAACGACTGAAAAAATACGGCGGTTGGGACGGAAGGGGCGACGATACATGAAAATAAAGCAGGGACAGGTCTTCACAATCCGCCACAGGCATTACGGATCCTTTAAAGCCATCGCGCTGCTGGGATTTGACACCGACAAGGCGGAAAACTATCCTATAGCTCCGCTTGAAACGGTTTGCAGAGGTAAGAAAATATATAAGCCGTGGCAGCCGATACCTTGCCACCGCGGCGGCGTATCTCGCGTAATTATTGATTAGAAAGGATAAGAAAATGGTAAATTTTACTTTAACCAAAGAAAAAATGAAGGAATTCGCGGAGCTGTTCTCCGTTGAAACGTCTCCGGTTAAGGACGGGGACACGGAGAATGCTTCCGAGGAAGGGAGCACCGAAAATGGAGATTAAAATCAACGAAACCTCGAAAGAAATAGCTGAAGAAAGAACGTTTGAGGACGTTAAAAGGCATTTTCAAAAAATGCTGGAATTGATTAAAACAATGGAGAACAGCGAAACGCCGTCTCCCTTTAGGAAGGAGAACACATGAACAACTTAAGGCAACACCGCACAATGGAGTTAAAATCCGCCGCCCCAAATAACAGCACT
>CAJUFF010000041.1 GCA_910585505.1 uncultured Ruminiclostridium sp. | reverse complement strand
CGAGATGGAATCTCGTGACTGGAGTTCAGACGTGTGCTCTTCCGATCTTGTTCAACAACGGTAGCCACGGTGGAGGCCTTCTGTCCAATTGCTACGTAAATACAAAGAACTCCGGAATCCTTCTGATTTATGATGGTATCTACGGCTATGGCGGTCTTACCCGTCTGTCTGTCGCCGATAATAAGCTCACGCTGACCTCTTCCTATGGGGATCATACTGTCAATGGCCTTGATACCGGTCTGTAAGGGTACGCTTACGGGTTCGCGGGTGATGATACCGGAGGCTATCTTTTCGATAGGTCTGCGTTCCTCCGTAAGTATCGCTCCCGCGCCGTCTATAGGTTCACCGAGGGGATTTACAACTCTTCCCAAAAGTGCTTCGCCTACGGGTACGGAGATTATTTTTCCGGTGCGCTTAACGGTGGCTCCCTCCTTGATGTCGTCGTCGGAACCCAACATTACCGCACCCACGGAGCTTTGCTCCAAGTTCAGCGCCATACACTGAACGCCGTTTTCAAACTGCAAAAGTTCGTTGATCATGCAGTTTTCCAAGCCGTGGATATTTACTATGCCGTCGCCTACGGTAACTACCGTACCGGTGTCGGTAAGAGAAATTTTGCTGTCAAATTCTTTAATTCGATTTTTAAGTATTCCCGTTATTTCTTCGGGGCGTAATTCCATTTGTGACCTTCCTCCTTTCGGTGGTCTTGCGGAAACTCCTTTCCGCGGGGAATTTTTTAAATAAGCCGCAGTAATTCGGCGGTAAAAGTAAAATCAGGGCGCATGGGTTGTGGATACGGGTTCGTCGGTTTCCGGGGCTTCGGTTATGGATATGGTTTCGGGTTCTTCGGGAGAAACGGTTATTTCCGCTTCGGAATATTCCTTTTCCAACATTTTCGCTTTGGCTTCCAAGGCGGCTATCGCTTCCTCAGTAAGCGAAAAATCCTCCATTTTTTCGAGGCATACCGTAACTTCGTTTAAGGGCAATCCTTCGTTAATATAGTCGGTTGGCGAATGTTCGTACAGCCACTCGGCGCTGTAAATTTTACCGTTATAAAAAAGCGCGTATTCGTTTACAAATGTCTGCTTTATAAGGTAATCATCGCCGGAATATATCACATCCACATCAGACGGAGATATTATCCAGCCTTCGGGTAAATTTGTGCTCGAAACGGCTTCTTTAAGCTTTTCTTTCGGTATATCAAAATATTTGATATAATCCAAAAGCGTTTTTTCCGGAGCTTCGGGATTCGCAATCGCTTCGGCAAAACAGTTGTCTATCCATTCATTGCTTTTTTCACGGTCAACAAGATTTGATATGGTAGACTCTATATTTCCGAATCTGAAAGCGTAATCGCTGTAAAAATTATGTGCTGAATCGCCACCTGCACCTTCCTTTTCAGAAAACGGCTTTGGCATCGTTATTTCCTGAATGACATCGTCATTGTTTTCTTCAATGGAATTTTTTGCACAAGAAGATAAGAACAGCATACATAAAGAAAAAATAATAAAAAATATTTTTTTCATATTACTTACTCCAATCAGAACCATCTAAATTTTGCATTTGGGAAAAATTTTTCAGGAGGAATAGTATTGTTGGTATTCAAATAATTCCCCCATATCTGTCCTTCTGTATTTACATCCATATGGAGATGCGTACCATTATAAGGCTTACTTTCAGTGGGTGGAGGAATAACGTCTCCAGTATTTCCTACAAACCCTATATATGCAAATGATGAAATATGATCACCTTCACTTAAATTGGCAGTATCTTTCATATGAAGAAATCTTGCAGTTAACGGTTTACCGTTGTAAGAGCGATCAAAGTCCACTATAACATATTTTCCCATGCTTTTTGTCTGTGCAGTAATAACTGATCCTACAGACTTGACAGTTGCCGGAGCAGGACAATATATAGCGGAACCATATGCAACATCAAAATCTAAATCATAATACGGATGTCCACCAGTTGTAACAGCAATAGTGCTGTTTGCTATTGTTTTACTAAATGGCAAATCCCAACACATATTTGCATAACTGTCTGTTGTACTTTCGATAATCCATTTTTGATTTACAATGTCTTTGTAATCCCATATCTGAATATTTGCGCCATCTGCGGTACTTGGTCCTGCTACCTCAAGCGCTTCATTGGGCGAACTCTGTTCACAGCGTTTGGGTATAATACGGTATGTCCCATCATCATTTTGCACAAATTTAAATTGCTGTGCGCTTGCATAAGACGGATTTGGGTTAAATACCTTAATATTAGCTCCGTTGGCTGTGCTGTTATTCTCCAAATCCAAAACCAAAGACGTATTGTTCATGGGAATAATATTATAATAGTACGCTCCCACTGCGGAAACAAAAGACAGCTTAAACTGTTGATTGCTGTTTCCTGTAAATGTTCTCTGACATACGTTGGAATTTACGGAAGAACCGTCAACAGTCATGTACTTACCCGTGAAGTAATTACGTATGTAATATGTATTGTTGCTTGCAATCGGGCTACTGTCGGCATAAATTTCGGCACTTAAATAGTGAATACCCCAAATTGCAGTTATAATACATAACACAATAGCGATTATATTTTTTATTTCTTTTCTTTTCATTGTATACTGCATATTAACCATACTTTTCTATTTAACACTACGATTAATAAATAATTTTTGTAATTCCACCTTTCATAAAAACGACTTTAGCCTATAAGCTGAGAAAAGCTTTCCTTCAAGCCTTCAAGCCTTGTCTTAACACTGCCGTCCATACGGGTATCCCCATAATCCACAACAATGCCGCCCATTATGGATTTGTCCAATTTCTCGGACATAACTATGTTTTTTCCTATTATCTCGGACATCTTCTCCTTAACCTGCTCTTTTTGGGCAGGGGTAAGAGGAAAGGCGGTGGTAACCGTAATCTCCGCTATACCCAATTTCTCGTTGCACAATTCCGAAAAGGCGGTACAGATCTTATCAAATCTGTCCCAGCGCCTTCCTTCGGTAATTACGCAGAGAAAATTGTACACGCATCTTGACAGTTTTTCGCCGAAAGCGTCTTTGATAACCGATATTTTTTCTTCGTTGGATACGGTGGGGGTGTTCATCAGCTTGACAAAGCCTTCGGTGCCGTCTACGGCGGTTTTAACCGAATTCAGCTCGTCTCGCGCCGAGGAAAGATTCTCCCCCTCCTCGTTTATAGCGTCAAAGAGAGCCAAAGAATAGTTTTTTTCAACCGTTCCCGTCATATCAGCCCTCTTTTCCTACGCCGGCAAGAAAACCTTCAATAAGTCCGGCATTGTCCTTTTCGGAGATTTCCTTTTCGCAAACCTTTGAAGCGGCCAAAACAACTACCTCGGAAATCTGATCCTTTACCTCGTTGAGGGCGCGGCGTTTTTCCTGCTCGATGCTTTCCTGAGCCTGCTGCTTCATGCGTGCGGCGTCGGCGTTGGCTTCGGCAATGATTTCCGCTTCCTTGTCGGCGGCTCTTTTGGTTGCCGCCGCAACGATCTGTTCGGCTTCTTCCTTGGATTTAAGAAGCTTTTCGGTATACTCCGCCTTGGTTTGCTCCGCTTCCTTTTTCGCCGCGTCGGCGGCGTCAAAGTCGGCGTTTATCATCTGCTGCCTTTTGTCAAGGATTGCCATTACTTTATTATGTAAAAAGAAACGGTACAGCAGAAAGATTATAAGAGTATTGATCAGCGTAAAGACAATGGTAGAGGGGTTGATATCCACGAAGGAGAGATAGGTTTTACTTTCGGCAAGTAATTCCATATACAATATGATCAGTCCTTTCAACAGAATTTAGTCCACTCTTAGCCAAGCTGACCAATAAAGGGATTGGCAAACATCAACAGAATCGCAATGATCAGAGAGTAAAGACCTGTGGTTTCCGCCAAAGCGTCGCCGATGATCATTGTTCTTGTGATGGCGCCGGAAGCCTCGGGCTGTCTGCCGATAGCCTCAACTGCTTTGCCGCCGCAGAAGCCTTCACCGATACCCGGTCCTAAGCCTGCGATCATGGCTAAACCTGCGCCGATTGCGGAAGCGCCAAGTACGATTGCTTGTTCCATAAGAAAGTTCCTCCTGAAAATTTTTATTTTCTTGTTGTTTTGTTTATGTTAAACCCCTTTAGGGGAAAAACATTCGGGCTTTATCCTATTTTATAAATCATACTTTAGACTATTAGACAAGATAAAATTTTTGAATGATTTAAAATAGTGTTTCGGGTGTGATTTTAATTCAAATTATCGACAATAGATTGAATTAAAATCAGTATTGGGGTAATTATTTCGCCTTTATGACCTGCCGATTAGTCACAATTTGCAATGTTTCTGTATAAATCGACATAGAAGACGAAGTACATGTTCGATACATGCTTTCAGCAAAGCCAAGATTGCGTACAGCGTACTCTAAGTGTATCGAACGTGTTTTTCGCGCCCAAAAGGGCGCGAAAAACACTAATCGCACTCTGCCATTGACACATAGCTCATAGTTAAAGTAACAAATATATAAGCCTGAAGGAAGGATGAGAACAAGTCAAAGTAAAGCGACAACACAGCGGGAAGGCCTATGGCGAAGTTGCCGAGAGCAAAATAGATAAGGCCGCCTATTACAAGACCCGAAACTATGTTGCCGAAGTGACGGAGCGCTTGAGAAAGCGGGTTGGCGATTTCTCCGATTATATTGAAAGGAAGCATAAAGGGCAGGGGATCGATAAAGCTTTTGAAATATCCTTTTACGCCGCCGGTCTTGCCCTTGTTTCGCTGAACAAGCACGAAGGTGATTAAAGCCCATGAGGCTACCACAGATATGTCTGCCGTTGGGGGACGGAGACCGAGGAGTCCCATAAGGCTGGACAGTATGGAAAAGCAGAAAAGAGCGCCTATGTACGGGGTATATTTCTTATAGCTTACGCCCATGGTGTCATTTACCATTCCGCTGAACAGTCCCACAATGTACTCGGCGGCCATCTGCCGTCTTGAGTCGGGCTTTACCTTCAGGTTGCGCCCAAGAACAAAAAACAGCACGCCCAACAGAATCACAACAAACCATTCCACCACTACCGATTCCGAAAGATGGAAGGTCATACCGAACAGATCAAAGGTTGTCACCTCAAGAGGTCCGTTAACGGTAAATTTTGATTCCGCCAAAAGATTCATTCCCATAAAAAAATCACAGCCTTTCTGAAATTAAATATGACTAATCTTTGGTAAAGGTATAGGCAAAATAATACGGATAACCAAAAATTAGTGTTTAGAGTGCGATTTTTAACCAAGCCTACGGCCTGATTATAAATCGGTATGAAACGGCAAAGCCGTAAATGCCTGTCATTATCTGTTTTAAGGCAATACCGCACAAAGATTGCCGTGCAGACGCACAGTCAGTTTTTTCGTCGGATTGCCTAAAACAACGCAGAAATATCGGTATATTTCAATGAGTTTTGAGCAAAAATGACGGAAAAGATGCAAGCGTATGCGCGGTGTTGCCTTAAGTGAAATCGTCAAAGCTTTTGCCCTTAAAAGCATATTTGAACATATAGTGAACCTTTGGTATAAAAAGCGGCACAAAAGCGGGAACCGCGTCAATAACGTTCAGCATAAGCCCTCCCGCGAGAAGCAGGAAAAGCCCTATATATCTTCCGCCGTAGGACATATTCGCGAAAAACTGTCCTTTTTTTGCGTTTGCCTTTGTAAGAGTGCTTGCCGCCGACATACCCAAAAGGATAAAGTTTCCCACCGCAAGAAAGTTGCCGAACAAAAGTCCCGTCACGGTTCTCCATGTTATGCCCTCGAAAATGCCGTATACCGCTATTCCCACCATAGCGAATCCGTTTATTATCAGCGCCGTGGGCAGCATATCCCGTAATTCCTCAAAGGCGGGGTTTTTCGGTTTGCGCTTCATTATATATCAATCCTTTTAAATCAATCATCGTAATAGTCGTGATCTTTTGTATCGTGATGTATCTCCGACATTTTGGGAACATTGGGTTTTCCGTATTTTTTTGTTAACTTTAATAGATAACTTCCAACCGAAGATATCATTGTTATTATTCCCAAGGCAATAAATATCGGCATCAGCCATTGAGGCAGGGAAAATCTTTCCACCAGCCACGCGCCGCCCCATATGAAGAGCAGCAAAGGCAGGATTACCATAAATCCTATTTGGCTCGCAACCGCGTATACCGAAAAGGGATTATCCCTTTTATCGCCTTTCCCTTTTTCTTCCGTCATCAGCCTACCAGCTCCGTCAGCTTCCATTGTTCGTTTTCGAGAACCAATTTAACTTCTTTATCCACGTCGCTGCCGGAAGCGTCCTTTAAAGTGACTTTGACATTGCACTCGGTTTCGGAAACAGGGGTGCAGATGAAGTGTACGTCCGCCCAGGAAAGACCTTCTTCCTCGCTCGGTACGAATTCTGAGGAAAGGCCCAAAGCGCCCGTATCGTCAACGCCGTAAACGGGACCGTTTCCGAATGGATCGGTAAGCAGTTTTTCGGCCGTCTTTTCGGTATATATTTCCTTTATATAATTGCTGAAATCTTCAAAATTATTGAATTCGTCGCTTACGCAGGTATAGAAGCCGTCTTCGGGGAGGTTTCCGTAGGGCTCGTCTTCGTGGGTCATTCCTCGGGTAAGATATTGGAACACCTTATAATTTTTTGGGAGCAGGTCATAGGCTGCCTGCTGTGTGGCGTCTACCAACTCCTGTGTCGCTTGAAACTCGGTGGAATTGGACTCTGCGGGAGTTGTTTCTGTTTCTTCGTCGGAGCCGGTAGTTTTGATCAGAAATATTATCGCGACTACCGCCAATATTACCGCCGTTAAGGTTATAATAAGCGAAGCTGCGTTTATTCCGTTTTTCTTTTTCTTTTTTGTTGCCATTATACTGTTGTACTCCTCTTTATAGGTTTATAGGCATTTATTCTGAAAATTTCCGTATAACCGCGGAATTGCTTTGCGATTACGGCGGCTTGTAAAAACTGCGCTGTAACGGTTTGGCGTGCGCCGCCTTATTTATTTTATCAAAGAGTTGCAGTAATATTATATAATATTTATTGAAAAAATGCAAGGGTTAGGATAAAAATTTCGCAAATTCTTACAAAAAAGAAAAGTTTTTGTTATACCCACACATTTTTTTGACAGCTTTGCTAACAATAAATGAAGCAAAATTTTTTCAAACGGAAAGGAATAACAAAATGTCTCGGAAAAATTCCACAAATACCGCCGTAAGGGGAACGATCTTTTTAAAGAGTTTAAAAAAGACGGAAAAGCTCCTCCGCGGGGATAAGATATTAAACGAAAATCACCTTTTTGAAAGAGAAATAAAAGGGCTTATAAAAGCCGCCCCCTATATGTATTTTACTTTAAAAGAAAGTCATAAGGAAAACGCCGACGAAAGTCTTCCCGCGTTGGGGGAAGAGGTTTCCGAGCTTAAAGACATAAACGATAAAACGGTTTCCGAGCTTATATATACCCTGTCGCAGACCCGCTATGTAAGCGAGGAGGAACTGAGCAGTCTTATATGGCAGGCGAAGCTTTGCGTTGTTCTTAAGGCGGCTTCGGACAGGGGGGAGCCTAATGTTTATCTTGATAAAATGTACAGGATAAAAGATCTGGACGAAAACGCCTTAGAGGAGCTAAGTCCGCTTCATCGGGCTTTTTTGTTCGACCAGGTATACGTAAAGTCCTCAAGGGAAACCAGAAAAGAATACCGCGCCAGAACCGCTCTTATTTCAAGGCTTACCGGCATAGAGGAAAGGCAGTACACCTCCGAGATAACCAAAAGAGCCTTACTGGATGATTTTCACATAGGGCAGGTTATTGAAGAGGATTACCGTAACATTTACCCTTTCGGAAACGCAAATGCCTATGTATGGATACAGCTTGGCGCCGCTTTTGCTCTGGCGGTAATAACCGGACTGTTTACAAGACTCTGGGTAATACCGATAAGCTTCCTGCCGTTATGGGGAGCGGTAAAGTCTGTTTCCGACCTGATAATGTCGCGTTTCGCCCGTTCCCACCCGCTTCCGAGGATAGAAATAGGGGAGAATCTGCCGGAGGAGGGGCTTACCCTTTGCGTTATGTCCGCGCTTATTGCCGACAAGGAAGGGTTAAGGGACGCGCTTCTGCGGCTTAAAACCGCCGAGCTTAAAAATCCCGCCGAAGGAATTTTTTTCTGTCTCCTCTGTGATCTTTCTCCCGCCGACAGCGAGGTGAAGGAGGGGGACGAAAAGCTTTTTGCGGAGGGGGAAGAGCTTAAAAATCTCATTTTCCCCGAATGCGCCGTTATTTTCCGAAAAAGAGTATACTCCAAAACCATGAGAAAATATCAGGGCTTTGACAGAAAAAGGGGAGCAATTGAAGAGCTGGTGAAATACCTTTGCGAAGGTGAGGAAGGATTTAATCGGGTTCTTGGGGATATCTCCCGATTAAGAGAATGCAGGTTTATCGCCGCTTTGGATCTTGATACCGTGCCGCTTATGGACAGCATAAAGGAACTGACCGCCATTGCGCTTCACCCTTTAAATAAGGATTTCGGTATAATTGCCCCGCGCTGCACCTCAACTCTCGGTTCCACGCTGAAAACGCCCTTTGCCCGTGCCATGGCGGGAAACGGGGGAGTAAGCTGCGTTTCCGCCTATGACAGCTTTGGGGGAGAATTTTACTTTGATCTTTTCGGAGAGGGAATATTCTGCGGAAAAGGGCTGATACGTAAAGAGGCTTTTTTAAAGGACTGCTGCGATAAATTCCGACCCGAAAGGGTACTGTCCCACGATATCCTGGAGGGTGGGCTTACGGGAGTGGCTTATGCTGGGGACGTGGAGTTTTCCGACAGCTTTCCTCCCTCCTCAAAGGCTTATTTTAAAAGAGCTCACCGCTGGATAAGGGGGGACTTTCAGAATTTCAGGCATATGTTTGGAAAAGACTTTTCGTCCCTCACAAGGTTTAAGCTTTTCGACAATATAAGGCGCGGACTTCACCCCGTTTTATGTCTCGCCTTATTGTTTCTGTCCTGCTTCGTGAGAAACGGCTTTATTCTGAGCTTTGCCGCCTACCTGTCGCTGCTTTTGCCCTTTATTCCGCCGCTGGTATCCTCTGCGGTGAGGGGGCTTTATTTTGGCGTAAAAAGGCGTTTTTATTCGCCGATAGTCAGCGAAGTTAAGCAGCTTGCTTCCAAGGCGGTGCTGGAGGTGATGACGCTGTCGAAGGCTGCGCTTGTTTCATTGGACGCGCTGGTAAAGACCATGTGGCGTAATCTGGTTTCAAAGCGAAATCTTTTACAGTGGACTACCAGCGGTTTTTTTGAAAAAACCGCGTTTATGGGGGGATTCTGGCATCTTTTGCCCGCCTTTCTCGTGTCCGCCTTCCTTATGGTTTTGTGCATTTATCGGGGGGAATACTCCGTTTTTCCCGCCGCTCTGCTGATGTGTTCGGCTCTGCCGTTTTTCATATATGCGGACAAGCCCAGGAGCAGTTTTACCCCTTCGCTGAACGAAGCTGCAAAGAAGGAGCTTTTGCTTCAGACGGAAAAAATGTGGAACTTCTATAAGGATCATATCGGCTCCGATACCTCATGGCTCCCTCCCGACAACGTTCAGTATAAGCCGGTTTACCGCGTTTGTCCCCGAACATCACCCACCAATATGGGAATGTATCTTTTGTCGGCTGCGGCGGTGTACGAATTGGGGATAATAACGGGAGAAGAGTTTACCGGGCTTCTGGAAAAGGCGGTGGAATCAATCGAGAAGCTGCCCAAATGGCGTGGAAATCTTTACAACTGGTACGATTTAAAGAGCCTTAAGCCGATATCGGGTTTTGTGTCGTCGGTGGACAGCGGAAACTTTTTTTGCTGTCTTATAGCGGTAAAGGAGTGTTTAAGGGTAAACGGGCTTTCTCCTACCCTTAAACAAAGGCTTGACCTTATAATAAACGCCACAAGGCTTTCAGAATTCTATCGGGAAAGAAACAAGCTTTTCAGTATAGGCTACGACACCGATAATGATCGGCTTTCCCACCACAATTACGATATGCTGATGTCGGAGGCGCGGCTTTTAAGCTATGCCGCAATTGCTACGGGACAGGCGCCCAAGGAGCACTGGCGGGCGCTTTCCAGAACAATGTCGAGAAGCGGCGCCTATGCGGGAGCGGTGGCGTGGACGGGAACAATGTTTGAGTTTTTTATGCCCGAACTTTTAATTACCTCAAAGGAGGGAAGTATGTGTTATGAGGCATTGAAATACGCTTTTCACTGTCAGAAGCGAAGGCACACGCCCTTCGGTATTTCCGAAAGCGGCTATTACGCCTTTGACAGCGAGCTTAACTATCAGTACAAGGCGCACGGGGTGCAGAAAACCGCCCTGAAGGGGGGAATGGACAGCGAGTGCGTCATAAGCCCTTATTCCAGCTATCTTACGCTGTCTATGGAGCCTTTGGAAAGCTGGAACAATCTGTGCAGACTTGAAAAAGAAGGAGCTTTAGATTCTAAGTACGGTTTTTATGAAGCGGTGGATTATACAAGGCGGCGTGTGGGGAGAAAGGCTGCGGTCATACAAAGCCATATGGCTCACCATGTGGGAATGAGCATAGCGGGCGCCGCAAATCTTTTAAAGGACAATATCTGCTCCAAGCTGTTTTTAAGCGACGAAAGGATAAAAAGAGCGGAGGAGCTTTCGGAGGAAAAAGTAATGGCAGGAGAAAAAATATTGAATTCCGATCCGAATCAGATCGAGGAAAGATTTCCCAAGGAAAAAGAGGAGATCAAGGAACAGAGGCTTTTCTGCTCTCCGATAAATTCTCTCAGCGGGGGCAGCCTTTCGCTGTTTACCTCCGCTAACGGTATGTTTAAGGGCGTTTATAAGGGAGTGAGCACGGTAAACGGCTGCACGGATTCCCGCAGCTATATTGACCGTCCTCACGGGGCTTTTTACGGATTTTGCGACGGAAGCGAAATATATCCCTTTTTTTATCACCCCAAGTTTAAAATTAAGCCTTCAACGGTTTTCTCCGAAAGTGAGACGGTGTACAAGAGCGAGGAAAAAGGCCTGGTTCTTGAAATGAGGGTAAGGGCGGAGCATAACGCGGAAATACGCACCTTTGGCGTAAAAAACAAAAGCCGTACGAAAAAACAGCTAACTTTGTGTCTTTACAGCGAGCCTACTTTGGCGGCGGAAGCGGATTATTCCGCTCATCCGATGTTCATGGATCTGTTCTTGAAAATAGAGTATGACAAAGAGAACAAGCTTTTTGTCTTTTACCGCAAGGAAAGAGACGGAAACAAGGTAACGGCCTGCGCTGCGGGTTTTTCGGAGGAGGACGCGGATTTCACCTATTGTTTTTCCAAGGAGGCGTGTCTCGGCTCTTCGCCTTTTTCGTTCTTCGATAAGGCGCTTTTAAGAGAATGCTATGACCGCGCCATTCCCTCGCCCTGTCTTTTCGTGAAAGACGATATGACGGTTGACGCGGGGGAAACAAAGAAGATCACCTTCTTTTACTGCTACGCCGACAGCGCGGAGGAAGCAAAAAAGGCGGCCTTAAGATTAAGGAGCAGGGGCGGGGAGCTTAAGGAAAACTTTGCGCCTTCGCCTTTATCCCTGTCAACCGTTCACGGGCGTATCGCTTCGCTTACTCTGCCCGCCCTGCTTTACGGCGAAACCGAGGAGGAAACTATTCTTAACGCAAGAAAGGAAAACCGTCTCGGAAAAAACGCTTTATGGGGGTATTCAATATCGGGAGACTATCCTTTGCTTATCGCGAAGGCAGAGGAAGCGAAAACAATGGTGTTGTTAAAACAGGGACTTGACCGCTGCGGGGTAAAGTCCGAGCTTATAATATTGTGTGAAAACGGGTTGGAAAAGAGCGCGGCGGAAGGGGATTTGATGGGTCTTGGACGGGCGTTTTTAAAATCGGAGCTTACCCCCGAAATACTGACGCTTATATATGCCCTTTCGGCGAGAACAGAGTTAAAAAACGCCGTTTTATGGCAGGAAAACCGGAAAACGGAGCAGAGGGCGATGCTGAAAATAAGGCAATGCTCCCACAAAAAAGAGGAAAGCCGTTTTACCGATGATGGATATATCGTAAACGAAGAGGAGAATATACGCTGCAATATACTTTCTAATCCGCGCTTCGGTACCCTTTTGTCGCAAAACAGTCTCGGTTTTACATGGGCGCTGAACAGCAGGGAAAACAAGCTTACTCCATGGGAAAACGACCCCATATCGGATAACGGAAACGAAATGCTGCTTTTAAAAATCGGGAACGTACTATACGATATTATTAGGGGAAGTCTGGCGGAATTTACTCCGCAGTACTGCTTTTATAAGGGGCAGGCGGGGTGTATCGAATCGGAAACGTCGGTTAAGGTATATTCCAAGGGACTGGGTAAGGAGCTTACGGTAACTCTTTTAAACACCTCGGACAGCGAACAGAGGATTGACCTCATTTATAAAATAACGCCCGTTTTGGGAGACAGGGTAAACGGTTCCATGCCCGTGGCTGAGACGGAAAACGGTGCGCTGATAATTTCCAATTCCCAAAACCTCAATTACGGCGGCGCGGCGGTGATTTATTGCAGCAAAAAAGCACGCTATTCCTTTTCCGAGGAGGAGATAAGAAGCGGAGACTTTTCAAGGTGCGAAGAAGAAACGGGTCGGGTAAGCGCGGAAACGGTCGGGGTAATAGTGCCGATTGTACTGCCGCCGAGGGAAAAGCTGAGGATACGCTATATTTTAGGCTACTGCGAAAACAAAGCCGAAGCGTCAAATTCGGTAAAGGCGCTTGAAGGCACGCCCTGCGGAGTAACTTATGAAAACAGCATTGAAATATCCACTCCAGACGGGAACTTAAATAAGCTTTTCAACACATGGCTGCCCCATCAGGCATTGTCCTGCCGTATCTGGGGAAGGACGGGCTTTTTTCAGAATGGCGGGGGCTTCGGGTTCAGGGATCAGATTCAGGACTGTCTTTCCATAATGTATCTTTCGCCGAAAATTGCCCTTGAGCACATTTTACGCTGTTGTCAGAGCCAGTTTCCGGAGGGTGACGTTTTGCACTGGTGGCACGAATTTACTTGCGGTAATATGAGTAAAAAGGTGGGGGTTAGGACGAGATGCAGCGACGATCTTCTGTGGCTTCCCTATGCCGCCTGCGAATACGCGGAGGTGTTCGCGGGTACGGAGGGGGACGGCATGGGCGGCGATTTCTGGAGTATGGAGACGGAATATTGTATCGGTCCGCAGCTACCCAATGATAAAAGCGAGCTTTTTATGGAGGTATCGGGAAACGGGGAGAAGGAAAGCGTATTCGGACATTGTAAAAAGGCTATGGAAAAGGGTTTTGTGAAAGGCAAAAACGGGCTTCTCAAAATGGGAAGCGGCGACTGGAACGACGGGTATAACCGGGTTGGGGCTGGAGGAAATGGGGAAAGCGTCTGGCTTTCCATGTTCTATATTATCTGCGGAAGAAAATTCGCCCCCGTGGCGAGGGAAAGAGGCGAAGGAGCGTACGCGGAGGAATTGGAAAAGAACATCGCCGATTTATGCGTCGCGATAGAGGAAAACGCCTGGGACGGGGATCATTATCTGAGGGCGTTTTATGACGATGGGGAAAAAATGGGCTCCGACGAGAGCGAGGCGTGCAGAATTGATCTTTTGCCCCAAGCCTTTGCCGCCCTTTGCGGTCTTCCCGACACCAAGAGAGTCGTTACCGCTTCAAACACCGCCTGGGAACAGTTGGTGGACAGGAAAAACGGGATAATAAAGCTGTTTACCCCTCCCTTTGACAACGACTCCGAAAGCGGACGGGATCCGGGGTATGTCAGGTCATATCCCATAGGCGTAAGGGAAAACGGGGGACAGTATACGCACGGAGCGGTATGGTATTGTATTTCCTGCTTTGAATTGGGGCAGAATAAGAGGGGGTTCGAGCTGCTTAATATGCTGAATCCTTCCTATAAGGATGGGAAATTCGGAAGGGAGCCTTATTTTATGACAGCCGACATTTATACCAATCCTCACTGTTACGCACGCGGGGGCTGGTCCATGTATACGGGGGCGGCCGGCTGGTATTGGAAATGTATTTTCGAGGGTCTCTTCGGGGTTAAGGTAAGAGGGAACACCGTAAGCTTCGCGCCGAGGCTGCCGGCGGAATTTGACGGGGCTTCGGTAAGGATTAAGATTAATGGGGGAGAAATTAACGCGACCTTCAGGTATAAGGGAAAGGGGGAGAACGAGGTTAAGGTCGGATTGGAAAAAGGCGTTGTAAAGGAGGTGGAGGTGGGGTTTTAATACTGTTCTTCGGTTAAAATACAATACTATAGCAATTCAACAAAAATATAAATAGGAGCGAAGCGACTAAATGTCCTTTCCGCTTCCCTTTCGGACTCCGAAAGGGAAGCAGGGGAGTCCATAGGACGGGGGCAACGCCCCCAATGCTTGTGTGTTTTTTGCACTGTTGTAATTTTATTTAATTTTTTTGGAGTTCTATAGTATAAAAAAATAAGAAAGGAAAGAAAGATTATGACCGTACCCGAAAAAGACAACGAAATCCCTTTGGGTTTCAGCATGGCGCTGTCCAAAAACAACGACGCCATGAGTTACTTTTCCACACTCACTCCCGCCCACAGACGAGAGGTTATTGCGCACACCCATACCATACGTTCCAAAGAGGAAATGGAGAAGTTCGTCTCGGAGCTTGATAAGACTAAGTGGATTTAATGATGTTAACCAATTAAGGCAACACCGCGCTGCGCGCTTTGCCGCGCATATAGACAAACATAGGCTTTTTATTTAGAACCTATGAAAGTTTACCTTTGCGTGTTATTGATACCAAAAAAATTTTGATTAAAAGGTAAAAATTCCGGCAGGCTTTCTTGAAGTCAGCCTCCCGTATTTTTTGTTTTTGCTAAGTAATACTGTTAACCAATTAAAAAATGGAAAAAACGGTTTTTAATTGGTTAACAGTGCTTCGGGTGTAATAACCATTTTGACTATGATTTTATCTTGTGTCAAAATGGTTATTAGTATAAAATGAATTTCCCTTAGGGAAATTCAAAAAAATCGGGACGGAAACGAGCTGAGGATAAGACGAAGCCATTTCCAACCTGAAAAATCGTCCTCGGTAAAACCGAGGACGATTTTTCAGATGATGTGTGTTATCGTTACCAAAAAGATTTTTCGGAAAAATAAGCATAAAAATATGCCCCCAGGTTTTCTGAGAGCATATTAGAAGTCGCATTGCGACTGGTGGGAGCGGGTGGATTCGGACCACCGAAGCCGAAGCAACAGATTTACAGTCTGCCCCATTTGACCGCTCTGGAACGCTCCCGATTTATTATATGAATTTTTAAAGTGGAGCTGGTGGACGGACTCGAACCCCCGACCTGCTGATTACAAATCAGCTGCTCTACCAACTGAGCTACACCAGCATTTACTCCGTCACCTCATTGGCGACTAATATATTATAGCACGTCCATGCGAGTTTGTCAAGCGATTTTTAAAAAAAATTTTGTCGGCACTTTTTTTATAGACAAATCCGTAAAAATATAGTATAATATATCTTAATTAATTTTGCTGACACTGCTTCAAAAAAATCGCATAACGGAGGTTGTCATGAAAAATCGTACCGAAGTAAATCAAGCGGTTCTTAAAGCCGTTTCTCTTGTTCTTGCAATGACGATTGGGTTTAAAATTATGTGTATGCCAGCACTTTCCCATGTTAGCGCGGAAAACGCAAATCTTCGGAATAACGGAGGCGGCGAAAAAATATCTGTAATTCTGCCGGAACTGGCCGACAGCGCGGAGCTTGAAAGGATGTATGAGAAAAATGATGCCGATACGCATCATGAACACAGCGTCTGCGAAGGTGCGGAAAACTGTCCGGACGATGTTCACGCCAGACATAATACCGAAAAATGGACGGCATGGAATGATACGAGCGCAATGCCGCCGAGCGCGGGAAATTATTATCTGACGGCGGACGTAAATATTACCGAAAGCTGGACGCCTGCCGACGGAACAAGCCTTTGTCTGAACGGGCATACCGTATCCGCAAAAAACACGGTTTCGGGTATTATCTTTATAAAACAAAATAAAACTTTTAATCTGTGCGACTGTGTGGGAAGTGGTAAAATTTGCGGAAACAGTTCAAGCAACCCCAATTGTGGCGGGGGCGTTACCAATCAAGGGACATTTAACATGTTTGGCGGTGAAATCAGCGAAAATTTGGCAATACACTTCGGCAACGGTGTGTATAATAGAATGACATTTAATATGTATGGCGGCAAAATAAAAGGAAATAAACCGGCAGCTTCCGAATATAATATGGGTGGAGGCGTGTGCAGTAAAGGTGAATATATCGAAGGGTATGTGGATATCAAAAGCTCTTTCCGCATGTACGGAGGAGAGATAAGCGAAAATACTTCTAACATTGGTGGGGGTGTATGCAACTTAAACGGCTCAATTTTTATATATAAAGGTAAAATCAAAGAAAACAAAGTAAATTGTTTTTATCCATCGGATGGTGGAGGAGGGTTATGTATCGGTTCAAGATCCGAGTGTTATATTTATGACGGTGAAATTACCAAAAACAGCACAAAATTTAACGGAGGCGTGTATGTTAAGGAAGGAAATACCACTATAGGCGGAAACGTTGTTATAAAAGATAACATATGTGATGATAATAGTAACAATTTATGTTTGGCCAAGGGCTTTACGGTAACATTGGATAAGACCAGTCCACTTACGGAAAATGCGTACATAGGGGTTAGCACGGAGATTAAGCCATCCGATGGCAGTCCGGTGGATGTAACCGGTACTAACAACACAGATTATAGCAAATTTTTCCACAGCGACGATCCCGCGTATGAGGTAAACAACAGCGAAAACGACGTGGTACAGCTCCGCGTTCATACGCACAGCATAGTACATTATGAGGCCGTTTCACCTACATGTACGGAAAACGGATACGACGAACACTGGGTATGTGAAGGTGAAAACGGCTGCGGAAAAATATTTGCCGATGAAAACGCAAAAAACGAACTTGACGAAAAACCCATTATTGGAAAGCTAAAACACGATTACGCAGAAAAATGGCAGAATGATTCTGAAAAACATTGGAAGAAATGTAAAAATTGTGATGCGGTAGAACCCGATTCGGAAAAACCGCATGACTGGGACGAGGGAAAAATTACCGTTGAACCCACAACGGAAAAAGAGGGCGAAAAAACCTTTACCTGTGAAATCTGCGGGTATGAGAGGACAGAGGAATTACCGAAGCTTGAAGTTTCCGAAACGACCATACCCGAAACATCGCCAAGCGAAACGACCATGCCCGAAACATCGCCAAGCGAAACGACCACGCCCGTTACGCCGCCGAGTGAAACGGAACCGCCCGTTACACCTCCGAGCGAAACGGAACCGCCCGTTACATCTCCAAGTGAAACGGAACCGCCCGTTACACCTCCGAGCGAAACGGAACCACCCGTTACATCTCCGAGCGAAACGGAACCACCCGTTACATCTCCGAGCGAAACGAAACCGCCCGTTACATCTTCAAGTGAAACGGAACCGCCCGTTACATCTCCAAGTGAAACGGAACCGCCCGTTACACCACCAAGTGAAACGGAACCGCCCGTTACACCTCCGAGCGAAACGGAACCGCCTGTTACACCTCCGAGTGAAACAAATCCGCCTGTTACGCCGCCGAGCGAAACAGATACTCCTGTGACACCACCCAGTGAAACGGATCCGCCTGTTACACCGCCAAGCGAAACCGAACCTCCCGTTACTCCTTCCACGGAAAGCAGTAATTTTCATGGGGGATTTGTAATTCCCGAAACAAGTACAAGTACATATACTGCCGCTGATCCGGTCAGCTCGTACTCGGAGACTATACCGGAGGAAACCGCCGCTCAGACTTCCGATACGTCTGATGCCGCTGGAGTGGGCACGGGCAGTATTTCCAAGAGAGTTGAATCGGCGGATTACACAATCGAGCTTTGCGACAGTGTTTCGGAGCTGGCGAATAATGTTTTGACTAATCGGGAAAGATTATTGACGGACAGCGGCAGCAATGCGGAGATTATTTTGACGGCGGAGAAAATCGACACGGTTTCCGAATCTGATGGCATCGCTGTCAGAGAAGCGCTTGATGACTTTGAGGTATGGCAATATCTCGATATAAATCTTTACAAGATTATTGACGGGATCCGTTATAAACTGACCGATACGGATCGCGCCGTTACCGTAAAAATCGTTATCCCCGAAACGCTGAGGGAGAATGACATAGAATACGCAGTTATACGTGTACATAACGGTACAGCCGATGTTTTAAAGGATCTTGACAGCGATGCGGACACAATTACGTTTGCAACGGACAAATTTTCGGTTTACGCATTCGTATGTAAGGATAAAGATGTGAACGCCGATTCTCCTTTGAACACAGGCGTTGAGTCCTATACTTCCATATTCATTGCCGTAGGAATAACGTCTATGTCGGCGGCTATGACTTTCAGTCTTATCGGTGCGGGGATAGGCGGAATGTCGGAAGAGCGCAAGGAAAAATTGTACCGTAAGCTTATAATCTGGGGGAAGGGCGGAGGAAAAACAAGGCGGTTGATTGCCTTGGCGCTTATATTCCTTATGTTAAGTTATTATTACGGTATTGGAAAATCGGCGCAGCGGGCACGCTGATACTGCTAATCCCATATTTTAAAAAGTGGTTATTACTCCCGAAACACTGTTAACCAATTAAAAACCATTTTT
>CAJUFF010000040.1 GCA_910585505.1 uncultured Ruminiclostridium sp. | reverse complement strand
AATGGCTTTTTAAACCGATATTAGTGTTTAGGGTGTAACTCTGTTTTGACTGTAGACTTTGTTATATTTTGTCTACGGTCAAAACAGAGATTAGTATAATCGTTACGTAAAAAACTCTTTACGTTTTGGGGATAACCCCGAACCGTAAAGAGTTTTTTACAGCAATTTTTAATAAATCCGAGATTTGATGTGTGCGCCCAAAACTCCGATTTACAAATTTTCTTATTCCGTCACAAGCTCTCTTATTTTTATCCTCTTTATCTTTCCGCTTGCCCAGTAAGCAAATACGAAAAAGCAAAGCGTCAGCATGACCGAGGGTATAATTACCGATATAAAATCAATCTCGGTTGGCAGGTGGGAAAGCCCGACAAGACTAAGCCCCAGCCCCAGCAGCTTCGAGGAAAACAGCAGGCTTACGGCTATGCCCAAGACAGTGCCCAAAACGGCCGTTATCAGAAATCTGAATCCGAAGCCCAGTCTCAGACTGCGCACCGTATATCCTAAAGCCTTATATATGCCTATATCTGTTCTTTCCTGCAATAATGCTCTTGTACAGACCATTTTTACCGTTATCAGAGCAAAAAATGCGGACAGAACATAAATGAGCACTCTCATAATATCTATTATTTCTATAATTCCCGCTCCTATATAGTTGTTTATGTTGTATGCGCCAAAGCTCACATTGTCATCTCTGTCGTATTTCTTTTCCAGCATTTCAACTATTTCTTCCGCTCTGCCGTTATCTTTTTCGCTCAGCATAATGCTCATATTTAATACCTTATAATCAAACAGTCTGTTTACGGCATTTTCGGAAAAAGCAAAGCACATTCCGCTGTCATTGGTGGTCTGGTAAAGCCCGGAAATAATATATTCCGCTTCACGATCCTTGGCGGTTATTTTTACTTTATCGCCGACATTTTTTTCAATGGTTTCGGCTATCATTTCCGTAATGACGATCTCATTATCGTATATGGGAGCCCTGCCTTTTAAAATAGGCGTTATTTTTTCGGGGTTTCTTACTATGCGTGCCATCAGGTTTTCTCCGTTTACGGAAAGATAGGTGTAATCGCTGTAAAAAATTTCCTTTATCTCCGCCCTTTCACTTATAAAATTCTTTATTTCACTCAGATATTCCTCGTAGGCCGAATCGGAGCAGTAGACGGCAATATCCGCAAATTCTGTTCCCATAGCAAGAAGCGCGTTTTTCGAGTTCATAAGATTCATTATAAGATTTATCGTCAGCATAAAAAATATTAGGATAACGGAAATAAACACCGCACCCAGATATTTTTGCTTTGCGGAGGTAAACTGTCTTGCGGCAATGGTAAGGGATAGCAGCTTTTTGCTTATGGGCAGCTTTATCCTGCTGTCAAAATAAATATCCTCTTTTCCTCCGCTGATGGCTTTTACGGGAGAGATTTTTCCCAAGGGCAAGGTTTTGATAAAGATAAGAACCGCGCTTATAAGCAGGATACAGCCGATAAGCAAAAGACTTTTTCCCGCGGAAATACCTCTGTTTGGCATAGTTCCGGTTATCAGGCGGCAGGCGTTGGTAATAACGCTTTCAATGGGAATAGATAAAAATGTCCCTAAAAACACGCCCAAAGCTTCCGCGATTAGGTATTGGGCAAAAAACAAATGTGACAGCTTTTTTCTTGAAAAACCCTGTGATTTCAGTATGCCAAAGGTTACGTAATCGGTTTGGATATCCGTACTTATGCTGTGGCTTATAAGTATAAGAACTATCAGGAACAGAAACGCCGCAAATACCGTAAACAGCTTTGTCAGCACTTCGGGCATAAGCGTGCTGTATCTTATGGTTTGATCTTTAGTAAGGGCGCCGTAGGAATTGTCTATTATTCCGGTTTCAAGATTAAGCTCTCTTTGAAATTTGCCCGCGCTGAAGTCACAGCTATCCGCTTTATATATTGCCATTATCAGCGCCGAAGAGACTTCGCCCATGTTTTTTTCGGATTTCTCCAGCTTTTCGTTCAATCTATCGTAATCCTCGTCGCTTATAAATGCCTGCTTCCAGCCGATAGTTTGTGCGCCGAATGAGGGTTCCTGTACAAAACCGGCTATTTTAAAATCCGCGACGATATTGTCTGAAAAATCAAAGGTGACCGTATCCCCGACGTTACAGTATATCTTGTCCTTCATACCCAAAGGCAGGTATACCTCTCCGGCTTTAAGTTCGGGCACCTTGTCCTCAAAACGGTTCAAATCCAAGCTGAAAAGCTTTATACCGTCACGCATTTTCTGTAAAAATTCACTGTTACCGTCATGTTTTTCTCCGTAGGCTATGCGGCTGGCAACCAAGGTGTCAAAATATGCGACGCTCTTCACAAGACGGTTGTTTTCCACGCTTTCCTTAAGCTCATCGGTCAGATATTCCTTATCTATAAACAGAACAGTATCTCCGCTGTTCGCGGTTTCAAAGGCTTTTTCCAGTCCGCCATTATAATTGTCAACAGCGCTTAATATTGCCGTCAATACGGAGGTTACTATCATCATAAGAAGCGCTATGGAAATAAAAGCGCTTTTTTTCTTTTTTATATTTGCCTTAAGCAATATCAGCAATTCCATAGTATTATCCCCGCCTCCTTACCATTCCAGAGAGGAGAGCCAAGCATTAACCTGTGTTTCGCGGCTTTTTTCTTCCTCTTTTACATAAGGAGCAAGTTCAAGCTCTCCCGTTATTTTTCCGTCCTCCAAGTACAAAAGCCTTGTTGCTCTCAGAGCCGCTCTTATGTCGTGAGTAACCATCAGCACGCTTTGTCCCTCCCTGTTCAGTTCGGTGAGAAGGTTTAGCACTTCGTTGGTGTTTTTCCGATTCAGCGCTCCGGTAGGCTCGTCCGCGAACAGCAGCTTCGGGCTGTTTATTACCGCTCTTGCTACGGCACATCGCTGCTGTTCTCCTCCCGAAACCTGAGAGGGGAGGTGAGTTTTTATGTGGGATATGTTCATTTTGGAAAACAGCTCCTCCGCACGCGTTTTTACTTCGGCGGCAGTTCGTTCTTTGTTGAGATAGCCGCTCACCAAAACGTTTTCCATAAGGCTCAGATTGCCAACCAAGTGCATTTGCTGAAAAATAAATCCGAAATCGGTATATCGGAGCTGTGCGAGAGTATTTTCCTTAACGGAAACCAGGTCTTTTCCGTTATAGGAAACTTTGCCCGCCGTCGCTCTGTCCATACCGCTTAAGGCGTAGAGCAGGGTGGATTTGCCGGAGCCGCTGGCGCCCATTACCACGGTAAAATCACTTTCGTAAAGATCCAAATCAATATGGGATAAAATATGGAGCTGGCCGCCGTTATGGGCAAAGCTTTTGCAAAGACCCTTTGCGGATAGAATAACTTTTTTCATAAACAATACCTTTCTTTTTTATGAGAATACGTTCTTTCTCTTATTCTAACCTAAAAGTTATTAAGAAGTCTTTAAGAAATATAAAAAGCAAGCAGTTTTTTTCATCTTTAATAACCTGTAAGCGGCAATGCTCCAATTTGGCAACAATAATTGTGAGGCAATACCTTTAAATTTTTCTTGACATCGTATCCAAAATATGATATACTATTGCAGTAAATTAAAAACTAAAAGAGGTACACCTATGTTGATTTGCGTATTTCGTATTCGTTAAAATCGTATAGTTATATTTTACACCGATAAAAATTTTTTGTTTTCGGTGTGGTGTAGCTATACCTTTTTGCGTCTTATGAAATTATGCGAAAGAGGTGTATTTTTTATGTCCGAAAAAAACGGAAAAAAACCGTATTCAATATCTCAGAATTTTTTGACAAGCCGAAAAATCATAAACAGGCTTATATCCAAAACCACCATATCTCAAAATGACACGGTGCTTGAAATTGGCGCGGGAAAGGGCCATATAACAAAGGCTCTTTCCGAAAAGTGCAAGGTGTTATCTTATGAAATAGATTATGAGCTTTATCTTAAGCTAAAACCGCAGATTAACGGAAACGTCCGGCTTTACTGCGGCGATTTTCTGAAATTCGCCCTGCCGGATATTCCGTATAAGGTCTTTCCTGATTCCGCAGAACTCAAATTATAAAACATACATTATAAGCTTTTATAATAGGAAAAATTGAGTTTTTTGATATCAAAAATTTTGCACCTTTTGGGTGAAGAAATTTTAAACAAAAAATATGCGAATTTTCCTTACTGCAATGCGGCTTTTTCGCATTTATAACAGTTTGAGTTTTGCGGATTCAGGTCTTTGCCAATATTCCTTTTTCGAAAACGACGGAAATTGTGCGTAAATTGACTCAGTCGGAGAATTTACCTGACGAGATGTGGCTTATTATGGAAAAAGGCGCGGCAAAACGCTTCTGCCGACTGCCCAAGGATAGTCTGTCTTCCTTGACTTTAAAGCCTTTTTTTAATTCAAAAATAATATGGTATTTTAACAGACAGGATTTTCATCCCGCACCTAAAGTTGATGTGGTGATGTTGGAACTGAAAAGAAAGGAAAAATTCGATATTCCTTTTTCTCTGGAACGACAGTATAAGAATTTTTTGGAGCATGGAAAAAACGGAGTGAGGGGTTTATACAGACTGCTGACTCCCAAGCAGATTTCAGTCGCATTGAAGCTTGAAAAACTGCCTCCGATACCGCCGACGGGCGATATTTCTTATGTGCAGTGGCTTTGTCTTTTTCGATGCTGGTGTAAATACGGAAAAAAGTAATTTATACTAATCCCTTTTAAAACTGTGGATATTACCTTTGTTTAAAGCAGTTATAAAAATAAAATCAGATAATTTATAAAACCCGTGAAGTCATTTCTTCACGGGTTTTATACTAATCTGTCAAGAGTTATTCCTGAGTCTTTTTCTTTCTTCCTCTTGTGGATGTTTTCGCCGGAGCCTTGGGTGCGGCAGCAGAAGAAACATTTTTTCCGCTCAGAATTTTTTCTACACCCTGGTTGATTGCGTGATAATCTTCCTTAATCTTTTCCAGAAGCTCGACGCCTTCCTCTTCGATATGATAATAAACTCTGGTGCGGCGCTTTCCACTGAGTTTCTTATAATCGCTTATGGCGTTTTTCTCGATTAGTCGGTAAAGGGTCGGGTACATTGATCCCTCGGTGATGTCAAATTGGCCTTCGCTTCTCTCATTGATCTCCTGCGCTAACTGGTAGCCGTACATATCCTCTTGTGTAAGCAAGAAAAGGATAAGCATTTCAATGGATCCACGTTTGAAGTTTTCTCTTATGCCCATTTTTTTCTCCTTTCAGACCGCGCAAAAAATAATGTATGCGGTCTAATTCCTCAATATGCAACTATCAGTATATCATAAATAATAAAAAAGTCAAGAATATAATATAATAAATTGTGAAATCGTGACTTTGTATTAAAGAGTTAATTATTTTTGTCAATATTGACGGTTATTTAACAACAATATTGACTAATTTATCGGGGACTCCGATGCTTTTTATTATCTGTTTTCCTTCAATCAGCTTAGTAATCTCAGCGTTATCCAAAGCGGTTTTTACGAGAGCGTCCTTGTCAAGTCCCGCATTCACCTGAAGCTTTGCCTTCACCTTTCCGTTTATCTGAACCGCTATTTCAACGGTGGCGTCAACGCAAAGAGCTTCGTCGTATTCGCACCAGCTTTGATTATCTATTACATCTTCGCCGCATACTTCGCTGTACAGCTCCTCGGAAATATGAGGTGCAAACGGGTAAAGAAGGATAAGGAAGCTTTTGAACTCCCCCTTTGTCACTTTGCCCAAAGAATAAAATTTGTTCAGGAGAGACATAAGTGCGGCAATTGCAGTGTTGAATTTAAGTCCTTCGATATCCTCTCCGACTTTTTTAATTGTACGGTGCATTTCCGATTCAAGCTCCCCGCTGTACTGTTCTTCGTCGGAAACAAGCTCCCTCAGACCCCATACGCGGTCAAGGAAACGCTTGCAGCCTTTTATTCCTTCCTCCTGCCAAGGGGCGGCTTTTTCAAAATCTCCGATAAACATTTCGTAAAGTCTTACCGTATCCGCGCCGAATTCCTTTACAACGTCGTCGGGGTTAACCACATTGCCTTTTGATTTGGACATCTTAGTGAACTGTCCCGGATTTTCGGGATCCTTTCCCAATATCATTCCGTGGCTGGTTCGCTTCATATAAGGTTCTTTGGTGCTAACCACTCCTATATCGTAAAGGAATTTGTGCCAGAAGCGGCTGTAAAGCAGATGGAGCGTGGTATGCTCCATACCGCCGTTGTACCAGTCAACCGGCATCCAGTAATCCAGAGCCTCCTTTGAAGCCACGCCCGCTTTGAAATCGGGATCGCAGTATCTTAAGAAATACCAGCTTGATCCTGCCCATTGAGGCATAGTGTCGGTTTCGCGCTTTGCTTTCCCTCCGCAGTGGGGACAGGAGGTGTTTATAAAGCTTTCAAGTGCGGACAGCGGACTTTCTCCCGAATCGGTGGGCATATAGCTTTCCACATCGGGCAAAGTCAAGGGCAGCTCTTCTTCGGGAATCGGAACCCAGCCGCATTTTTCGCAATACACCAGCGGGATTGGCTCACCCCAGTAGCGCTGACGGCTGAACACCCAGTCACGGAGCTTAAAGTTCACTTTTTCGTGACCTTTTCCGTTTTCGGCAAGCCATTCCTTTATTTTTACCTTGGCGTCCTCTACGGAAAGCCCGTCCAAAAATCCGCTGTTTGTCATAACTCCTGTGGCACAGTCGGTAAAAGCCGCGTTTGTTATATCTCCGCCCTTTACCACCTCAATTATGGGCAGCCCGAATACTTTTGCGAATTCGTAGTCGCGCTCGTCATGAGCCGGAACCGCCATAATCGCGCCGGTGCCGTAACCCATCAGAACATAGTCGGAAATAAATATGGGGATTTCTTTTCCGTTTACGGGATTTACGGCGGTAACGCCGCCGAGCTTTACTCCCGTTTTTTCCTTATTAAGCTCTGTGCGGTCAAAGTCGGATTTTTTCGCGGCTTTTTGCTGATAATCCCTTATTTCCTCTATGTTGTCAAGTTTATCGCTCCATTTTTCTATATAAGGATGTTCGGGGGAAATTACCATATAGGTAGCGCCGAACAGAGTATCGGGACGTGTGGTGTAAACGGTAAGGGTATCGCCCGCCGAGGTTTCAAATTTAACCTCCGCGCCGGTTGAGCGGCCTATCCAATTTATCTGGGAGGACTTCACCCTTTCGGGATAGTCCACAAGCTCCAGATCGTCAAGAAGTCTTTGAGCATATTCGGTTATCTTTAACATCCACTGGGATTTTTCCTTTCTGATAACCTCTCCGCCGCAGCGTTCGCAGCAGCCGTTCACCACTTCCTCGTTAGCCAGAACAACTTTACATGAGGTGCACCAGTTAACGGCCATCTTGCTTTTATATGCCAGACCTTTTTTAAAGAGCTGAATAAATATCCATTGGGTCCACTTAAAGTATTCCGGATCGGTGGTATTTACTTCTCTGTCCCAGTCGAAAGAAAGACCCAACGACTTAAGCTGGCTTTTAAATCTTTTTATATTGTTTTGGGTAACCAATGCAGGGTGAATTTTATTTTTTATGGCGTAATTTTCGGTAGGGAGTCCGAAAGCGTCCCAGCCCATCGGAAACAGTACGTTATAGCCCTGTAATCTGCGTTTACGAGCCACTATGTCCATTGCGGTATAGGGACGCGGGTGACCTATGTGAAGCCCCTGTCCCGAAGGATAAGGGAATTCCACAAGAGCGTAATATTTGGGTTTATCGCTGTTATTTTCGGCATGGAAGGTATTATTTTCCTCCCAGTATTTCTGCCATTTTTTTTCAATGGCGGTAAAGTCGTACTTTTTTTCCATTTAAGCAGCTCCTTTTTTTGTTTGCTTGTTTTTTAATTATAATACCGAAAACAGGTATTGTCAAGGGGGATTTTAAGTATGTCAATAAAAATCTCGGTTTGATTTTATAATGGAGTTGCAGAGTCTCTCTTAAGATTTCGCTTAACGCGTAAAAAATCCGGTGCGGTACGGCGTTTTTTAACGAAACACTTAGGGCACCACCGCGCAGTGTCTGCCTGACGGCTTATACTAATCTCTGTTTTGACTGTAGACAAAATATAACAAAGTCTACAGTCAAAACAGAGTTACACCCTAAACACTAATATCGGTTTAAAAAACCATTTTATCCACTTTTTAAACCGATATTAGTATTAGCGTGCGGTGGCGCCTTAGAACTTATCCGTTTTTATATTATGATTTTCAAACAGTATTAAAAACAGCCCTTGACAAGCCGCTTGTCATAATGTAAAATAATAATATCATATAAATAAAACCCGAAATGAGGAACCCGAAATGCCCGATCAATCAATAGCCTACAAGTGTCCGAACTGTAACGCCCCTCTTGCGTTTGACACTATAACCCAAAGCTTTAACTGCGATTATTGCAGAGGCCGTTTCGACAAGGACGAAATCGAAGCAATGACCGCAAAGGCTATGGAAATCCTCATGCAAGACCTTGAAGAACCCGAAGCCGAAGCGGTACAGGAACACGACAGAGACGAAAATAACGAGAAAATATTCGCAAAGGACAACAATCTCTATGTCTGTCCTACCTGCGGCGCTGAGGTAATAACCGATTCGGAGCTTTCCGCTTCCGCTTTTTGTCATTATTGTCACAGTCCCGTTGTACTTTCGGGAAGACTGAGCGGCGAATTTTGCCCGGATATGATTATTCCCTTTAAGATAACTAAGGAACGGGCTTTGGCTGACTTTGACCAATGGACGAAAAAACACAGAATGTTTCTGCAAAAGGATTTCAGAAGCCAAAAAACGTTGGAAAAAATAAAGGGACTGTATGTTCCGTTCTGGCTGGCGGACGGCGTGGTGGAAGGAAACATTACCGCCGACGGATATAAGAGCATGGGTTCTGTGAGAAGGGGAGATTACATATACAAAACCGAAAGCAAGTATTCGGTGATAAGAGCGGGAAAAATAAATATTGACGGCGTTCCCGCCGATGGCTCCTCAAAAGCGGACGACACGCTGATGGAAAGCATCGAACCGTTTAATTATTCGGATCTGGTGAAATTTGAAATGCCTTATCTTTCGGGGCATTGTGCGGAAAAATACGACGTTTCAAAGGACATGGTATACGAACGAGTGCAAAAAAGAATGATCGACGCCGCCAAAGAAGAGTTCAGAAGCTCCGTGAAGGGTTATTCCCGTGTTGCGTATACCAATGAAAAATATGCTCTCAGGGGTATACGCTGGAAATACGTAATGCTTCCAATGTGGTTTTTATCCTATAATCATAAAGGAAAAATGTACTATTACGCTATGAACGGACAAACCGGAAAATACGGCGGTATGCTTCCCGTAAACAAGCTTAAATTGACTTTGTTCAGTTTTGGTATTCCTCTGATTATCGCGGCAGCAATATCGTTCCTGATGGCCGTATGCTGATTGTGGGAAAAAGAGAAAAAGGAAATTAAAATGAAAAAATATAAATATCTGACGTTTTTTCTTTTAGGAGCAATTTTTGCGCTTGTTTTTGCAGTAAGTGTATGCGCCGAAGCCGACCCGAAGGTGTACATTATCGACGAAAGCAAGTGGATAAGCGATAAAGAGGCGGAGACCATAACGGAAAAAGCCGAGCGCTTTGCCGAAAAAAGCGGCTTCAATATTATTGTCTGCGTTTGCGACGATATAGGAGAGCCGAAAACCGATGAACACACAGTGACATATGCCGACGATATGTATGACGGACTTTGCGGAATAAATACCAACGGAATACTGTTTCTGATAAACAACGATACGGAATACGATTATATCTCCACCAGCGGAGCCTGTATAAACTATTACAGTGATTACAGAATAGAGCGGCTTTTGGACTCCGCGTATGACAATATAATTTCACGAAATTTTGCGGAGGCGGCAATGGATTTTCTTGATACCGCCGAATATTACTATGACATGGGCAAGGCGAACCACCAGGCTGACGTAATGGGCGCGGAGGTGGAAGCGGTGGATTTTTTTGCCGGAATGCTTGTAATGGGAATTATTGCATTGATAGTGGGGATAATAATTTTCTTTAACAATCTTAAAAAGTATAGGCTGGAAAAGCCTTCGGGCGCTTTTTACATCAACAAGAATACGCTTTCTTATAAAAGGTTTGAGGACATATTTTTAGGTAACTTTACCAACAGAATTTATTCGCCCAGAAGCTCCGGCAGTTCCGGCGGAGGGGGAGGAGGACGCAGCTCTACTCACAGATCCGGAAGCGGCGGAAGACATGGCGGAGGCGGAAGGCACAGATAAAAGAAAGGAACGGTCGTAAAATGAAAACAAAAATAAACGTTGCAATATTGGGATTAGGCGGAATCGCGAGAAAAATGGCGGCTACGGTAAACAATGCTGAATATGCCGTTCTTTACGCCGCTGCAAGCCGGTCTGCCGAAAAAGCAAAAGCCTTTGCAGAGGAATTCGGCGCCGAAAAGGCTTACGGAAGCTACGAAGAAATGGCGGCCGACGGAAATGTGGATCTTGTGTATATTGCGACGCCTCACGCTTTTCACGCCGAAAATGCAACGATGTGCCTTAATCACGGGAAACATGTTCTGGTGGAAAAACCCTTGGCGGTTAACGCGGAGCAAGCTGAAAAAGTATTCGCCTTAGCTGAGGAAAAGGGGCTTTTTGCGGGAGAAGCTATGTGGTCAAGATTCCAGCCGATTCAAAAAATGCTTAACGAAATACTGAACAGCGGAGCCATTGGAGAAGTAACGCAGGTCACCGCCTTTACAGGAGGCGAGATGACAAACGTGAAGCGCCTTACCGAGCCGGATCTTGCGGGAGGTGCGCTTTTGGATGTTGGAATTTATCCGCTGAACTTTGCTTCCATGGCGATAAACGAGCCGGTGGAAAGAATTGATACCAATGCGGAGATCAGCGAAAAAGGAGTGGACCTTCAGAACGCTTTTGTACTGACCTATAAAAGCGGTAAAATGGCGGTGCTGGGCAGCAGTATGGTGTCGGAAATGGATTCGAGGGGCGTGATTTACGGTACCAAAGGACGGATCGAGGCGGATTTTATAATAGACATTGAAAAGATAACCGTTTGCGCAGGCGGAAAAAGAGAAGTAACGGAAAGGCCGCCGCAGATTACAGGCTTTGAATATGAGCTGGAAGCGGCGGTAAAGGCCATAGAGCACGGTGCTACGCAAACCGAGGAAATGCCACATCAAGAAACCGTGAAAATGTTAAGGATAATGGACGCGCTGAGAGAAAAGTGGGGAGTCAGGTATCCTTTTGAGTAAAAATTCATAGTATCCGGCAGCTTGTTTAATACCAATCTTTAATCAAGTTGCGGAATTGGTATTAGCCGCGCTTTAATCATAGATAAAAAGAGGCACGTTTATGAAAAATAATAAAAAGCTTCTCGCCGAGAAGGTTATCGAACTTTTAAAGGTAGAATACCCCGAAGTAAAGTGCGCTTTAACCTTTGAAAAGCCGCATGAGCTTCTGATAGCCACCCGACTTTCCGCCCAGTGCACCGACGTAAGAGTCAATAAGGTAACTCCGGCGCTGTTTGAACGATTTCCGGAAATCAAAGATTTTGCCGAAGCCGACGAAGAAGAGGTGGCCGAATACATACGCTCCTGCGGACTGTTTAAAACCAAGTCGAAAGACATAGTTGAAATGTGCCGTCAGCTTCATACGCAGTATGGCGATACTGTTCCGGATACGGTAGAGGAGCTTACCCGCCTTGCGGGAGTGGGAAGAAAAACCGCCAATCTTATAGCGGGCGAGCTTTACGGAAAGCCCGCGTTTGTATGCGACACTCATGTCATACGGCTTACAAACCGCATAGGTCTTGCGGAAGGAAAAGACGCGGTAAAGGTGGAAAAGATGCTGAGAGAAATTGTAAAGCCCGAAGAGGGTCTCGGATTATGCCATAGGCTTGTATGGCACGGAAGGCTTGTGTGCGGTGCGCGAAAGCCGCTTTGCGAATCATGCCGTTTGAAAGACGTATGCGAAAAACATAGCGTATAATCGCGCTTTCCAGCGTTTTTTGATTTTAAACGGTTGAAATTGCCAATAAAATATGATATAATAACCTCAGACTGCGGAAAGAGGTAGTAATTATCTTTATGTCTGAGAACATTTTATCACTCAAGAGGTATCGCTCCCTATGGTCGCTCTTTTTATGATATAATAACCTCAACTGCGGAAAGAGGGAAATTTTATTTGCAAAGAATATTAGAAAGGAACAAAACGATGAATTACAATATTAAAGAGGTATCCTCAAGGCTTAAGTCTACAAGGGAATATCTTGATATAGACATCGACTTTATGGCCGAAAAGACAAATACTACAAGTGATGAATACATGAGCTTTGAAAACGGTGAAAAAGACTTCTCATTATCTTTTCTTAACGCTTGCGCCGAAGCCTTGGGCGTCGAGATGATAGAGCTGCTTACGGGTGAGGAGCCTAAGCTGCGAACCTATTCGGTGGTACGAAAGGACAGCGGTCTGCCCATAGAAAGGCGAATAGGTTTTACCTATCAGCATATCGCCTATCTTTTTAAAAACAAGAAAATAGAGCCGTTTGTGGTGGAAGCCCCATATTCCGAGGAAGAGCAAAACAAACCTATCCATCTTTCGGTACATGACGGACAGGAAATGGACTATATCCTGTCGGGGCAGCTCAAGATTATAATAAACGGCCATGAGGAAATACTGAACGAGGGCGACTGTGTTTATTACAACAGCAAGAATCCTCACGGAATGGTGGCTTACGGAGGAAAGGACTGTAAATTCCTCGCTATACTTATTTAAGCATAAATATATAAAATATAAAAATAACGGAACAAACGAGATAAAAACGACATTGAGGAAGGGACAAGAAAAAATGGAACAGGTGCTGGATTATTACAAAAAATTCGTCAGGGAAGGTTTTGACGAAAACGGTGTACTCAATAAATTCGAGGTAAACTGCCCCGAAAATTACAATTTCGGTTATGATATTATAGACAAATTTGCCGAGCTTGAACCGACTCGTCCCGCGTTAAAATGGACAAATGTCCGGGGAGAAAAGAAGGAATTTACCTACGGTGAGATATCGAGACTTTCCACTCAGGCGGCAAATCTTTTCGCTTCCAAAGGCGTTAAAAAGGGCGATACGGTAATGTTGGTACTCAAAAGAAACTATCAGTTCTGGTACGCCGTAATCGGTCTTATAAAGCTCGGAGCCATAGCGATTCCCGCTACCCACCTTCTTACCACCCACGATTTTACCTACCGTTTTGAACAGGCGGACGTAAAATCCATAGTGTGCACATATGACAATCCGGAGGTCAAGGAATATGTTGATCAGGCTCAGAAGGAAATAAGCTGGGAGCTTAAAGCCAAGTTTATCTGCCGCGGCGGAGCCGACGGCGAATGGGTTGACTTTGACGAGGAAATAAAAAAGCAGCCGGATACAATGGAGCGTGTGGATACAAACTGCGGCGATCTTATGCTGCTTTACTTTACAAGCGGCACCACCGGTTATCCGAAAATGGTGGTACACAACCACAAATATGCCGTTTGTCATATCCAGACCGCAAAGTACTGGCAGAATGTGGATCCCGACGGGCTTCACCTTACCATTTCCGACACCGGCTGGGGCAAAGCGGCATGGGGCAAGCTTTACGGACAGATGTCTCTGGGAAGCTGCGTCATGGTATACGATTTCGACAAGTTTGTACCCGCCGATATGCTTAAGATAATGCAGGATTATAAGATTACGTCTTTCTGTGCTCCTCCCACAATGTTCCGGTTTTTTATAAAAGAAGGGCTTCAGGATTACGATCTGAGCAGCCTTAAGTATTCCACCATAGCGGGAGAGGCTCTGAATCCCGAAGTGTTCAACAAATGGCTGGAATATACCGGTTTAAAGCTTATGGAGGCGTTCGGTCAGACAGAATCCACCGCGCTGCTTGCCAACCTTAAGGGAATGACTCCACGTCCGGGATCCATGGGCAAACCCACGCCTCTTTACAATGTGGACATAGTCGACGAAAACGATAATTCGCTTCCCGCGGGCGAGGTGGGCGAAATAGTTGTAAGGGCGGAGCGGGGAAAAGACGGTTTGTTCTGCTGTTATTATAAAAACAGCGAGCTTACCGACGAAGCGTGGAGCAACGGGGTATACCATACCGGCGACACCGCATGGAAGGATGAAGACGGTTATTTCTGGTACGTGGGACGCAACGACGACGTTATCAAGTCCAGCGGCTACCGTATAGGTCCGTTTGAGATCGAAAGCGTGCTTATAACCCACCCGGCGGTATTGGAATGCGCTATAACCGCCGCTCCCGATCCGGTGAGAGGTCAGGTGGTAAAGGCTACTGTGGTGCTGGCGAAGGGATATGCCGCCAGCGAGGAGCTTAAAAAGGAGCTTCAGACTCATGTAAAGAAAAATACCGCGCCATATAAGTATCCGCGTATTGTTGAATTTGTGGACGAGCTTCCCAAAACGATAAGCGGAAAGATTCGCCGCGTCCAGATAAGGCAGGAGGACAATAAAAAATTATAAGGAGAAAAAGTATATGATTGAATATTATCTGTGGCTTCAGCAGCTTATGGGAGCCGCAAACCCGAAGTCCCGTGAACTGATCCGGCGTTACGGCTCTACTAAGGCGGTGTACGAAGCTGTGTACGGCGGCGACGGAAAAAAGTTTCTTTCGCCCGCCGAGATGAGACGCGTCAACGGCGCTTCTCTTGATAATTCTCAGAAGATACTTGAGCTTTGCCGACAAAACGGTATAAGCATCGTTTCTTTTTCCGACGAAGCTTATCCGAAAAACCTTCTTAATATTTACAATCCTCCCGTAATACTGTTTTATAAAGGAGATATTTCCTGCCTTAACAGCGATATTTGTATTTCCGCGGTAGGTTCGAGGGACATGACCCAATATACGGCCAAGGTGACCAGACGAACCTCCTCCGATCTGGCAAGGTTGGGCGTGGTTATGATAAGCGGAATGGCCTTCGGAGTGGATCATACGATACACAAAGCGGCAGTTGACGTGGGCGGAAAGACAGTAGGCGTTCTTGCCTGCGGCTTAACGGTGGATTATCCCCGCGGAACGATGGCTTTCAGAGAGGAAATATATCGTTTGGGCGGCGCCTGCATAAGCGAGCTTCTCCCCACGGAGCGTCCGTCACGCAGTTATTTCTGTGCAAGAAACAGGATAATATCGGGCTTGGGTGTAGGTACCGTGATATTTCAGGCGGGAATGAAAAGCGGCGCTCTTATCACCGCCAATCACGCCATAAATCAGGGGCGCGATTTGTTCTGTATACCTCCCGCCGACTTGTTTTCGGCTAATTACTGCGGTGTTGTAGGGCTTCTCCGCGACGGCGCAATACCTCTTTTCAATTATCTTGACGTGGTAAATTACTATTTCAACGATTTTACGGATCAGCTTGAGGAACTCAACAAAAAATTCAAAATATCATATGACAAGCCCTTTGTATTTCGTGAAAGCAACCCCGTCAAGCCTCAATCCGACAGTAAGCATTCCGGCGAAAAAACCGCTGAGAGATTTGAATTTGCTTCACGGGAGCCGGAGATAAAAACGATATTCGATTTTCTGCATGAAAACGGAACAAAGCAGCTTGAAGAAATAACCGGCGGCTGTGATATTTCGCCGGAGGATGTTTCCCTTTATCTTATAGATATGGAGATGGAGGGATTGATCGAATCAAAACCCGGCGGTCGCTACTGCGTAAAAGAATAATAGATAAATTCAATCTCCCCTGTCATAAAGACGGGGGAAATCGAATTTTTGACAAAAAACAGAAAGGAAAATACACATATGGAGCAAAAAGGGTACACCTCAAGAGAGCTTTTCCGAAGATTTGCCCCTTATTTTAAAAAATACAGAAAAACGCTGTGCTTGGATCTTTTCTGTGCTTCGCTTACTACGGTATGTGAACTGGTATTGCCGCTTATTATGCGGTATATAACAAATGAAGGGCTTCGCGATCTGGCGGCGCTGTCGGTTAACACGATAGTAATGCTGGGGCTGCTCTATCTGGGGTTGAGGGTAATAGACTGCATTGCCGGTTACTATATGGCGGATATGGGGCACGTTATGGGTGCAAAAATCGAGACTGATATGCGAAGAGACGCTTACGACCATTTACAGAAGCTTTCGGATACGTATTACAACAATACAAAGGTGGGACAGATAATGGGGCGTATTTCAAGCGATCTGTTTGACGTAACGGAATTTGCTCATCACTGTCCCGAAGAATTTTTTATTGCCGCGATAAAAACGGTGATTTCTTTTATAGTTCTGGCTCAGATCAACATTTTGCTGACGCTGCTTATTTTTCTCTGCGTTCCCGTAATGACGATAGTTTGTATGAAACTTAATTTCAAGATGCGCGGCGCGTTCAGAAAGCGCCGGCATCAGATAGGAGAGCTGAACGCCCGCGTAGAGGACAGCCTTTTGGGACATAAGGTGGTAAAGGCGTTTACCAACGAAGAAATAGAAAAGGAAAAATTTGAGACGGACAACGGAAAATTTCTTGACATAAAAAAAGAATCTTACAGGTATATGGCGCTGTTTCATACCTCGGTAAAGGTATTTGACGGGCTGATGTATGTTCTGGTGCTGACGGTGGGCGGAATATTTATGATAAAGAGCATTATCGCGCCCGGAGATCTGGTGGCGTATATGCTTTACGTTACCACACTCATTTCCACCATTCGTCGCATTATCGAATTTGCGGAACAGTTTCAGAACGGAATGACGGGTATTGAGCGTTTTCTTGAAATAGTGGACGCTGATGTAGAGATATTCGACGAGCCTGGCGCGGAAGAACTTAACAACCCTAAAGGGAGCATTGTTTTTGAAAACGTAAGCTTTGAGTATCCCGACGATCATAACAGGGTGTTCAAGGGACTGAATCTAAAGATAAATTACGGAGAAAAGGTGGCTATAGTCGGGCCGTCGGGCGGCGGAAAAACCACGTTATGCAACCTTATTCCGCGATTTTACGATGTGACCGGCGGCCGTATTACCTTGGACGGAGAGGATATAAAGCGATTTACACTGAAAAGTCTCAGAAGCTGTATAGGAATTGTGCAGCAGGATGTGTATCTGTTTTCGGGGACGATTTACGAAAACATAATTTACGGCAGGCCCGATGCTTCCGAAGAAGAGGTTGTGGAAGCGGCAAAGCGGGCGGGAGCTCACGAGTTTATCACCGCTCTTAAGGATGGATATAATACATATGTGGGAGAAAGAGGAGTTAAGCTTTCGGGAGGACAAAAACAGAGAATCAGTATCGCGAGGGTCTTTTTAAAAGATCCGCCGATTATAATTCTGGACGAGGCTACTTCGGCGTTGGATAATGAAAGCGAGTTTGCCGTAGCGCGTTCTCTTTCGCGCTTATCGGAGGGACGCACTACGCTGACGATTGCACACAGATTGTCAAGTATAAAAAATTCCGACAGGATATTGGTTCTGACCGACAGGGGTATTGAGGAAGAGGGAAATCACAATCAGCTCATGGAAAAGAAAGGAATTTATTACCAATTTTATGAGATGGCGGATATGATAAAGTAGCAAAATATTTTAATTGACATATCCCGCTCCTTGTAGTATAATGTTTTTTAGAGCTTTTCCCTAAGGAAGCCCATAAGAAAGGACAGTCAAAGAATGAACGTATGGCATGACATTAACCCCGATCGCATTACCCCTCAGGATTTTCTTTCAATAATCGAAATATCCAAAGGCAGCAGGAACAAGTATGAATTGGACAAGGAAAGCGGCATACTTATGCTTGACAGAATTTTGTACACTTCAACTCATTATCCCGCCAATTACGGCTTTATCCCCAAGACTCTTGCCGACGACGGAGATCCTCTGGACGTACTGGTTTTGTGCAACGAGCCTATACAGCCTATGGTGCTTGTCAGGTGCTATCCCATAGGGGTAATAACTATGGTTGACAACGGAAAAAACGATGAAAAGATCATAGCCATTCCCTTTGAGGATCCTACTTTTAACTCTTACCGCAGTATTGAGGCTTTGCCTCAGCATATTTTTCAGGAAATGCAGCATTTCTTTACCGTATACAAACAGCTTGAAAACAAGCACACCGCGGTAAACGAGGTAATGGGACAAAAAGCGGCTGTTGAGGTTGTCAGAAGCTGTATTGAAAATTATAATCTAAAGTATGATAAAAGCGAATTATAAACCGAAAGGAATGAACGTATAATGGAGCTTGTCTTAGCCAGCGGTTCGCCGAGGCGGCTTGAACTCCTTAAGCTTATAACAGAGGATTTTTCGGTTATTCCAGCCGACTGTGAAGAACATTTTGACTCTGCTCTTTCCCCGGAAGAAGCGGTAAAGGCTTTGGCAAGGCAAAAGGCCGAGTCGGTATCGAAGAAGTACCCCGATAAAACGGTTATAGGGGCGGATACAACTGTGTTCTGCGGCGAAACGCCTTTGGGCAAGCCAAAGGATACCGACGATGCAAGGCGTATGCTGTCTATGCTTTCAGGTAAAACGCATGACGTGATTACGGCAGTGGCTGTGGCAAGGGGTGGGAAGACATTAAAGGCCTTTGCGGAGGAAACGCGGGTGGAGTTCTATACTCTTTCCGAAAAAGAAATAAAAGAGTATATCGAGACGGGGGAGCCTATGGATAAGGCAGGCGCTTATGGGATTCAAGGAAAGGGCGCGCTGATTATAAAAAGGATAAACGGTGATTATTACAATGTTATGGGGCTTCCGGTGGCAAGATTATCGAGAGAACTGATGTTATAAAAACGGGCGGGACAGCGGCTTTGTCCGCTTTGTTTTTAATTGTTTTCTGACTGATATTGTTTATATAAATCAAAGAGTCTGTATCAAAACACCCACCCAAATCCGAGACACCCTAAACCGAGTTGACTCGGATATACTTTTAGAAAAAACCAGAGCCTGTTCACATTAATACTAATTCCCGATCTACAACAAAATTTGTCTATACTTTGATCGGGAATTAGTATTACCACAGATGTGAAATCTTGTCTACTATTTATGGGAATTTATACTAATAACCATTTTGACACAGGATAAAATCATAGTCAAAATGGTTAT
>CAJUFF010000039.1:10477-19198 GCA_910585505.1 uncultured Ruminiclostridium sp. | reverse complement strand
TACCGCGCTTGTTTCCGCCGCCTTAGTCGCAAGGGGAATAACGCTGTCATATATCTTTATAGCTTTGCCTTACAAAGGCAACCCCGCATTATACAGCATTGCTTAACAAAAAAGAATGACCGTAGATTTCATTAAACATAAAAATAGAAATAAGCAGCCCGCTATTTGTTATTTCATATTATTTTTGGGAGGACAACCGAATCGCTTTACATACGCGCGATAAAAAGCCGAGTAATCGCTGAATCCGCAGCTTTCCGCAGCAGTTCCCGCGTGTTCTCCGCAGCGAATCTTTTCCCTTGCGGCGGTCAGGCGCTTTATTATAATGTATTCCCACGGTGCCGCACCCGTTGCCAGACGGAATACTCTGTTAAAATGCGAGGTGCTCAGGAAAAAGCGCTCCGCCAGCATGGGGATCGAAAGGTGCTCGAAAAGATGAGCGTTGACATAGGTCACGATCTGTTCCGACAGCTCCGTAGGCGGGGCGTATTCGGCAGTGCCGCGTTTCAGATACGCCTTGTAGATCATCTCAAGGATCAAAAACAGACGCGTCGAAATTACAAGCTGTCTTTCATATCCCTCGCCGCCGCGGCACATTTCATCAAACCATCTCAGAATTTCACCGCCAAGCTCCGCTGCCGGGTAAAAATTTTCGCGTCCGAGCGGACGTTCAAAAAACGGATTCATAAGAATACGGCGCGAATCAAGCCGTTCCGTAAGCGAGGGCGAAAAATTCACCGCGTAGCGTTCGTATTTGCCGCCGCCGAGTATTTTAGCCTTGTGTGACTCTGCTGGGCGCATTATCAGAACGCTCCCCGCTTTAAGAGGGTAGCGCGCTCCCTCGACAAGATACTCGGCTTCTCCCGAAACGAAGCAGTATATCTCGCACTGCTCGTGAACGTGCATTGCAAAACTGCTGTCGTTGGGTTTTTCGTCCACGGCGTACCGCGTATATATGTCCTCACCTTTAAATTCCTCCAGAATATTCAAAGCCGTCACCTCTTTATAAGTATATCACAAAATGCGCGAATTTACAATATAATATGCCAAAATTAACAATTGAATCGCAAATACAATTAGCGTATAATGATATTACAAAATAACTTCGGGAGGTATTTCCATGAAATTTAAACTTGCGGCGTTCGCGGACGAAGCGGACAGCCGGCTTGACGGGCAGATATCCGCAATGAGGGAAAACAGCGTTGAATATCTTGAGATACGAGGCGTGGACGGCAAGAATGTTTCGGACATCACGGCGGAAGAGGCGCGCGAAATATGCGGACGACTTAAAGAGGCGGGACTTGCGGTATGGTCGGTAGGCTCTCCGTTCGGAAAGATCGGTATTACCGAGGACTTTGAACCGCACATGGAGAAATTCAAGCGCGGCTTGGAGCTTGCGGATATTCTCGGTGCAAAGCATATCCGTATCTTCAGCTTTTATGTTCCTCACGATGACGCGGAGCGTTATTCGGACGAGGTAATGCGGCGGCTCGAAGCGTTTCTCGCGGCGTCGGACGGCAGCGGCATAACGCTCTGTCACGAAAACGAAAAGGGAATTTACGGCGACAACGCCGAACGCTGCGCCGAGATACACGTGAATTTCCCGAAGCTCCGCGCGGTATTCGACCCCGCGAATTTCGTACAGTGCGGACAGGAAACAAAGTCGGCATGGGAGCTGCTTTCGCCGTATGTCGAATATCTGCATATCAAGGACGCGCTGGAGGACGGCTCGGTAGTGCCCGCAGGAAAGGGGATCGGCAATATTGCATATATCCTGAAAAAATACCGCGGAGAGGTGCTTACGGCAGAGCCGCACCTGTCGGTGTTCAACGGATTTGAAAAGCTCGAACAAAGCGGGAACACGAACCGCAAATACTGCTATCCCGATTCGCGAACGGCGTTTGCGGCGGCGGTAAACGCGCTTAAAGAAATATTGGAGGGAATGTAATGGATAAGATTAGGCTCGGAATTATCGGCGTTGGCAATATGGGCAGCGGACATCTTAGAAACGTTGCCGAGGGCAAATGCCCCAAAGTCGAGGTAACGGCTGTCGCCGATACAAACCCCGAAAAGCTGGATAACGCGCGGAAAATACAGCCATCAGCTGTCTGCTTTGACACTGCGGAGGAGCTTCTCGACAGCGGTCTTGCCGACGCGGCGCTTATTGCCGTGCCGCATTACGGACACCCCGTTTACGCGGCGGAGTGCTTTAAGCGCGGTATCCACGTACTGATCGAAAAGCCCGCGGGAGTGACCTCGCGGAGCGTCCGTAAAATGAACGAGGCGGCGGACCGCGCGGGCGTTAAATTCGCGATAATGTTCAATCAGCGGACAAATCCCGTTTACCAGAAGGCTCATGAAATAGTTCAAAGCGGCGCGCTTGGACAGCCTAAGCGCCTTGTATGGATCATCACCAACTGGTACCGTACACAGGCTTATTACAATTCGGGAAGCTGGCGCGCAACATGGAACGGCGAGGGCGGAGGCGTGCTGTTAAATCAGGCACCGCATAATATTGACCTCTGGCAGTGGATATTCGGAATGCCAAAAAGAGTGCGCGCATTCTGTTCCGTCGGAAAGTATCATAACGTCGGTATTGAGGACGACGTGACCATATACGGCGAATACGAAAACGGAGCGACGGCGGTATTCATCTCATCGACGGGAGAAGCTCCCGGCACGAACCGTCTGGAAATATCGGGAGATCTCGGAAAGCTCGTTCTTGAGGACGGAAAGCTGAAATGGTGGCGGCTGGAAACGCCCGAGCGAGAGTTCTGCTTTACCGCCAAAGAGGGCTTCGTAACTCCCTGTCACACCTATGAGGAATTTTCAGCCGACGCTCCCGAGGGACACCCCGAGGTACTCGAAAGCTTTGCCGAAGCCGTTCTTGACGGCGGAGAGCTTATCGCCGACGGACGCGAGGGCTTGAATTCGCTTTTGATATCAAACGCCGCTTACCTGTCGTCGTGGACAAATGATTGGGCGGATATAGCAAACAACGAAGCACTGTTCGATGAATACCTTGAACGTCTGCGCAGCCGTGAGTGTGACGGGAAAAAAGCCGCTCCGCAAAACGGCGGCGAGGACGTGAGCGAACGCTGGAAGGTGAGATGGTAAGCCTGTGACCGCTTTTGTAATGATGCTTATCGTGACTGCCTGTTACACCGTGACCTCGCTTAACGACAAGTACGCGTCGTCCGGCGCAAAACTCGGCGGAAACGAATTCACTTTTTTGATGTGCTCGTCAATGTCGGTTTTCATGGCGACGAGCCTGCCGTTTCAGCATATATATTTTTCGCTTACATGGCAAGCGTTTGCGGCGGTAGCGCTTATTGCCGTCTGCAAGATGCTGGAGTTTCAGATGAGCATGATCGTTCTGCGGCAGCTGTCCGCGTTCGATTTGAAAGCTTGGCTGGGAATAACGCTTTTCGCGTCGTATACCGTCGATGTGATGAACGGCGCAAGACTCAGTGCGCTGAAGCTGCTGTGTATAGCGGCAACTGTTCTCGGACTGTTTTTTATCGCAAAGTCGGGCGGGAAAAAGGACGTCGATTACAAGAGCATCGCGCTTCCGCTGATACTGTATCTGACGTCAAAATTCGGATACGGATTGGTAATAAAAGGCTTTTCGGAGTATGCCTCGCCGTCAATGCAGCTTCTTCCCGCGCTGGTGATCATATCTCTTATCCTGCTGCCGAAAGTCTCTCCGGTTAAGATCTTCAAAGAAAATCCCAAAGGCGCTTTTAATGTTGTGCTAGCAAGAATACCCAACACCGCCAGAATGATCGTCGAAAACGCCGTGATATCGATAAGCCTCGCGAGCTATTCGTTCATACAGCCTATGATACTGGTATCGCTGTTCATTATCGGGCTGATACGCAGGGAAAAGTATACAAGACCGAACATAATCGGCAGCGTTATCTGCGTTGCTGGCGTGATCTCATTTCAGATAGCCGGTATCGCGCCGCATATAATATGAAATTTATTTTGTTCTCCCGCGGTACTCCGCGGGAGTCATATTCATACGCGAACGAAACTGTCTTATAAAGTGCGGAGCGCTGTTGTAACCGCACATTTCCGCAATTTTTATCACAGGAATATCCGTTGTACAAAGCAAATTTTTTGAGTACTCGATCCTGCTTTGAATCACGTCGCTGATAGCGCTTACCCCGAAAGTGTTTTTATACACATGCTCAAAGCGCGACGCGCTCATTGATGCAAGCGCCGAAAGCTTTTCAATGTTCCACTTACGATATGGCATATTGTAGATTTTTGATCGGATAACGGACAGTTTATCGTGATAAGAATCTTTTCCGCGTTTTACCGTAAAATACAGATTTTCGCTCAGCTTGTTGAAAAACAGCTTAAGAATAAGCTCCGTAGAATCGGCGCGGTGCGGATTTACCGAATAATTCTCATAGCACATGTATTTTATTATCATAGACAATTCGTTAATGCCATCCAATTGAACGATTTTGTTGAACGGGATATTAAGCCCATGGAGATATTCGATTTCGTTTTGCGCAGCATCAAAGTGAAACCAGTCGTTTAAGAACTCAATTCCGTTTGCGCGGTAAATTTGCTGAAATCCTTTATCAAATAAAATAAACGAATTTGCCTCCGCAAAGACTTCTGTATCTTTAAGCATAAATACTGCGGGCGTTTTCAAAAGTACAAACAGATAATCGCCGGAGCCTTGTGGGCGCTCTACCCGAAAATCCGCATTGTGAAAATAGTTATGCCCAATATCATTAATGTGCATTTTATCACCTCTCTCATATATTATAGCACACTTTCAGAGATTTGTACAGCATAAAACATCAACGATTTAGCAGAAAAGTACATTGAATTTAAAAGCCGTGTAAAGTATAATTAAATTAAAGATACTTTTTTAAGGGAGAACAAGAAATGAAAATCATCAAAAAGACCGCAGTTGTATGCACGGCGGCTCTGTTACTGACAGGTTGTTCGCACAATACGGATATATCGGAAAGCAGCGACATGTCAGATTCGGAAAGCAGTATCATATCTTCCGCAGATAACAGCACCGAGCACGTCAGCTCCGTGGAACCGCCGCAATCGTACTCAGAATCGGAAAAGGAGGAGATTTCGTATATGGAAAAATACAAGGACATTATAGAGGAAATGCCTCTTGAGGGCATCACCGAAAAGCGCGCCGATGTGACTTACCCCGAATTTCAAAGGTTCACATATTACTCAACAACGGCGGAGAGGGATACTCCCGTAAACGTACTGCTGCCGAATAATTATTCCGAGGAAAAGAAATACCCCGTGCTCTATATTCTTCACGGATACTATGATAACGAGGGCTGGATGGCAAGGGATATCGTCGGTATAAGCGCAATGGTCACCAACCTCTGTGCGGACGGAGAGGCGGAAGAGATGATCGTGGTGCTGCCGTACATTTATTGCAGCAAGGATATGCCTTACTGCACCGGAATGGATCTGCAGAATTCGTTGAATTACGACAATTTCATAAACGATCTCACGACCGATTTAATGCCGTTTATTGAAAGCAGCTTTTCCGTCGCCGAAGGCAGAGAAAATACTGCTATAACGGGTTTTTCAATGGGCGGACGGGAATCGCTGTTTATAGGATTTTCTCACCCCGAAATATTCGGATATATCGGAGCTGTCTGCCCTGCTCCCGGGCTGGTTCCGGTGGAGGGCTCGGCTGCACATCCCGGGCAAATGCAGGAATCCGAAATGTTTTTCGCGGATAATATCCCATATGCGCTTCTGATAAGCGCGGCAAAAAATGACGGTGTCGTAGGCTCGTTCCCAATGACCTACCGCAGAATTTTTACCGCGAATAAAACCGAACACATCTGGCATGAGATGTCCTCAACGGGTCACGATCACACAAGCGTTACGCCGCATTTGTACAACTTTATGCGGTTGATATTTCATGATGGAGAAAATGGTGAAAAACAATGAAAGGCTTAAAATGTTACGCCGCGCTTCTGACAGCGGCATGCGTATTGGCAGCGGGTTGCGCGGACAGCAGCGCGGGGGAGCTGCCTTCAAGCGAAAGCAAGGAGAATAATTCTTCGGCTGAGATTGACGAAACGATTGACAAAAATATGCCGAAAAAGCTGAAATATGACGATATCGAGAAAATGGAGTTCAGCTGTCTGCTCGAAGCCGAAAACGCGGAAGGCACATTGGGCTTCACTGTAAAGACTGACATGGCGGGATATTCCGGCGACGGATATATTGACATAACCGACAATACCGGCTTTAGCATGAGCGTTGAAATACCCGCAAGCCAATATTATAAAATTACGGTAAGACATCGTGCGGACAGCCATAAAGAAAATCCGCTGCTTTTCAACGGCAAAAAAGCTCTGGATATCTATTCCGAATACGGCGACTGGACGGAGACCGCCGTCGACGGAATATTTCTTGAAAAAGGCAGGAACAATATTTCGCTCGGCGCGGGCTGGAGCTGGTTTTCGCTAGATTCCATACTTATCGAAGACGGAGAAACGATAAGCGAAAGTATTTACGGCGGTGTTGCAGAAAAGCTGTGCAATCCGAACGCCAGCGAGAAAACCCGAAAAATTTATGATTATCTTCGGTCGATATACGGCAAAAGAACGCTTGCGGGACAGTGTACAAATTACGGCACAAACACCGAGACCGACGCGCTGTTTCTCGGCACGGGAAAATATCCGGCAGTGCGGACATTTGATTTTATTTACGATTCAATGAGCTTCTGTCACGGAAATCCTCAGGCAAAGGACGTTGACCTTGCGATAGAATGGAGCGCCGACGGCGGACTTGTGGTATATGACTGGCACTGGTATTCCCCATATGACAAATGCGCGTTTTATGTAAAGGAAACCTCATTCAATCTTGCTAATGCCGTAAGCGAGGAAAACATTGCCAAGCTTGATATTTCGGAGATACAAGCGATGTATGACAGCGGAAATATCAGCATTGAGGCACTGAGAATCGTTGAGGATATCGACAATATTTCCGCGCTTATGAAACGTATGCAGGACAATAACGTTACCGTTATGTGGCGTCCTCTGCACGAAGCGAGCGGCGGCTGGTTCTGGTGGGGCGCGTCGGGATCGGATTCTTATAAGTGGCTTTGGAAGCTGATGTATGACCGAATGACGAATTATCACAAGCTCAACAATCTTATCTGGGTATGGAACGGGCAGGCAGAGGATTGGTACCCCGGTGACGAGTACTGCGATATAATAGCAATGGACATTTACGGAAACGCTCACGATTACGGAACAAGTCCTGCGATTCTCGCGGATACGGCAGGCTGGGCGGATAACGGCAAGTTGGTTGCCATGAGCGAATGTGCGACTATGCCCGATCCCGACCTGATCGTCCGCGACAACGCGTACTGGCTGTGGTTCGCTGTATGGAACTGGGATTTTATTGTGGTGAACGGTACGACGGAGCTTTCTGATGCGTATACGTCATTTGACATGATGAAAAAAGTCTACGACAGCGAGGTGATTATCACACGCGACGAGCTTCCTGATTTTGGATAAATTTTTGAATGCAAGCTATGAAACAAACTGCCGACACTGAAAAACGTTGTCGGCAGTTTATTTATACTAATTCTCAATCATCTTGTAGACAAAATTTCACAGGGTCTACAAGATGATTGATACTGTTAACCAATTAAAAATTGGAAAAATGGTTTTTAATTGGTTAACAGTGTTTCGGGTGTAATAACCATTTTGACTATGATTTTTTCCTGTGTCAAAATGGTTATTAGTATGAGAATTACACCATATTATTTACATTTACACGGTTCGGTATTCAGACTCCCCTACAGCGAAAATCCGCCGTCCAGCCGCGCCGCTTCAAATACCGAAAGCTCTATCGAGGTGAACACAGCGGTCAGCAGGACAATGCAGATACCAATATTTTTTCAGATACTCATCACGAAAAACGTATGAAGCCGTTTCAAAAGATATGCCGTGTTTTTGGCGGTTGATACGGTCTTTTTCCTCGACCCATTCAAATTTCACTTCCGTAAGTTTTTTTCTTTCCAATAAATTTGAACTTTATATATTTATATCAAATACCGCCTTTAGTTGCCCGTTCTCAATAAAAAATTCTATTTCAAACCAAAAATCCAACTGTTCTCCAAAACTCGTTGGATTGTAGCTCACCATATCTCTATTGTTAGTTTCAAGCCTTGCTTCGTGCGCATCGTCTATATTCTCCATACAAGATTTTTGGAAATGGTCTACTACAAATTTTTTATCTTCATCTTCTTCCCACATAGTCAATTGCTCAACCAACCATTTTCCAAATCCAAGGCAGGCATTTTCAAATGTCGGCTCCGCATGAATATAAGAAGCCCATGAAGGTTTTGGCGGAATGCTGGATGCAAGTTTTGCATATTCTTTATCGGCAATCGTATCTACCATCAATTTTATCAGTTCCTGTGCTTTTGCCTTAAATCCCGGTTTTCCCATTTTATTTTTTCTCCTCAATTTGTTGGTTAGACTGTTGCCCCAAGTATAGCGCATCTCCCCGCTGAAAACAATCCCCATTTTACGTCCGTTCCGACTATCCAGACGGTCAGGGGTTTTTGTTGTTGCCATTTCGCCGCCGAAAACGGGGAACAGGATTTGACAACCCTGCCCCCCGCTTTCGTCCGCTTCATTTTAACGGCAAAACCGTCTGCACTACTTCGGCGGCGGGCGGTAGGTTATGCGGTGG
>CAJUFF010000039.1:0-10467 GCA_910585505.1 uncultured Ruminiclostridium sp. | reverse complement strand
CTGCGCTTTTGGCTCACTCGCCACGGGTGGGGAAGTCGTGTTCTGCTCCCGCAAATTTATTGGGGTACGCCCATACTTAAAAATGTTTCAATTTCTTGTTCCAAATCTTCCACAGTATAAACGCTGGCATCAAAGTCGCCTAAAATATCAAGTTCTTCGTGGAAGATATAAATTTTATTTGCCTTTGCCTGCAAGAGCAAATTACATTCTAACTGGTCTATGCTGTTCAGAAAATTGTAGAGGTATTCCGCATACGTTTCTGTATCCAAATCATCTGTAAATCTTAAAACCAATTTTACATACGCGCCACTTTCCGAGAGGAACCGTTCCAGCCCATCCTCGGCTGTCCACGTTTTTTCTGTTCCCGGCATCTCCAAAGAAACGCGCTGGTCAATGACATAATCTTTTGTTTCGCATAATGCTAAAACAGGGGCCTCAGCATCCTCTTTGAAATAGTAAACCGCATAATCGTCCCTAACCTCTTGATAATCTGTTTGAGAAACAAGTGCCGTGGCAACTTGCTCCGGGGTGTCTGCTGGTGCAACTTCACAAGAATAGGTAGCTCCATGAAACGGCCCATAATTGTGTAACTTTTCTTTCCCCACAACAGAAAACTTTATCCCGTATTTCTCTTGTAGCTGTGTCAGTAAATATGTCCGCGCAGACTCCAGATTATTTTCAAATGGGCCGCCATGATACTCCGCATTTTGCAAATTATCAATCATTCCGCATCCTGTCAGCATAAACAGCAATAACATAACCATTGACACAACTGCTAAGCCTTTAATGATATGTTTCATGTAAAAGTCCCTCCCGCGATGCGGCAGCCGTTAATCTTTTTATTACTTTGTTCATAGAAGTCCTCCTTGATGAATAGCCTAATTTGCCTATATGCAGAGAACCCGTAGAAATACGGGCTTTCTGCATTTTTTTGTATATCAGGGAGGAAATCAAAGTGAACTGGATAAGTATTAAAGATAAGTTGCCGCCTGACGGTCAACTCGTTCAAACAAAAATTGATGATGAGAACGGAGTCAGAAACGAGACTCAGCTGATTTTCAAAAACAATTTATGGTGGTTCCCTATACGGACGGCTGTATACGGCAAGAACATCTTCCATTATAGCCACAAACTCAGCATTTTGCTCCGGAGGAATGCACCAACACTTTTTCAAATTAGGCTTACATTCATTTTTTTAAGTACGGATGAAACGGTAGAATGAGAAACGGATTCTATATAACCCAGTTCAACCGTATTTTCAGCAAGCAACCTACAATGGATTATACGGACGTTGGTAAACGTCCAATATATCCTCTATAGCTGCTACGAATTCTGCTCTGGGTTTTGGGATACACCACTCTTTGACAAGCCAAGGCTTAAGTTCGCTTTTTTTAAAGTAGTGCCAACCGCTGTAGCTGAAATGGAGTCAATTACTTTTAATTCCACAAGCTTATCGGCAATCATTTGCAGTGTCCATTTACTGCTTCCCTCAGGTGCTTCTGAACACGCAATAGCTATCATTTGTGCTTCAACTTCTCCTGTCACTTTATGATGACGGTTAAGCTGCTTTTGACGCTCCAAAGCACTTTCCAAACCATTTTCCACAAAACGTTTTGCAAGTAAACTTATTGTTCTCTCCGCAACTCCATATGCTTCTTTTATTTCTGAACCGGTTCATGCCTTTTTACCGTTTGATTCGTCCAATTTCAGCAGTATTTGGGCATGTTTGATTTTACTTGCTGAGTTTTTTCCTTTATTATTTCCTCAAGAATTTTTCGTTCTTCTTCCCTTAATTTTACATGATATTTACGTGGTCTCATCTACATCACCTCGTAAATATTATACCATATTATTTTTGATTTGGCAAACTTTTTGGAGTACTAGTATTATTCAGTTAATTGACTTACCCAAATCATAAGCGTCTGTTAGTTCCTTTTTTTCCTTTATATCTCCGATTGCCATAACCCCGCCGCAAAGTATTTTGCCAAGACTTTTCCACCCAAGATGCTTCTCAAGACGGTCGTACCAGTATTCGCTTTCTTCAAAGCCGTGTCCTTCGGCAGCCATAATAAGAATACTTTCCTTTACGGGATTGCGGTAATCGGGATCGCACTCCGCCACGGCAAACAGACGGTCAAAAGCGGTTTTCAGCTGACCGCTGACGGTCCAATAATAAAGCGGTGAGGCAAGAACGACAATATCGGCAGTCTTATATATCGGATAGATTCTGTCCATATCGTCCTTTTGAACGCACGGGCTTTCGGGATTTTTCCCACCTCCGAAGCAGCCCTTGCAGCCGTTTATTTTCATCTCGCCGAGAAAAAACTCCGTAACAGTGTTTCCGGCTCCCTTTGCACCTTTTGTGAACGCGGCGGTTAAAGCTGCAGTATTTCCGGTCTTGCGGGGACTGCCGTTAAGTATAACTATTTTCTTACCCATAACCGGTCACTCCTCAAACCTTTTCAGCCAATTCCGCCGCCAATCTGCAGCCGTCGGTCTTGTCAATATCGCCTTTGTTCAGAACGCCGGGTATCAGAACCTTGCCGACCATATTCCATTTCATCAGTGCCGCGGAACGTTCTATCGGTATACGAACACCGTCCATGACGGACTTATCGTCCTCCTCGCAACAAGTTATCAATGCACACTCTTTTCCGGATATCTCCTTTCCTCCGACAACAAGCGAGAACAGTCTGTCAATAACGCCCTTTATCTGCGCGGGAATTGAGTACCAGTAAACCGGCATGGTGAATACAACTGCGTCTGCGTCAAGTATCGCCGGAGCAATGATATTAAAATCATCGTCAAAAGAGCACGCCTTACCCGTGGAATAGCAGGTTTCACATGCACGGCAGCCGCCTATTTTCATCATTGCGGCGTCAAAACGCGTAATGATATGTCCCTTTGCTTCCGCCGCTTTGACGAACGAATCTGTCATTGCAAAGCTGTTGCCGCCTTTGCGCGGACTTCCCGTGATTACAACGATTTTCTTACCCATAAAATACCTCCTTAAGTGCTATGGGGATTGACTATTCGCCTATACTATGCTATAATTGTAACATATATACAAATCAATTACAAGTACGCACACTAAAGTGATATACTTACCTAAAGGAGAGTGTGAAAATGAGTATTGAATGTATTCGCGGCGCAAAGCTTGAGGATACGGGATTCAACTATACAATGTCGCTGATTCAAGGTAAATACAAAATGTTTATATTGTACACATTGATGGGGTACGGTGTGGTTCGTTTCAATGAAATGAAGAGGTATATCGGCGGAATATCTTATAAAACGCTCAGCGCTACCCTGAAGGAGCTGGAAGCCGACCGTCTTGTTCATCGCAAGGAATACCCGCAAGTCCCGCCAAAGGTTGAATATAGTCTTACCGAGCGCGGTAAATCTTTAATTCCGATACTGGATATGCTGTGCAGTTGGGGGGAGGAACATAGACAAGATTAAGGCAACACCGCACAAAGATTGTCGTGCAGACGCACAGTCATCTTTTTCGTCAGATTGCCTAAAACGACGCAGGAATACCGGCGTATTTGAAGGAGTTTTAGGCAAAAATGACAGAAAAGAAGTAAGCGTATGCGCAGCGCGGTCTTTGTGCGGTGTTGCCTTAAATATTCTCCGCATAACTTCTGTTTCCTTCGTAATCCTACAACAATCTTTAATCGAATCGCGTACTTGATTAAAGATTAGGGCTTGTTTGAAAAATCGGAAACGCCGTCTTTTCGCCCCCAAACGGTCATCTTCTACGTCAAAAAAGCATTGTCAAACGACAGTTTGACTGCGTTTTTTCCTTGAAGCTAACCATTTTGGGTCAAAAATACGCCATTCCCTCTATTTTCAAACAAGCCCTATTATCAATTGCTTCGAAAAATATAAGTATCCCTTAACCGGAGCTTATGCCTGCTGAGGAGCGCCTACGGGGCAGGCATCGGCGCACGCGCCGCAGTCGATGCAGGCGCCAGCGTCAATAACATACTTGCCGTCACCCTCGGAAATAGCGTTAACGGGGCAGCCGTCAGCGCAAGCGCCGCAAGAGATGCACTCATCTGTGATCTGATATGCCATTTTTTAAGTTCCTCCTTAAAATTTGATCCTGTTTTTTTACAGAACGCACAAAGCCGCGTTAACGGAAGGCTCGGTGTTCTTAGAAATATTCTATCATTATTTAATGAAAATGTCAAGTAAACTTCAAAACGTTTTTCGGAAAAATTGTTTTTACCGCAATATTCCGCAAAAAGCTTAATCAGTCCTCCAGTTCCTTAAGCGCCGCTATTTCATCACGGTTGACCTTTATCCTTGAGTCCCTTATAAGCTTAACGTCGCTTCTGTTAAAGGAAGCGGGCGGCGCGTCCTTGTTTTTGTCAAGCTGTATCTTCAGCTCTCCGGTCAGCAGGTTAGCGTCGGTAACTACGCCTTTCCCCTCTGAGGTTTCCACCAATGCACCTACCTTCGGCGTTATCTTCAGCAGCTCCTCGTAGCTGTCCTGTTCGTATTTAAGGCAGCACATAAGCCTTCCGCATGTACCGGAAATTTTAGTGGGATTAAGCGACAAAGACTGTTCCTTTGCCATTTTGATGGACACAGGCTGAAATTCTCCCAAAAAAGAAGAACAGCAAAGCTTGCGGCCGCAAATGCCCAGTCCGCCTAACATCTTCGCTTCGTCCCTTACCCCTATCTGTCTAAGCTCGATTCGGGTACGGTATATTGAAGCCAAATCCTTTACCAGGTCGCGGAAATCAACGCGGCTTTCGGCGGTGAAATAAAACATTATTTTTCCGCTGTCAAATGTGCACTCTACGTCTATGGGCTTCATATTGAGCTTGTGCTCCGCTATCTTTTCGCTGAAAACCCTCATTATGTCCGTTTTTCGGGCAATATTTCTTTCCAGCGTCTCTATATCCTCATCGGTGGCTACACGGAAAATTTCTTTTAGTGGGTGCACTATCTCCTCGTCCTCCGCCATAAAGTTGCCCAATACAACGTTTCCGCACTCCACGCCTCTGGCCGTTTCAACAATCACCTTTTCTCCCGCGGCGACTGTGGTTCCGCCGGGAGAAAAATAATATATTTTACCTACGTCCTTAAAACGTACTCCTATTACTTCGGTCATTTATTTATCCTTTCACTTTTTCAAAAATTCCGGCGGTAAAAGCGTCCGAAGCCGATTTTGTATTAAAATACACGTTTGCGGCTATATCGGAAAAACGCCGTGTAATTTCGCAAAGCTCGTTAAGAAGCGAAAGAGAATATTTTTTTGCCAGCCGTTCCGACAGTCCGCCGTCACAGCCGCAGGAAGCTTTTCCCCCCTCGGCTGCGACAAGGGCGTCATGAAACAGCTTGGCCGTCTCCGTTATAAGAATCCTCACCGGCTCCCGCTTATCCTCTTTTGTCTGCGGCAATTTCGACAGCGTGTACAGAGCGGCATATTCGTCGCCCTTCAATACTGCTTCGGCGTACTCCTTTACGGCGGCAAAATACAGCCCCGTGTTCTTGTTTTCCAGCGCTTTCAAGGCCTGCCCCAGATTGCCCTTATATGTAAGGGCGAATTTTTCCGCTTCCTCCGATGCTCCCGCTTTTTTCAGGGCAGCCTCACATTCCTCGGCCGAAAGCGGATAAGTCCTTATTAAAGCCGTACGGGAAAGTATGGTGGGTAGTATGCCGTTTTTATTTGAAGCGGTCAAAATATACCTCACCTTGTCCGAAGGCTCCTCCAAATAAGTAAGTAGGGCGTTCTGACACTCCCTGTTAAGTATCTGAAATTCTGACAGAATATATACCCGTATCCCGCCCTCCACCGACGCGCCGTGAGAATCCTTAAGGATCTCCCTGAGCTGTGCCACCGAAGTTTTTTCGCCGTCAATATATATTACGTCGGGGTGTATTCGCTTTTCCGTCCTTTCGCAGTTCAGGCACTTCATACAGGGCGCTTCGCCGTCTTTTTCGCAAAGATACAGCATCGCCGTGTAAAAAGCAAGGGTACGTTTACCCGTACCCGAATCGCCGAAGAAAAGGAGCGAATGAGGCATACGTCCGTTGGCGCGATAATCGGTAAGACGGTTTACCGCCTCTTTGTTGCCGTAAATTTCCATACTTTCGGATCACACCTTTTCAAACCGTTCGATGTCCGTAACGAAAATTGTCGCTCCGCCTACGCTTACCTCAACCGGAAAACCCGTGTAACTCCCCACGTCGTAGGACGCCCCCGAAGGAACGAATTGTTTTCTTCTGCGGCTGTGGTCGCGGATTATGCCGATTATTTCATCCACCTTGTCGTCCTCTGAGCAGACTAAGAAAGTTGTATTGCCCGCCATAAGAAATCCTCCCGTGGAAGCCAGCTTTGTGGCGGAAAATCCACCCTTCGTCAAAGCGGAGGATACCGAGTGGGAATCGTCATTATTTATTATCGCGTATATAAGCTTCATATTTTTGCCTTTCAGTCACAGTTATTTTTATCGGATTGCTTTTTTGCCGATTTCCGATAAGAGCATATGCAATTTTTCCGTCGTTTACCGGAACTCGGATTACATTATAGTATATCATATTTTTTTCCGTTTGTAAAGTAATATGGCCGCTGTTTTGACCTTAATGGTTTTTTTTAACATTAACGAGTCCTTTTTTCGACTTTTTCAGACGCGTATGCATAGGGTTCGGCTTTTATACTGTAGCAATCCAACCAAAAGATAAACAAACAGGAGCGAAGCGGCTAATACTAACATCGGTTTAAAAAGTAGATAAAATGGCTTTTTAAACCGATGTTAGTGTTTAGGGTATAACTCTGTTTTAACCGTAGACTTTGTTATATTTTCTCTACAGTCAAAACAGAGATTAGTCGCTTCGCTCCTATTTGCTTATCTTTTTGTTGGATTGCTTATAGTATTATATGTTGAAAGGTCGTTAAATGTATTTTTACCTTTTTTACTTAATTTAAGGAAAAATATTTTAATTTTTTAAGTTTGTTTGTGAAAAATGAACTAAATTATTTTTTCTAATTTGTAATTTAGCGCCTTGACTTTTATACGATTAAAAGATATAATTTTTATGGTTGGTAAATTAAATATCTTATTCTGCTATGAATTACCCAATCGGGTTTTTTATAAATTATTTTATAGGAGGAAGTATGAAGAAAAGAGCATTAAGAACCGTAGTATCCTCAGCTCTCTGCCTTTCGATGATATTGTCGGTAACCGCCTGCACCGAATCGAACGGGACGGCGGACAATGATCCCGAAGTAACCACAAACGCGCAGTACGAGCCTTTGCTGGATCATGTAAAGACCCTTACCGACAAAGTAGACGGAAGCATTAAGGTGGAAAAGAAGATACGCTGGCTTTCCCACTGGGCTATTGACGAAACGCAGCCTTCGACCGAGCTGTTTAAAACGGTTTACGGTATTCCCGAAGAAGGCGACACCTCATACGGCAACGACGCCAACAATATTTTTGATTACATCAAGGTTGACTATCAGGCGAGATACGACCAGCTTGGCAAAATGGTGGTAAGCGGTCAGTCGCCGGATATATTCCAGTTTGAGATTATAAACTACCCCTACACCGCATGGAAAAATCTGTTTCAGCCGATTGACAAGTACATCGATTTCAGCGATCCCGCATGGGATCCCACGAGAGACGTTATGAAAATGTTCGAGTGGGGCGGCGAAAACTACTGTGCCATTACCGTTGTGGGTCTTGACCAGCTTATTTGGTACAGAAAGAGCGTTATCGCCGAAAACGGCCTCAACGATCCCTATGAGCTTTACAAAGCGAACAACTGGAATTGGACCACGTTCCTCGAAATGTGCGACAAGTTCAGTGATCCCGATAACAACAAGTTCTGTATAGACGGCTGGCAGGTGCCGGACAGAATCGTAAGCACCACCGGCGTTCCCTTTATCAGCATTGAAAACGGAAAACTTAAATCCAATCTTTACAACGCCGATATCGAAAGAGCCATGAATACCGTTATCGACACGCTGTACAAGGAAAACTACCGCTATCCACGCCACGAGCTTAACGGCTGGAGCCAGAACGTTATGAACTGGGTAACCGGCGACACGCTGTTTTACGCAACTCTTTCCAATGCTATCAAGGACGAATTCCAACCTTATTTCAAGCGCTATAATTGGGAGGAAGACGAAGTGTTCTGTGTACCTTTCCCCAAGGATCCTCAGAGCGATAAATATTATCACACCGCCAAAATCGACTCGTTTATGCTTTGTGACGGCGCCCCTAATACCGCGGGCTTTACTGCGTGGACGCAATGTGTTCTTGCTACTCAGTACGATGAGGAAACCGCAAAAATCGGACGCGACAAGCTCAAAAACGACTATCTCGGCTACAGCGACGCTATTCTTGATATGCTCGACGAGCTTCAGTACGGCGGAGTCCTCACTCCCGTATTCGACTTTAAGGCCGGCATCGGGCAGGATATAGTGGACGGCAGCACAGTTCAGAACCCGGTTGACTGCCTTACTCAGATTCCTTACCTCAACTGTCTGGACGCTGACGGTAACCCCGCAACTTTTACTACTCTCAGAGCTGCCAACGAAGGCATAATCGACAGCAGACTCAATGAAATTAACGCTTCCATAGGGGGCTGATATAAGGATTCCGCTCCGAAATTCAAAAATTAAATAAGACATAAAAACTTAATAATCTCACAATACATCATTTTGCACAAATGATGTATTGTGCTTTTGTGAAAGTTTTTTAGGTAAAATCAGTCATTAGTTAATTACCTATATATTAACTTACCAACTAAGAAAGGAAGAAAAAGAGTATGAGAAAAACAGTAAAATCCCTTGTTTCCGCAGTTCTTTGCGCGTCAATGCTCCTTTCCGTTTCCGCCTGCGAGCAGACGGGCGGCACGGAAGGACAGGACGACACTCCGGTTACCACCAATGAAGAGTACACTCCGCTTCAGGATCACGTAAAGGAGCTTGCCTCAAAGGTGGATTCCTCCATTAAGGTGGAAAAGAAGATCCGCTGGCTCTCTCATTGGGCGATTGATGAAACCGACGCGCCCTCCGAGCTTTTCAAGAGCGTTTACGGTATTCCCGAAGAGGGTGACTCCTCCTACGGAAACGACGCCAACAATATTTTCGATTATATCAAGGTGGACTATGCGGCAAGATATGACCAGCTTGGCAAAATGGTGGTAAGCGGGCAATCCCCCGATATCTTCCAGTTTGAAATAGGAAATTATCCTTACACCGCTTGGAAAAACCTCTTCCAGCCCATTGATAAGTATATCGACCTGAGCGATCCTCTCTGGGATCCCACAAGAGAAGCCATGAAAATGTTCGAATGGGGCGGCGAAAATTACTGCGCTCTTACCGTAATCAATCTTGATCAGTTGCTTTGGTACAGAAAGAGCACAATTGCCGAAAACGGACTCAGCGATCCCTACGAGCTTTACAAAGCCAACAACTGGACTTGGGACACATTCCTTGACATGTGCGATAAATTCAGCGATCCCGACAACGGAAAATTCTGCATAGACGGCTGGTCGGTGCCCGAAAGATTTGTAGCCACCACCGGAGTCCCCATTATCGGAATTTATGACGGAAAACTTAAAGTAAATCTTTACGACGCCAACATAGAAAGATGTATGGATACCGTTGTGAATACCCTTTACAAGCAGAATTACCGCTATCCCCGCCACGAGCTTAACGGATGGAGTCAAAACCTTATGAACTGGGTAACCGGCGACACCTTGTTCTTTGCGGAGCTTTCCACCGCTCTCAAGGACAGCTACCAGTCGTATTTCCAGCGCTACAAATGGGAGGAAGACGAAGTGTTCTGCGTACCCTATCCCAGAGATCCTCAAAGCGACAAGTACTACAACACCATGAAGATAGATTCCTTCATGCTTTGCGACGGCGCACCCAATACGGCGGGCTTCACCGCGTGGACGCAGTGTCTGCTGGCTGCGCAGAACGATGAGGAAACTGCCAAGATAAGCCGTGAAAAGCTTCAGAGAGACTATATCGGTTATTCCGACGAGCTTTGTGATTTTCTCGACGAGCTTCAGTTCGGCGGAGTTCTCTCTCCCGTATTTGATTTTAAGTCGGGAATCGGTCAGGACGTTGTTGACGGAAACACGGTTTACAATCCCGTTACCTGCCTTACCGAAATACCTTATCTTAACTGTCTCGACGTTGACAGCAACCCCGCCACCTTTACTACGTTGAGAGCGGCCAACGAGGGTATAATTAACAGTCGCGTGGATGAAATAAACGCTTCTATCGGACAGTAAGCGAAAGAAAATAAAGTAAAAATCCGCTTTTTTAATAAACAAAGCGTCAAAGCCGTTAACGCCGATTTTTTGGCTTTTCCGCCCGTTGCCTGTTAAAGGCGGCGGGCGGATTTTATTGACATTGATATATTGAAATGCTATAATAATACTGTTAACCAATTAAAAATTGGAAAAATTGTTTTTAATTGGTTAACAGTG
>CAJUFF010000038.1 GCA_910585505.1 uncultured Ruminiclostridium sp. | reverse complement strand
ATCATATCTATCAGCCTTGCAGCTCTTCCATATCCCACGTTCAGCCTTCTCTGAAGCGCCGAGGTGCTGGCTCCGCCGTTGGCGAACACAACGTCAATGGCTTCGTCCAGCTTATCGTCCGATACGTCAAGGTCGCCGTTGAAACCTCCGTCCTTATCCTTATCGCCGCCTACCTTCTCCGCCTGACGGTCGATTTCGTTCATTACGTTTTCGTCGTATTCGAGGGCAAACTTGTTCTTTATAAACTCGGTGACTCTCTCCACTTCGTCGTCGGATACCCAGCAGCCCTGGACGCGGGTAGGCATGGGCATTGTTACCGATTTGTACAGCATATCGCCCTTGCCCAGAAGCTTCTCGGCACCGGCGGTGTCGATTATGGTACGGCTGTCTACCTGAGAGGCTACCTTAAGGGCTATTCTGGAAGGGATATTCGACTTTATAAGACCGGTTATAACGTCTACCGACGGTCTCTGAGTGGCTACAACAAGGTGCATTCCCGCCGCTCTTGCTTTCTGGGCAAGGCGGCAGATGCTGGCTTCCACGTCGTTTTTGGCGCACATCATAAGGTCGGCCAGCTCGTCTATAAATATAACCACCTGCGGCATAGGCTCCAGATCCTCTCTGGAAGCGGCAAGCTTATTGTACGCCTTTATGTCCCTTACATTGTTTTCGCTTAAGGTGTTGTAGCGCTTGTCCATTTCGGTACAGGCCCACGCCAGAGCGCCCGCCGCCTTTTTGGGGTCGGTCACCACGGGCAGCAGAAGGTGCCCTATGCCGTTATAAATCATAAACTCCACCGCTTTCGGGTCAATCATTACCAAACGCACTTCATCGGGAGTGGAGCGGAAAAGTATGCTCATTATAATGGAGTTTACGCAGACGGATTTTCCCGCGCCGGTGGTGCCCGCTATAAGGATATGGGGCATATCGGCGATGTTGCAGATAACCACGTCTCCGGAAATATTCTTTCCGAGAGCCGCGCCCAGCCTGCTGTCACATTTGCGGAAAGTGTCGCTGTCTATCATCTCACGGATATACACGGTATCTTTTTCCTTGTTGGGCACCTCTATTCCCACCGCCGCTTTGTTGGGAATCGGGGCTTCTATTCTTATTCCAGCGGTGGCGAGATTAAGGGATATATCGTCCACTAATCCCGTTATCTTTGAGATTTTAACTCCCGTGGCGGGCTGAAGCTCATATCTGGTGACGGAGGGGCCCCTTACCGCCTGTAAAAAGTTGGTGGAAACGCCAAAGCTTTTCAGAGCGTTGACAAGAGTCGTGGCGTTGTGTTCTATTTCCGCGTTAATGTTTTCGTCGGTGGCGGAGCGTTTAGGTTCGTTCAAAATCGTAGCGGGAGGAAGGATATACTCCTCGGCGCTTATCTGCTCCGAAGCTTGCTCCCCCTTTTCCGTTTCCAGTACAATGCCGTTTCTCCTGTTTTTTTCCTCAATTTCCCTGTTGTAATCAATTATAGCCTGTTCTATTTCGCTTACCTCGCTTTTGGGATTCTCCTTCTCGTTTTTGGGAGCAGGTAACGGGGAATCGGAGACTTTTTGTTCCGCCGAAGCGTCGTATTCCGTGGTTTCCACGTTTTCAACCTGCTTGGTATCGGTGAGAACTGCTTCTTCCTCCGCTTTCTCCGTGAATTCGGTCTTTTCCGTCTCGGAAACGGTATTTTCGGGTTCCTCTTGGTTTGTTTCCGTGTTTTTCGCATAATCCTCGTCGGTAAGCCGAGGAGGAACCACGGCGGATTTCGCGCCTATTTTTATAAGATACTCATCTGATTCCTGCTTCTGCTCGCTGACAATTGACTTTGTTTTACTGTCGTTTTCGGGGGCAGAAGGCGTTTCCTCGCCACGCATGCTTTTGGACATAGCGTCAAAGCTTCTGAATTTCTCTGCAAGCCTTTCGGATTCGGAAGCCGCTGCCAAAGCCTCCATTTCTTTTCTTTCGGTCTCCTTAAGCTCTCTTTCCTCTTTTACATAGCGGCTTTCCTCTTCATATTCCTCTCTTTTCCGCTTGGCGTAAGAACCTAAGGACATAAAGGGCTTGGCGATAAGACGGAGAAAATCCATCAAGCTTATGTCGGCAATCAGCATTACTATTACAAAGAATATAAGAAGAATAACAATAGTGGCTCCTACCCGTCCCAGTAAAAGAAGCGGATACGAAACTATCAGCGACAGCACGCCGCCGCCCGACAGATGAGTGCCGCTAATATAAACCTCGGATATGACGGAACCTAAGCCTTCAGACTCGGAAGAGCCGACTTGCCCTACAAAAATTATCTGAATCGCCCCGCAAAGCAGCAGTATAAAGAGAATAATCTTTATGAGCATTGCGGTAATGGTGGATTTACTTTTATCAAGGCTTATCATCACGGCAAAATAGATGAAAACGGGGCCTACCAAAAATACCGCCGCGCCGAAAACACCGCAGAAAAATCCGTGTATGTAATCCCACATATTCGGCTGCTCCGCCTTTACGTTTCCGAACAGGGCGAAGCAGGTCAGCATAATTCCCACCGCAAAAAGCACCACAGACCATATGTTTCTGCGGCGCTTATTTCTTGCCAAAGCCTCGGCTTTTTTTGACCCCGAAGCGGAAGCTGTCTTGGAAGCCGCTGTCTTTGAAGATTTTTTTTGAGTCGCTGCCATTTATACCTCCGTTTTTTATAATTCCTTTTTTGTGTAAATTAAAAATATTTACTTTACGTATAAATAAATTTAGCTTATACAAATCGTCAATAAAATTACTGTAATCTTATGGGATTTCCCGTAACGGTTTCGTAAATCCCCGCTCCCGCACAGGCCAAGCCCAACAGCAAAAGATATATGCCAAAATATTTAAATTTGTCCTTTTTGGTGACAAGTCTTACAAGTTTTATGGAAAGAATACCCACAACGGCTGACACAATAAAGCCTATCGCTAAAATAGGGTAATCCAATTCAACCCCCGAATCAAAGGTGTCCTTTAACTCAAGCACGCTTCCTCCGAGAATGGCGGGAATACCCAAAATAAAAGAAAATTTCACAGCTGTTTCTCTGGAAAGCCCGCAGAAGAGCCCCGCCGTTATGGTTGAACCCGAACGGGAAACGCCGGGAAACAGAGCCACGCATTGAAACAGTCCCACGGTCAGCGCGTCCCGAAGCTTCATGTCTTTTCCCGTTTTAAGTCCTTTCACACAAGCGTCAGACATGAACAAAAGCAATGCAGTGAACAAAAAGGCGCAGCCCTCGAAAATTATATCGCCGTCCCCCTCCATGCAGGTAAAGAAGTCCTTTACAAGGTAGGCGGGAATAAGCAGAAGAGTGGCCATTATCACCATAAACATCATACGCCTGTTGTCGTTCATATCCTTCCACGAAAATTTACCCGTGAAAATATCGCCTATGGTGAGAAAAAACTCTTTAATCATACCGAAAATGTCCCGCCAGAAGGCGGCGAACACCGCAACCAGCGTTCCTAAATGCAGCACTATTGATATTACAAGAGTGGATTCCTCGATTCCCAAGAAATGCTGCGCCACCGAAAGATGTCCGGAGCTGGATATGGGCAGGAACTCGGTCAGCCCCTGAATTATGCCTTGAATTACGATCTTTATGTATTCCATATGTTCTCCCGTCAATAATGTTGTATGTATGCCGACCATTGGGATCGGCAGGTTTCTGCGTTACTGTTATACCAATCTTTAATCTTCCACATTAGACCTTGACCAAAGATTAATACTAATTATGGTTGTCGGAGTGTTGCGGCTTATTTTTCAAAATCTCGGAACATAGGTAGTCTCTTGGATTTGTTGAAAAAAAGTTTTTATTTTGAGGCGAGACGTTTAAATTTAACGAAGAGTAAATATCAGTAAAATTTTGACTTTGAGTATACTCTTCGCCGTTAGCAAAAAACACGTCATAGTCGCTTATAATCGAATGAAACATTTTAGCCCCCCTTAGCTGTCCGACAGCTCGAATTTTCCGTTTTCATACACTATATCGCCGCTGCATATCATATTCAGCAGGGAAACGGCGCGCTGATCGTCTATTTCGTCCGGAATTACGCGCTTTGGCGCTTTCGACTTCTGAGGCTGTTTCTTCGCGTTTTTCTTTTTGGAGGAGGGCTTTTTTTCGTAATCCTCGTTTTCGATCATGTCATAAAGACACTGTATCGCGTCGGAAAGACCTCCGAGACTGTCTATAAGACCCTCCTTAACCGCCGTATCGCCGTCCACCACGGAGCCAACGTCCATCACAAGCTCATCTTTTTTCATCATCAGCTCTTTAAAGCGGGATGCCGAAATACCGCTGTTCTTGGTGACAAAGTTAATAATGCGCTCCTGCATTCTGTCAAAATACGACAGGGTCTGAGGTATGCCCAAGAGCAGTCCGTTCATTCTTACGGGGTGTATGGTCATTGTGGCGGAAGGTACAATAAAGCTTCGCCTTGCGCTTACGGCAAGAGGTACGCCTATGGAGTGTCCGCCGCCCACCACAATTGACACGGTGGGCTTTCTCATTCCCGCGATAAGCTCGGAAATGGCAAGTCCCGCCTCCACATCGCCGCCCACGGTGTTTAAAATTATCAGGAGACCTTCTATGTCGGGATCCTGTTCAATCGCCACAAGAGCGGGAATTATATGCTCATACTTTGTGGTTTTGTTCTGGGGCGGAAGGATATAGTGCCCCTCTATCTGGCCTATAACCGTAAGGCAGTGTATGGCGTGCTTTGCGTTGGTGGCGACTATTCCCGTGTCGATTATCTGCTGATTCCGTGTTTCGGGGGAAGTTTCGTCGTTTTGCGTCTCTTCCGTTTCTTCGCTGTTCTTAACGGGTTCGTTGGGCTTTGTGTATTCGCTGTGCTTATTTTTTTTGTTTCCCATATAATTAAAACCTTTCAAAATAAAAAATTTTTTTACGATTATTCGGGTGCTTTACGAAAAATTTTCCGCATACCGCGATATCTTTAAAAATATTTTTTCTGAAAAAGGTGAAATTATACGGATATAAACCGTAAAAACGCAGAAGTATCCATTTATTAAAATCAAGACATATCCGACGTTTTTACGCGACAAGCCTTATTTGATATATAATGTCATATTCTTTAATATTATACCAAACTCCCGGAAAAAAGTAAACAGCTTTTTCATAATCTTTTTAAAAAATAATCGGACAAATTGTTTCCGCACTCTTGACAATCCTTCCCAACTCTGCTATAATATTAAAGCTTGATGCGGAAATTAACCGATGTTTAATTTATGCGGTTGATATTCGCTTCAAAAATATCCTTGCTCACGCCGCTTATTAGGCGCGGGCCATAAGTCTAAAAGGAGGTATTTATCTATGGCAAAACTCGGCGAAAAGTACGAGGCAATGGTTGTTTTCTCCGTTAAAAACGGTGAGGAACAGGTTCAGAACCTTGTTGCAAAGTTCACCGACCTTATCAAGGCAAACGGTGAGCTTGTCAACACGGACGACTGGGGCAAAAGAAAGCTTGCTTACCCCATAAACTACGAGACAGACGGCTATTACGTGGTTTACACATTTACCGGCAAGACCGATTTCCCTGCGGAGTTTGAGCGTATCGTAAGCATTACGGACGGCGTTCTTCGCTCTATGGTAGTGATCGCTAAGTAAGAAAAACAGGAGGATTGTTGGATGTATAACAAGGCTGTTTTAATGGGTCGCATCTGCAATGATTTGGAATTAAAAACCATTCCAAACGGCGCATCTGTTTTATCTTTCCGTCTGGCCGTTGACCGCGCTTACCAGATCAAGGGCGAGGAAAGAAAGGCCGATTTTTTTAACATTGTGGCTTGGAGAAGTACGGCCGAATTTATTTCCCGCTATTTTGCAAAGGGAAGAATGATCCTTGTGGAGGGCGAGCTTCAGACGCGTCAATATGTGGATAAAAACGGCTCTACACAAAATGTGGTTGAGCTTGTGGTAAACAACGCGCATTTCACCGGTGAAAAGGCTGTCAATTCCAATTCCAACTCTTACGGCGGATACAATCCCCCGCCCCCCGCTCAGAACAGCGGCGCATCAATGGGCGCCCCCGCCGTTTCTTCGGGAAGCACGAACGATTTTGTGGAAACAGGTTCGGACGACGACTACCCGTTCTGATCCAAATTCTGAATTTTAACAGGAGGAAATAACAATGGCTGAAAAGCATGACGTAAATAACGATAAAGGCGCACGCCCCGTTAAGCGCGCAAGAAAAAAAGTTTGCCAGTTCTGTGTTGACAGAGCGGAATTTATTGATTATAAGGACGTAGCAAAGCTCAAAAAGTGCATGACGGAGCGTTCAAAGATTCTGCCCCGCCGCGTTACCGGCTGCTGCGCATATCATCAGAGAGAGCTTACCGTTGCCATCAAAAGAGCGAGACAGGTTGCTCTTATCCCTTACGTAAGCGACTGATGCTATTTTGAACAAACAAAGCTGTTTCAAGTTTTTGAAGCAGCTTTTTTGATTTTTCAATATTTTTTATCAAACCCGCCGAACCTTTCCGATTTTCCCGCGACTAATATACGAAAGCTTTCATTGAGGTGCACCGTGAACGATATTAACAAAAACATTTTAATTGAATATGCCGATTACCTGATGAAAATCGCCGTGTATAAGACGGGAAACATCTGCGACGCCGAGGATCTTGTTCAGGATACCCTTTTGGCGGCACTGGCTTATCTTGAACGCGAAAGGCCTATTGATAACGTTAAAAGCTGGCTTTCCTCGGTGCTTGACCGTAAATTTTACGACAGCATACGGAGAAAGTACCGCAAGCCTACAGTTTCTATGGATATAACCGCCGAGCTGGCGGAGGAGGCTATGCTTTACGAATCAGTGGAGAAAAGTGAGGACGCCGAAAATATCAGGCGCTGCGTTTCAATGCTCACAAAAAATTATCGTGAGGTAATTATACGCCATTATATGAACGGCGAAAGCGTAAAGGACATAGCCGGGGCTCTGAACGTACCTGAAAATACCGTAAAATCACGTCTTTGCACCGGAAGAAAGCATATCGGAAAGGAATTTGAGATGGAAAATTACACAAAACAGAGCTATCAGCCGGAAACCCTCTGGATAGGCTGTACAGGAGAATCGGGATTGAACGATGAACCCTTTTCTTTGGTGGGACATGACAAGATCAAAATGAATCTGCTTATTTTAGCCTATGAAAAGCCTATTACGATACCGCAGCTGGCGAGGGCGATAGGTATTCCCACCGCTTATGTGGAGCCCATTGTGGAAGACTTTATAAAGAGCGAGCTTATGGGACGCGTAGGTGACAAGGTATATACGGATTTTATCATTACGGGCGAAAAGGAAAGATTGGAGTATCTTGACGCGCAGATCAAAACGGCGCAGGAAAATTACAGGGATATATGGGAAATTATAAATTCGGGTCTGACGGAGCTGAGAAAACAGAATTATTATAAGGAGCAGAGAGATTCGGCAAAGCTTAAGCTGGAAAGTCATTTTGTAATAAGAACCGTTGAGCAGGCGGTAAACAATGTGAGAAACGAAGCCTGCGGAGGATTGGAACCTTTCTCCGAGTACATGCGGCGTCCCGACGGGGGAAGATGGTACGCCATCGGCAACCGTTATCCCGATAATTACGACAACGCAAAATCAAGGCATATTCCTTACGGCATAAACGGAGAGTGGGGAACCGGAATTTTCGATTTTCTTGATACGAAGCATATAAGCCTTACCGATTACGATACCGTTCTGTGCCGCGCTCATAATCTTTATTCGGGGAACTACCGGTTTAAACAAAGCGCTCTTAAAATGCTCTATGCGGTTTACACCGACAACAAGGACGCTTTTTCCGCAGTGGATAAGAGCTGCATTGACAGCATTGACGAATTTATAAAAATGGGTTATTTATCTAAGGGCACGGACGGTAAGCTGATATGTGAGGTTCCCGTTATTTTCGTAAAAGAGCGTGATATTCATTACGCCCTAACGGAAAAATACCAAGGAATAATTGCGGAGAGATTTCACGGCGCTTTTATGGCACTTATGGAAAAGCCGCAGGAGATACCCTCACATGTAAAGTCTTATCCAAAGTGGCTTAGGTATAATACATGCTGCTGTTATCTGCCCATGGCTATTGTTCTGGCGGCAATGGAGGAAGGATTGTATGACAATATTTCCGCAGCGGTTTATATTGAATATGAAAAATAACTTGAGAATTTGAAGAAACCGTTCCGTGACGGGAATTGTAAAAGCATAAGCTTGCAGTAAAAGGGGACGCTCCGCAATATAGGGCGCCCCTTATTATATTTTCTTTTAAAAGCCTGTTTCATAAGTGGCAGTTTTGAATTGTATATGTACCGTATTTTCTCAAAACCACCGCCAATATCATTAATACTAATATCGGTTTAAAAAGTGGATAAAATGGCTTTTTAAACCAATATTAGTGTTTAGGGTGTAACTCTGTTTTGACTGTAGACTTTGTTATATTTTGTCTACAGTCAAAACAGAGATTAGTATAAACAAGCATATGTAAGTTTTTGAATACCTTTTTATATTTTATATCAAAAAAGGTTCGCGTAATACATTCCGCCCAAAATTATCAGATAACATAAATTAAACGCCGTAAATATCAGAATATACTTTTTCGGCCTGCTTCCCTCTGCGGCCGCATAGAATTTATACGTTATAAGACTTGCCATGGAAGCGATAAGAGTTCCCAATCCTCCCAGGTTTGTTCCTATAATGAGCGCTTCTGCGTTATCCGAAAGACCCGAAAGCAGAATTGCCGCCGGAACGTTGCTGATAACCTGCGATAAAGCAATGGAAACCGCCGCCTCATTTCCGCCGAGAACACTCTGTAAGCTGTCGGAAAGGGCGGGTATTGAGCCTAAATTTCCCACAAAAACGAAGAAAAACACAAAAGTAAGCAAAAGCGAGTAATCTACCCGCAGGAAAAGTTTTCTGTCCGCAATAAGAACCGAAGCTGTGATAATCAAAAGCAGCGGCAGGGGATCGAGTACTCTTAATATGGTAAGCATATTCAAAATAAAAAGTACCGCAAAAAATATCGGTTTAAGTCTGCCTTGGATTTTGCTTTCGGTTTTTGGGGGCTCCGTTTTAAGCTTAGGCAAAAACACAAAAGACGAAAACAGCAGCATAATCAGAGACAGTGCGGAATAAGGGAATATGACGCCGATAAATTCCGTAAGGGAAAGTCCGAACTTTGAATAAAGATACAGATTCTGAGGGTTGCCCATCGGCGTGAGCATACTCCCCAGATTAGCCGCCGCCGTTTCCAGAACCAGAAGCAGTATTTCCGCCCGACCCTTGCCGTCTCCGGAAATTTCCTTAAACAGCAGCAGCGTAAAAGGCACCAACGTTACAAGGGTAACGTCGTTGGTCAGCAGCATACTCATAAAAAAGCTAAGCAGCACCAATACCGTTCCCACGGTCCTGACGCTTGCGAATTTTTTCAGAAGCGCTTGGCATACAGCACCGAAAACTCCCGACTGACGGATACCCGCCACAGTAAGCATCAGGCAGAACAGAAGTATAAGCACCCTGAAGTCGATATATTCCAAATAGTCGGGGGACGGGGGTACAATAAAACAGGATATTGCCGCCAATATTCCGGAGATACAAAGCACTGCTTCTTTTTTTATAAAATTTATAACGTTTTTCACCTTTATTCCCGCTTTCCTGAAGTTGGATACATTATACCATTTTTCCGAGTTTTTTTCAACTATAGCAAAAAAACGGCGTAAAAAAACTTGACACGACGGAAAACCATGTTATACTTTTATCATGAGTAATGGCTAACCATATCGAAACGGAGAGTATAACGTGTTTTTTTTCAATAATATAGATATACAGTTCAATGTGGGCGGCTGTAATTTTCACGCGGTTAATCTGATCCGCTCAAAAATAAAGCGCGATATTCCGCTTCACAGCCACGGAATCAACTGTTATGAAATACACTTCATTTCCGAAGGATTAGGTACCCTTAATGTCGAGGGAACCGACTATTCCGTCACACCCGGTACGCTTTTTGTCACCGGCCCGCTGACGGAGCATGAACAGCTTACCGATCCGACAAATCCTATGGAGGAATGGTGTATTTACCTTCGGGCGGATTGTAACGAAACCGAAAAATACGACGATATAATTTTAAAATTCCTTTCGGAAAAATTCTGGATAGGGCGGGATGAGCAAGAACTCTTGCCCCTGTTCCAAAGGCTGTTTTCTGAGCTTGACAATCGTTTTGTGGGTTACAGGATCACGGCCGGGCTTCTTATCTCGGAAATTATCGTGGGAACGGCGCGTAATTATATTAACGCTTCGGTGTCCATGGGTGAAATATTCGGATGCGCTTCGGAAAGGATGAGTATAATTATCGAGGAATATTTCCTTTACGAATACCGAAGCGCTACATTGGAAGACTTGTCAAAACGTCTGAGACTCAGTACGAGGCAAACCCAGCGAATGATTGAGAAATATTATTCAAGCAGCTTCAGCGAAAAGAAAAACAGGGCAAGAATGTCCGCCGCTCAGCTTATGCTTTCCGATACATCCCTCGGACTTTCGGAGATTTCGGACAAACTGGGCTATTCTTCACAGGAATACTTTAACGCCGCTTTTAAAAAATATTACGGCATTTCGCCGGGGAGGTTTCGTAAAAGGTTAACCTAAATTATAATAATACGACATATTTTTAAACAAATAGTCGTCAAATGCTCTTATATTATTTAAATTAAAAGTATATAATCATCTTAAGAAAAATCTTAAAAGGAGACGCGACATGTACGAGCTTGAAAAATATCTGAAAAAAATCGACGAGGTTATTGAAAACGGCCCATACAGCGATAATTGGCACTCTTTATCCTCCTATAAGGTTCCCGATTGGTATAAAGAAGCCAAATTCGGCATTTTTATACACTGGGGAGTTTTCAGCGTACCCGCTTTCGCCAACGAATGGTATCCCCGCAATATGTACATAAAAGACAGCCCCGAATATAACCATCATATCGAAACATACGGAAAGCATACCGAATTCGGCTACAAGGATTTTATTCCCATGTTCAAGGCGGAAAAATTTGTTCCCGAAGAGTGGGCGGAACTTTTTTCGGCTTCGGGAGCAAAATATGTGGTACCGGTAGCGGAGCATCACGACGGTTTTCAAATGTACAAAAGTGAAATATCCCACTGGAACGCCTACGAAAAGGGTCCTGAACGCGACGTTTTGGGCGAGCTTAAAACGGCCTGCGGTAAATTGGGGATAGAATTGGGCGCATCCTCTCACCGTGCGGAGCACTGGTTCTTTATGGGCGGCGGAAAGGATTTTGAAAGTGATATAAAAGAGCCTCTCAGCCGCGGCGACCTGTACTGGCCGTCAATGCCTTCGGCGGAGCTTCACGATATATACAGTGAACCCAAGCCTACCGAGGAATATTTACAGGACTGGCTGGTAAGAACCTGTGAGATTGTGGACAATTACCGTCCTAAGATCGTATATTTTGACTGGTGGATACAGCATCAGGCTTTCAAGCCTTACATAAAGAAATTTGCGGCCTATTACTATAACCGCGCCCACGAATGGGGAACCGACGCCGTTATCAATTATAAACATGACAGTTATATGTTCGGAACGGCTGTTCCCGATGTGGAAAGAGGACAGTTTGCTGACAGAAAGCCGTTTTTCTGGCAGACCGATACGGCCGTCGCACTCAACTCATGGTGCCATACCGAAAACAATGCCTATCGCTGCGCCGAAGAGCTTGTATGCGATTTAGCTGATATAGTCAGCAAAAACGGATGTTTGCTTTTAAATATAGGTCCGAGAGCGGACGGGAGTATTCCCGATGAGGATAAAAACATTCTTCTTGATATCGGAAAATGGCTTAAGATAAACGGGGAAGCCATTTATGGCTCAAAGCTTTGGAGAAGATCCGGAGAAGGTCCAACGGAAATTCCCGAAGGACAGTTTACCGACGGAATAAAGAAAAACTTTACTTCACAGGATATCCGCTTTACAACCGCAAACGGCTACTTGTACGCAACGGTGCTTAAGCGCAGCGATAACGGCGAATATCTTGTAACGGCTTTAGATTCGAGAGACGCTTCGCATAGAGATAATTTCTGCGGAATCGTTAACAATGTAACTGTGCTGGGTACCGATAAAAAACCGGTCTGGGAAAGACGTTCCGACGGCTTGTACGTCAAGACGGATTATGCAAACGGGGATTATCCTATTGTATTTAAAATTGAAATTGACTGATTGTATAAATTTATTGATAATATCAATATAATATAAAAACAATATTATAAAATAAACAATTCGCTTCCTTTTTGTGCCCAAAAAGGAAGCGAAAAAAATGTTTTAATGCCAATTTTTAATAAAGGGAGTCTCTATAGTTCGTGACTTGATTAAAAATCGGTATAAAAAGAAAGCAGCGTGATTAAAATGCTAACAATGTTAATAGTAGTAGCTCTCTATACAATCTGTTCCTTGAATGACAAATACGCGGTAAGCAAGGCAAAATTAAACGGATCTCAGCTTACCTTCCTAATGGCGGCGGGTACCATACCTTTTCTTGCCGCTTTACTCCCGTTTACCGACATTAACGTTACCCTTTCCCCGCTAACCCTTGTTTTTGTTCTTTTAATGGCAGCCAGCAAATATTTTGAGTTCTATATGAGCGCCAAAATTCTTGAACAGATGTCCGCCTTCGAGCTTAAGGCGTGGTTGGGTATCTCTCTCTTCCTCTCCTACTTTACGGATATAATAATGCAAAGCCAGAGCATAAGCATTTTAAAAATACTCTGTATAGCAGTCACGGTGGGGGGACTTGTACTTATCGCCAGATCGGGAAGACAAAAGGTAAGCTATTCAAAAATAGTCATACCTCTTATAGTATACATTGCCGCCAAATTCGGTTACGGCTTTGTGGTCAAGGCGGGAGAAGGATATATATCCTCAACTCTTATGCTGTTTTTCGCTCTGATAATATTAGCGCTGGTGCTTATACCGAAAGCCAAGCCGTTATCTATTGCTGCGATCAGTCCGGAGGGAAAAAGGGGCGTGCTTATTGTGGTGTTGTGCAAACTACCAAACGCTCTGGGGCTTTTGGGCGAAAACGCCGTGGCTGCGGAAAGCCTTACCAATTACGCTTTTATACAGCCTATGATACTGATAGTGATATTGGTGTTGGAGCTTCTGAAAAAAAGCACGCGCCCCACCGGGCTGAATCTTGCGGGAAGTATAATATGCGCGTTGGGGATTTTGGGATTTCAGGCGGCTGGAATCGGTGCCATAAATTTTCTCTAAAAAACAAAGGGAAAAACCTTGATTTATTCTTTTCTTTCTGCTATAATACTTGTTAGAAATTTAACAACGCCTTTTTGCCTTGTTAATTTCCAAATTGTTCCTTATAAAATTATTAGAAAGGAAGAGAAACACGAAATGTATAAGATTTTAAAAAGGCGTCAGCTTAACGAAAACGTTGTACTGATGGACATTGAAGCGCCTTATGTGGCGAAAAAAGCGTTGGCGGGACAGTTCATCATTCTCAGAGTCGATGAGTACGGCGAGAGGATTCCGCTTACCGTAGCGGATTATGACAGAGAAAAAGGTACCGTAACCATTATATTCCAGATAGTGGGCGCTACCACGCAGCTTCTCTCAACTTTAAATGAGGGAGACTGTCTAAAGGACTTTGCAGGACCTTTGGGTAAAGCCACCGAGCTTGAGGGCTACAAGAAGGTATGCGTAATAGGCGGCGGCGTGGGCTGCGCCATCGCTTACCCCTCCGCCAAATCTCTCTTTAACAGCGGCGCCGAGGTTGACGTTATCGCAGGCTTCAGAAGCAAGGATATCGTCATTCTTGAGGAGGAGTTCAAGGCCGTAAGCACCAACTTCTACCTTACTACCGACGACGGAAGCTACGGCGAAAAAGGATTGGTTACCGAAAAGCTTAAGAAGCTTATCGACGCGGGAAACAAATATGATATGGTTTTAGCCATAGGTCCAATACCTATGATGAAATTTGTGTGCAAGACCACCGAGCCTTACGGAATAAAGACCATGGTTTCGCTTAATCCGATTATGATCGACGGTACCGGTATGTGCGGCGGCTGTCGCGTCAACGTGGGCGGAGAGATAAAATTTGCTTGTGTCGACGGTCCGGACTTTGACGGACATCTGGTTAATTTTGACGAGTTGATAAAGAGAAATTCCACTTACAGAGAGGCGGAGGCTCACGACAAATCACACTGCCGTCTTTATAAGGGCGTCTGATTAAAATTGGAAAGGACTGATATATAATGGCTAATATGAGTTTAAAAAAGGTTCCCATGCCCGAACAGGCTCCCGACGTCAGAAACAAGAATTTTTTGGAGGTTGCCGAAGGATACACTGAGGAAATGGCTAAGGAAGAGGCAACACGATGCCTCAACTGCAAGAACAAGCCCTGTGTAAACGGCTGTCCCGTCAACGTGCGTATACCCGAATTTGTGGCAAAGGTTGCGGCGGGAGAGTTTGAGGAGGCATATAAGATCGTTACCTCCACAAATGGACTTCCTGCGGTATGCGGACGCGTCTGTCCTCAGGAAAGCCAGTGCGAGGGAAAGTGCGTAAGAGGTATAAAGGGTGAGCCCGTGGCCATCGGAAGGCTTGAACGCTTCTGTGCCGACTGGCATATGAAGAACAGCACCGCAAAGGGGGAAAAACCCGCTTCCAACGGCAAAAAAGTGGCGGTAATAGGCGCCGGTCCTTCGGGTTTAACTTGCGCGGGTGACCTTGCGAAACTTGGATATGAAGTAACGATATTTGAAGCTTTCCACACTGCAGGAGGCGTATTGGTATACGGTATTCCCGAATTCAGACTTCCCAAGGAGATAGTGCATAAGGAAGTAAAGAACCTTGAAGATCTGGGCGTTGAGATACGGACAAATATGATTATCGGAAAGACCCTTTCCGTGGACGAGCTTTTAGAGATGGGGTACAAGGCGGTATTTATAGGTTCCGGCGCCGGTTTGCCTTCCTTTATGGGAATAGAGGGCGAGGATCTGATCGGTGTTTACTCCGCCAACGAGTATCTGACCCGTACCAATCTTATGAAAGCGTATTTGGACGAATATGACACTCCTATTATAAAAAGCAACTCCGTTGCGGTGGTAGGCGGCGGCAACGTTGCCATGGACGCTGCCAGATGCGCAAAGAGACTGGGAGCCGAAAAGGTTTTCATTGTATACAGACGCGGTCTTGAGGAAATGCCCGCCCGTAAGGAGGAAATCCACCATGCTATGGAAGAGGGCGTTATTTTCCGCAATCTTAACAATCCCGTTAAAATAAACGGCGACGAAAACGGAAGAGTAAAGTCCATGGAATGCGTTGAAATGGAGCTTGGCGAACCGGACGATAGCGGAAGAAGGAGACCCGTTGTCAAAGAAGGAAGCAACTTCGAGCTGGAAGTGGATACGGTTATTATGGCTATCGGTACATCTCCCAATCCACTTATCAGAAGTACTACCGAAGGCTTGGAAACCAACCGCAGAGGCTGTCTGATAGTTAATGAGGAAACGATGCAGACTACAAGAGAAGGAGTGTATGCGGGAGGCGACGCCGTTACGGGCGCGGCCACGGTTATTTTGGCAATGGGCGCAGGCAAACAGGCTGCGAAAGCAATAGACGAATACTTAAATAAGTAAAAAAGAAAAATAGCATAGTTCCCGAAACTTATTTCCTTCTGTTTTACAAAAGGGAATGAGGGTCGGGACTTTTTTACCGCATTTGATATCATACTCAGCAGTCAAAGAAAATAAGAGTCTTAATTTTAAACTGTGTAAATGACCGAATACGACAGGAATCCCCAACAACCGCCTTTGTCATTATATCCATAAAAAAGTCAAAATCAAGACTAAAATGAACGCAAATGCGGTCTTGATTTTGACTTTTTTATGGATTTTTGGCAATTAATACTGTTAACCAATTAAAAATTGGAAAAATGGTTTTTAATTGGTTAACAGTGTTTCGGGTGTAATAACCATTTTGACTATGATTTTATCCTGTGTCAAAATGGTTATTAGTATAAGCGGTTGTCGGGGTAATTGTGGTTGAATTATGTGTTTTTTTCTGAACACATTTTAAAAATCATTCCCTTGCACGTTTTCGGATTTTGGTAGGTATTTTATTTTTTTCTGACATTGTGCGGTGTTACCTTATACAGAAGATGAGCATAGGACGTGTAGAATTCTAAAAAGAGCTTTATCAGTGCGGAATAGATTTTGTCAATATTACTTTTAAAATTTTTATATTGTGCTTTACACATTTTTCACGATTTTTGTGTCATATTTCCCGTTTAAGAATAAAATAACAGTGTATAAAACCAACAGCGCGAGGGAGATAAAAATGACTCTTTTTAAAAAAAAGCTGCCCTGCCTTATAGCGGCGGCATTGACACTGGCTTTCTTTTTTACGCTGAGCGCTTGTGCCAATGCCTCTGACGTCTACGACAGCTCAACCATCAATATAGTATCCACTACCACAATGCTCACCGACCTTGCAAAACAAATAGGCGGCGATAAGGTAACAGTTTACGGTCTTATGGGAAGCGGCGTCGACCCGCATCAATACAGGGCTTCAGCAGGAGACATAACAAAAATGAGCCGCGCCGATATGGTGCTATACAGCGGCCTTCACCTGGAAGGAAAGATGGGCGACGTTATATCGGCGCAGGAGGAAAGCGGGAAAAAGGTGGTGTGCGCTTCCGCGGGGATTGCCGAGGATAGTCTTATAATAAACGGAGATATACCTGATCCGCATATATGGTTTGACGTTTCTCTCTGGAAGGAAGCGGCCAAAGCGGTGGAAAAGGGAATGGAAGAGCTTGATCCGGAAAACGGAGAGTATTATCGAAAAAAACTTGAGTCGTATACCAAAGAATTGGATGATTTGGACGGCTATGTTAAGGGAAAAACCGAGGAGGTACCGGAAGAAAAAAGAGTGCTTATAACCGCTCATGACGCTTTCGGTTATTTCGGCAGAGCCTACGGGTTCGAGGTAAAGGGATTGCAGGGAATAAGCACCGTTTCCGAAGCGGGAACGGCCGATGTCAGCCGATTGGCGGATTTTATAGCCGAAAACAGGATTAAGGCGGTATTCGTGGAGAGCAGCCTACCCGTAAAAAATATAGAAGCCCTGATAGAGGCAGTGAAAGCGAGAAATTTTGATACGAGTCTCGGAGGATACTTATACAGCGATTCCATAGGCGACGAAAAAAACGGCACAGATACCTATATATCCGCTTTTAAACATAATATAGACACAATAGTTAAAGAACTTAAATAATATGGAAAGGATAACAGATAAATGAATAACTCGGCGGAAAATGAATGCGCGGTAGAGGTCAATAGGCTTACGGTTGCTTATGACTCAAAGCCAGTTTTATCAAATGTGGACTTGGAACTGCCGCGAGGTATGCTTACGGCGGTAATGGGTCCCAACGGAGCGGGAAAAACAACACTGATAAAGGCTATGTTAGGGCTTATTCCTACCATAAACGGGAAAATAAGCTTTTCGGAAATAAACGGCAAAAAACCCTGTATAGGATATGTTCCTCAAAGCGAAAGCGCAGACTGGGATTTTCCCGTTTCTGTGCTCGACGTAGTAACAATGGGGTGCTACGGGAGATTGGGCTGGATAAAAAGGCCTAAGCGTGAGGATAGGGAATTTGCCATGGAATGCCTTAAAAAAACGGGGATGGAGGAATACGCGAACCGACAAATAAGCCGTCTTTCCGGAGGACAGCAGCAAAGAACCTTTATAGCCCGCGCTCTGGCTCAGCGGGCGGACATTTACCTTATGGACGAACCCTTCAAGGGAGTTGACAACGCTACGGAAAGATCGATAATAGACCTTCTGAAGGAGCTTAGAAGCGAGGGAAAAACCGTGGTGGCAGTGCATCATGACCTGTCAACGGTAAGCGACTATTTCGATTGGGTTACTTTGATAAACATTAAGGTGGTGGCCAGCGGAGAGGTGCGGAATGTCTTTACCGACGAAAATTTAACTCGTACATACCGCGCCGCCAATGTGGGTAATTATATATGATGATTTTAAAGGACTATACTTTTATAACGGTAGCCTTAGGCTGTCTTGCCTTAGGTGGAGTAAGCGGGGTTATAGGCAGCTTTGCGGTGCTCCGAAAGCAAAGTCTCTTAGGCGACGGGGTGAGCCACTCAGCCCTTCCCGGAGTTGTGGCTGCGTTTTTGCTGACGGGTATAAAAAATACTGCCGTTTTGTTGGCGGGAGCGCTTTTTTCGGGGCTTCTGGCGGCGCTTCTTATTTCGTTTTCCGTCAAAAAGACAAAAATCAGGTTTGATGCCGCCTTGGCAACCGTTATGTCCTCTTTTTTCGGTCTGGGAACAGTGCTTCTGACCTGCGCACAGAAACTTCCCGATTCTACGCAGGCGGGACTCAGCGCTTTTATTTACGGTCAGGCCTCCGCAATGCTTAAAAGCGACATAATTCTGATCTTCGGCTGTTCCGCGTTCCTGCTTTTGGGGGTAATTCTTTTCTGGAAGGAATTCAAGGTATTTTCATTTGACAAGGAGTTCGCGGTACAGTCGGGTTATCCCGAAAAACCGCTTAGCCTTATTTTATCGTTTATGACGGTAATCACCGTGATTTTGGGCATACAAACGGTTGGCGTGGTACTTATGAGCGCTATGCTGATAGCTCCCGCCGCCGCGGCGAGGCAGTGGAGCGACAGATTAGGCATAATGGTGATTTTGGCAGCAATTTTCGGAGGAGTTTCTGGAGTACTGGGCGCTTACGCCAGCGCTATGGGGGAAGGTCTTCCGACAGGACCCGCCATAGTTGTTGCTTCCGGCGTTATGGTTGTGCTAAGTGTTTTGTTTGCTCCCAAGAGAGGGGCAGTAAGCCGTATCATGAAACGAAAAATGAACAGGCTAAGGCTCACCGTGTCATTTGACGGCGGAAATAATGATATCAAAGGAAGGGGGGGAAAACAATGAGCGCGTCTTTGGAAATACAGCTTATAGCCGCTCTTACCGCGGCGGGCTGCGCTATTCCGGGAGTATTCCTACTGCTTCGTAAGATGAGCATGGTAAGCGACAGTATTACGCATACGATACTTTTGGGTATAGTATTGGCTTTCTTCGCGGTAAACGATCTGTCCTCCCCTTTTTTGCTTATCGGGGCAGCAATTATGGGACCAATTACGGTATGGATCACCGAACTGCTTTCAAAAACAAAAACTGTTTCGGAGGATGCCGCGACAGGTATAGTATTCCCGCTGCTTTTTTCCATCGCTGTGATACTTATCACAAAATACGCGGGCACCGCGCATCTGGACACCGATTCGGTACTGCTTGGCGAACTCGCGTTTGCGCCGTTTGACAGAATGGTTCTGTTCGGTTATGATCTGGGAGCAAAGGGACTTTATATAAGCGGATGTTTGCTCATTATAAACATAGTGTTTACTTCGGTGTTCTACAAGGAATTGCAGGTGGTTTCCTTTGATCCCGTTCTTGCAGCGGTAATGGGATTTTCTCCCGCAGTTGTGCATTATTCCCTTATGACGGCGGCGTCGCTTACGGCTGTCGGCGCTTTTGAAGCCGTGGGTTCGGTTCTGGTTACGGCATTTATGATAGCTCCCGCCGCCTCGGCTTATCTGCTTACGGAAAATTTAAAGAAAATGATTTTTATAGCGGTGGGGATCGGACTTGCAAGCGGGATTCTCGGATATCACACGGCGGTGCTGTATGATGTTTCCATAGCGGGATGTATGGCATGCTGGACGGGAGTGTTTTTTGCCGGCTCGGTGTTGTGGAATTTGCTCCGAAAAAAGAAAAAAAGCATAATAAAGCAATAAAAATGCGGCGGTTATTACGCGGCGTCAGCTTGTCATAAAAACATCATTTGGTGTGATTTCGACAAGCTGACGCCGTTTTTTGGAAGATTGCCCAAAAACATAAATAGAACGGAGACTTGTTCTGCTCTATTTTAAGGCTTGATCTCAAATTGAAGAAAAACCTATTTTCTTACGATTTTGAAATGTCAATTGCAGAAAGATGTTTTGGTGGTAATACTAGTACTTTGTAAACCTTAAAAATTTATAATAGGATAAAGGTGTTTTAGCTTGCTTCTGGCATCATCCGAAGTAAAATGCCAGTCTACGCCCTTCTGAGCGTTATTTCT
>CAJUFF010000037.1 GCA_910585505.1 uncultured Ruminiclostridium sp. | reverse complement strand
CGCCGTTTCTTGTCCTTTCTAACCTTTTCCACTACTTTGGGGGTTGAGCCAAAATATTACCGAAAGGGTGAAGCGGTATGAAAAATCATGCAAAAATATATTCATTATATTACAATACTTTGACACACAAGCTTTCTATTTTGAAAGGCGGGAAACCGTTATGATCAAAGCTGCTGTGTGTGACGATGAAAAAATTTTTACAAAAAAATTTGTATTGATGATAAAAGAATTTTTTGACACTCACAATATTCAAATCAATGTTTCCGTTTTCGACAGCGGGACGGATTTTATTTTAAATAGGGCGAAATATGATATCGTTTTTCTTGATATCAACATTCCCGACGTGGGAGGATTTGAGATTGCGAAACAAATAACCGACTGTGACAGAAAAACCCTTATAATTTTTGTAACCGAACACGACGAGCTTGTTTATTCTTCGCTTAAATTCCGTCCTTTTCGTTTTATCAGGAAGCGCCGCCTTCAGGAAGAGCTTGCCGATGTACTGCGCGACGTTATCAGCGAAATTTCAAAACAGTCAAATAAACAAAAACTTATTTATTTATCCAACGAACACGATATGCCGATTGAAATAAAAGATATTGAATATGTAGAAGTTATAGGGCATCGTATACACGCGCACCTTAAAGGCGATAATGTAGTCAGTTTTTACGGAAGCCTCAGCAATACGGCGGCGCGGCTTATGAAATACGGCTTTATCCGTATCCATAAAAGCTACATCATAAACGCAGAGCAAATTGCTTTTTCAAAAAAAAATTGCGTGTGCCTTAAAAGCGGAGCTGAGGTTCCGATAAGCAGAAATAAAATTCGGGAATTCAAGATACAATATGAAAAAATCAGAAGCGCCGACTTATGAATGAAATAATAGAAACTGCCGCTTCGGTCGCGGAATGCTGTATTTATGTAAGACTCTGCAACGGTTTTCTCGGATTTAAAAACAAAAAATATAAATGGCTGAAATCCTGCGCATTCTTTGCCGTTTTATTTGTAAACGGGTTTTTCCTCACTCAGATAAACAATTATTCGGATATTGCGCCGATAATCGATATATTTCTCTTTCTTATTTATTCGTTTGTTTTTATGAAAGGAAAAGCGTGGGAAAAGATATTGGCTGCCGTTATCCCAACCGTTACCGCATTTCCCGTAAGTATGACTGCGATAAACATATTCAGCGCCTTAGCGGGAAATAACAGAGCGGAAGCTCTTGTGGGCGGTTCAATGAGACTTTATGTTTTGTTTTTTTCAAAAACAGCGTTATTGGTCATCACCGAAATTCTCATAAAATCAAGAAAGCAAACTACTTTTGCCCTGAGCCGTTTTCAGCAGATTATCCGGCTTTCATGCTTTTTTATATCGTTTATTATAACTTCAATTATCTGGAACATTTCAAGAAAGCAGGACGAAAACGCTTTTTTATACGCCGTTATTTTTATGCTGATAGCATTTCTGAATATTTTACTTTACATTTTAATGTGCAAAATGCAAAAAAACTACATAACAAAGGAAGAATACAACTTATTGAAAACCAGTCTTTTTGCGCAGGAAAAATTGGCGGTTGAGACAAAAGAACGCTATATTGAAATGAGGACTCTGCGGCATGATATAAAACACTGTTTTACCGCGTTGGCGGCTCTTATTTCAGATAATAAGCCCGATGAAGCCATGGCTTATATTGAAAACATAGTTAAACAACAAATAGCTCCCGCCGTTACGGGAATAAATACGGAGAGTGCCGTTATAGACGCGGCAGTAAACAGCAAAATCTCACTTGCCGCAAAAAAGGGAATAGCAATCAAATGCATGATTGACGTTCGATTTATTGAAATAAACGATGTGGATATAAGTATCCTGCTTTCAAATCTTCTGGATAATGCCATCGAAGGCTGCGATTTGTCGGATCCGAACATCAGTCTTGATATGGAAACAAAAGGTGCGTTTATTTACATTGCCGTAAAAAATAAAATTGCGTCATCCGTCCTTAAAGATAATCCGGAGCTTAAAACTATAAAAAAAGATAAAAGGGAACATAGCTTCGGAATTAAGTCGATAAAAAGCATTGCGGAAAAATATAACGGGAATGTTGAATTTAACGAAAAAAACGGTTATTTTGTCGCCCAAGTCTGGATAAATTCCGAAAAATAATATTATTTGCGCCGTAAACTTGCCGTTTACGCAAAATACTAAAAAATAGAATACGCAAAAGCAAATGAAAGCGGGTGATCAGGATTATAACTGAGCTTTGCAGTATTATAGTTGACTTTTTTATTCGCGAAAAAATTTTCCCCGAAGAAGAGAGAGAAATATACCAATACGGTTTTGAACTTTGCGTTTCTTCGGTAATAAATATTGTTATGGTGCTCGCCATAGGCGTTATAAGCGGAAATTTTTGGGAAAGCGTCATTTTTTACATAGTATTCTGCTTTACAAGACTGCACACCGGAGGATTTCACGCACCCACCTATTTACTTTGTAAAATATCCTTTGTTTCCGTTTTTCTGGCAATTTTAGCGATGGACTATTTGCTTTCGGATATTGACGAGCGCTGTTGGTTCGCTTTTTATATTTTCAGCTTGATAATAGTCTGCCGCTTTGCCCCTGTTGAAAATCACAACAAGCCTCTCACGAATCGTGAAAAGAAACGAAGCAAGATTATTTCGATTATTGAGATGGCGTTTTGGCTGACCGTAATGATTCTGATGTTCAGTTTTGGCTGTCCTCTTTATCATACGGTATCATTAACCTTGTTCTTCGTGGCTGATTTAATGCTGCTAGGAAAATTTTGCGAAAGGAGAAGAAAAACATGAAAAAGTCTGTAAAGTCAGCCGTTCTCGGAGCCGTTGCAAAAACGGTTCTCGAATCGGCAAAAAGAGCTTGCGGCGCCGCTTCAAGATGGGAAACTTATCAGCCCAAAGAGCCCGAAACACTTAAAAGGCTTGTAAAGTAAACCGTAAATTGCGAATATCCTTTATAATCTTTGCCGGATGTCACCCGCCTCTTAAACGGCGGGTGACATCTCTCGGTTCAGGGGGATAACCCCCACCACCGAACCTCGAAATTGCTGCGCAATTCCGTCGGATTGTTAAGGCAACACCGCGCAACATATCTTTGATATACGAAATTTCCTTAAAAGGATATGCGCATATTTCGTTGTTTCATTACGGTATTTTCGGTTTAGACGCTTCCGGCTTTCTCGAAAACCTCTCGATTTCTCTTTTTAAGCATGCGCCAGACAATTATGTAGCAAATGACATGACACCCGAAGGTCAATCCCCATGAAACGGGATAAGAAAGATACACCGCCGTTATGGTGTGGTACTCCGGAATTTGAAAAACGGTGGCAATCCACAGTATCCTGAGTCCGCAGGCTCCCAGCAGCGACACAATCATCGGCATTATAGAATATCCAAGTCCCCTCAGCATACCGACCATAACGTCCATTCCGCCGCACAAAAAATAAGTGGTAAGAATAATCGAAAGTCTTTTCATTCCCGCCACTATAACCTCCGGCGTTTTTGAATATATTCCCAGCAGCGGCTCTCCCAGCAAAAATGCTGCCCAACCCGTTACGACGCCCGTAATCGTCACGCAAAGAAGTGAACTGAAAAGTATCTTCGGTATTCTTTTGTATTTTCCCGCGCCCATGTTCTGGCTGGTGAAGGATACCGACGCCTGATGAAAGGTGTTCATCGCCATATAAATAAAACCTTCAATTGAAGCGGCCGAGGAATTTCCTGACACCACGGTATCCCCGAAAAGGTTTACCGAGGACTGAATAACCACATTGGAAAGAGAAAAGATCATTCCCTGAAACCCTGCGGGAAGTCCCACTCTCACAACCGATAAAAGAACATGCTTATTTATCTTAAGCTGCCTTAAATCAAGCCGTATCGCCGTATTGTCTTTTATCAGGCAAACAACAATCAGCGCCGCGGAAATACACTGCGAGATAACCGTAGCCAGAGCCACTCCCGCCACATCCATTTGCATCACTATTACAAAAAGCAGATTCAGTCCCACATTGATTATGCCGGCCGCCGTGAGAAAATATAAAGGCCGCTTGGTATCCCCTACCGCTCGCAGTATTGCGGAGCCGAAATTATACACCATCATGGCGGGCATTCCGATAAAATATATTCTTAAATAAGTGACCGCCAGCGGAAGCTGCGCTTCGGTAGCGTTCATGATTTCCAGCATCTGTGGAGCCAGGACAACGCCAGCGGCCGCCAGAACCGCTCCGCAGATAACGGAAAGCAGCATGGAAGTATGCACCGCGTCATGAATCCCGCGATCCGAACCTGACCCGCGAGTGCGTGCCACAACAACGTTTACGCCCACCGAGAGTCCCACAAAAATATTGGTAAAGAGGTTTATGAGAGAAGAAGTGGATCCGACCGCGCCCATGGAATTGTCTCCCGCGAAGCGTCCCACAACGATTATATCCGCCGCATTGAAAAGAAGCTGGAGCAGTCCCGAAGCCATAAGCGGCAGCGAAAACAGCAGCATTTTCTTAAGCACCGAACCGCTGCACATATCTATCTGATACTGTTTTGCCAAAACTCTTCCTCCGTTCGTTTTCGTTTTTTTGTTTTGGGTGCAATTGTAATTCATATATCATTTTTGATCTGTGGCTTGATACTAATATCGGTTTAAAAAGTGGATAAAATGGCTTTTTAAACCGATATTAGTATGAAATACAATCGGCAGTATACGATTTTTCACGTTTTAAAAGGCCATGCGTACCGCATAGCCCTCATACAGGTTCCTATCCGACCTGTATACAATATTATTGAATTTATTGGCTGTGTTTTCTTTCTTCCGAAAAAACTCATTTTAAGTCGTAATTATAATACCACTTTTATATAGTTTTGTCAAGTTTTGTGTATTTTTGACAAAATTTTTTAAAAATTTCCGTTTTCTCTTGACATTTTGCCAAACGCAATATATAATGTACTTAACTATATTATATCTTTTTTCCGATATCCAGCATATTGCCTTTCCGCTTCGGAAAACTGATAACCGCTGCCGGATATTCCCGCCTCTTATTCTAATCTTTAGTCAAAGTATAGATAAATAATAATGCGGAAGACCAAAGATCAGTGCTTAGGGCGCAATCTTTAATCAATTCTGCAACTTGACTAAAGATCGGTATCAGGCGGCAAGGGTTTAAGAGATTTTGCAGTCAAAGTCTCTTCGTCTTTCGGTTCGGCGTGGAACCAAAATTCCCCGCTGATCATCGGAATTGCTTCGCAATTCCGGCAGCTTGTTTAAACTACGCTTTAATACGCGTCAAAGAATCGAGGAAGGAAATGGCTTACATATGGAAAACAAAAAAAATACACTCTTGATAGCTGACGATTCATCTTATAACATAGAACTGCTTACGGAAATATTTAACGAGCAATATCGTATTTTCACGGCTGAAAACGGGCAGCAGGCATTAGAAGTAATGCGAGCCAATATCGGGGAAATCGACGCCGTTCTTTTGGATATAGTTATGCCGATAAAAGACGGATATGGGGTGCTCATGGATATGAATATGGATGAGAATCTCAAATATATTCCCGTAATAGTGATTACCGCCGATGACGATATAGAATCCGAGCACAAAGCTTTTGACTACGGCGCATATGATTTTATAACGCGACCCTTTAATATCAAAACTCTGAAGCAAAGAGTAGACGGTATGTTCCGTCACTTGGACATCGAAAAAATACGAGGAGAAAACGATCGCCTCCTTAAAGAAACCCAAACCGACAAGCGTATGTCCGCCCTTCTTGACAATCTTCCAGGAGGCGCAGCCATAATCGAAACTGACGGTAAAACCGCGGAATGTACTTATTTTAACAACTCGGCGCCCAAGCTTTTTCATATGACCGACGGCGAATTCGTCTCTCAGTTTGAAACCGACGACCCGAAAAATTACAGCGAATGGCTGAGTGTTTTTATAGCAAAGGCCATGGAAGAAAAAAAGCTGGATTACTCCTTTTCCGTCAAAGATAACGGAGGAGAGGTATGCCGGATACGCTTAATCGCTTCCGGCATTGACAAAAAGGGAGACAAAAGGGTATTATACTGCTTTTTTTTAGACGTAAACGACGAAGAACGTCTTGAACAGAGAGCAAAAGAAAACGACATAAATTTTGAAAACGTAATCAGCAACGCGCCGGTCGGTATCGCTATGTGCGAAAAAGGCGATGACGGAAAACTTCATATCATATACAGCAGCAAGGGAATGGCGGATATTTTCGGCTACCCCGACTACGACACCTATATAAATGAAGTGGAAAAGACCGAAAGAAAAATGATAAGTGAGTTTGAAGCGGATGATTTCAGAAACAAAATGAATCATGCCATCGCTTCGGGAACAACGATTGAATACACCTTCCACTGCCGTTCCTACACTCAGAAGCCTCTCTGGATACTTACGAGAGCCCAGTTTATGAAAAGCGAGTCAGGACGTCTCAGATTGTATTGCTTTATTTCCGACGTCACCAAGGAAAAAGAATATGAGATAGAGCTGCGCAACAACGCCTACTACGATTCACTTACCGGACTTTACAATCGAAGCGCTTTTATGCTCGGTGCAAAAGGGCTTTTGAAAGAAAATCCCGACACCGATTATGTCATTTACAGGATAAATATCGGAAGCTTTAAAGTAATCAATGATATTATGGGACGCGAAATCGGGGACAAGGTGTTGGTATCCGTTGCCACTGCCCTTAATCGGGTCATATCCGACAAGGGAATTTTTTCGAGGTTTTTTGCGGACAATTTTACCGTAATTGTCCCCGTAAACGAAGTAACCCCTGAAGAAATTTTAAAAGAAATAAAGAAAGAAGTGGAAGACGACTGTCTGGTAAGTCAGGACGTACATTACTACATAGGAGTTTACACTATTAACGAGCGCAGCGCCACCATAGAGGACATATGCGACCGCGCTGCCATCGCCTGCCGCTCCATAACCGGCAACTTCCATACCCATGTGGCATATTATGACGAAAAAATGCGCTATGATATGTTAGAGGAGCAGGAAATACGGGACGAAACACATCGGGCTATCGTCAACGGCGAATTCTGCATTTACTATCAGCCCGTTTACGGTGTGAAAGCAAAAAAGTTTGTCAGCGCCGAAGCGTTGGTTCGTTGGATACATCCCACAAAAGGAATTATTTCGCCGGGAAAGTTCATACCTATTTTTGAGCGCAACGGGTTTATAGCGGAGCTCGACCTGTATGTGCTGGAACAGGTGTGCAAGTATCAGCAAAAACGCAGGAATTCAGGTCTTGAACCGTTTCCCATCTCGGTTAACATCTCACGCAGAAGCCTTTATAATCCAAATCTTTATGATCTAATCAGCCGTCTTGCCGAAAAATACGGCGTGGAACCGAAGTATTTCCGAATAGAGATTACCGAAACCGCCTATAACGACAATCCTACTCAGCTTCTGGAAACGGTGAACAAGCTTCGGGAAAAGTGCTTTCCCGTTCTTATGGATGATTTCGGAAGCGGCTACTCTTCACTGAACACCCTTAAGGATATCCCTATCGATCTGCTTAAGTTGGATATGAAATTTATGCAGAATTTTGAAAACAACAACAGGGTAGGCACCATAGTTACCGCTATTGCAAGAATGGCCAAATGGCTTAACGTTCCTTTGCTTGCCGAGGGAGTCGAGACAAGAGAACAGTATGAATTTCTCCGCAGCATAGGCTGCGCCTATATACAGGGCTACTACTTCGCAAAACCCATGCCTTCGGCTCAGTTCACAGACCTTATTCAGCTTAACGGTGCCGAGTTTAACGACAAGGAGCTTGAAACATACGGAATGAATTCTGAAATAAACGAGCTTCTGGGGAGCAACACCACAGTTTCAAAACTTATTGGCGGAGTTTTCGGAGGCCTTGGAATCTACGAACTCTACGACGATAAACTTGAGGTTATCCGTGTAAACGACGGTTATATGCAGATTATGGGTTATTCTCCCGTTGACTTTACCGGCGAACACTACGACATCTGGGAAAAAGTGCATCCGGAGGACATAGAAAAATCACGGCAGGCATGCCTTGAAGCTTCGAGGACGGGAAAGGCGGTAAGAACCACCGTAAGACGCTATGACAGAAACGGAAAGCTTCTTTATCTGGAAGGAGTGCACAGGCGTCTGGGCGGCACCGACGAAAACCCCATTATCTGTATCGCTTTCAACGACATAACCGAGCTGCTTGAAAAGGAAGAGATTATACAAAAGACCAACCGCCGTATCGATTCGATACTGGAAGCCACCGATTCCTTAGCGGTAGACGTTGACTACACAAAAAACGAAGCCTTCTGCTTCGGATTCACCGGCGACTTTGAGTACAACAATCGGGAATTGGAGGAAAAGCTTAAAAGCGGCGAAGGTCTGGACAGCATCGCCCATCCCGATGATCGGGCGAAAATGCGCTCATGGCATTCCGACAAAAAATCCGGCCGCTTTTCCGACGAATTCAGAATCAGGAAAAAGAACGGGGAATATCACTGGTTCCGATTTATAGAAACCCGCACCTACGACGAAAACGGCACGCACTTAAGAACGGCCGGAGTTATAAGGGACATTGACGCAGAAAAGAGCGCATACCGCCATCTTGAATCCATTATCAACAATCTGAGGGAAGGAATCGCCCTTATAAATATTGTAGGCGGAAAACCGATGCTTGCTTATGCCAACGATTGTTTTTACTCTATGATGAATATTAACGAGAGTGATAAGGACAAAATCAACGCTATTACCGGGGATATTATTGAAAAAACCGCGGGAACCCGCGATATGACCGTTACAGACAGCAGCAATACCAATCATTTTATAAAAGTATACACCACAGAAGTAAAAAACGACGGCAAAAATGACAGCAGCTATATAGCCATATTTACCGACGTGACACAAGCAAGATCCAAGGAAGTACAGAATCAGCTTTACCGGATGCTTCTGGATCAGACCGGAACCGTGGTGTTTGACTACAACGCCGAATCCGATACGATAACCTATTACCGCCACCTTTCCGAAAGAGACAAAAAGCCTTTCTTGGTGGAGCAGCTTCATACAAATCCGGAAAAGTTTACCCTGCTTAGCGAAAACGACAGAAAAGAGTTTATCTGCGTTCTCGACAGGCTTTCTGAAAGTAAGGAGTCCGAAAAGAGCACCGATGAGCTTCCGGTTATAATAGAGGAAAACGGCTACAAGAAACATTACCGCTGCCACTTCAAGAGTATTTCCGACAATTCGGAAAAAGTGTTCCGAATAATAGGCAAGATCGAAGACGTGGAGGATGAGATGGTCAAATTTGGCGAAATACAAGCCAAAGCCATGTACGATTCACTGTGTGTTGACATATACAACAAAGCCACCACGGAGGAACTTATCAAAAGCGAGCTGAAGCACACCACAGGCGGCGCGCTGCTTATGATAGACATTGACGACTTCAAAAGCATAAACGATAATCTGGGTCATCTTTTCGGCGACGAATTCCTTAAGCAGTTTGCCGCCACGCTGAAGGATGTATTCAGAGACAGCGATATAGTGGGACGCTATGGCGGGGACGAGTTTTTCGTTTTCGTCAGCCATGCCGGCACATCAGTGGCGGTGAAAAAAGGAGAAGTGATACTTAATCGAATCTCCGAGATAAACGTACCCAAAATAGGACAGGTAAAAACCAGTATAGGCATAGCCGCCGTAACTCCCGAAAACAGGGATTATCGGCAGATAGTGAAGCAGGCCGACAGCGCCCTTTATCATGCCAAGAATCAGGGTAAAAACTGTGTTATTCTGTTTGATCCCCATACCATGAACGAAACGGTGTTCAGAAGTACGGAAAAGGACGGAGCTAAGACAGTACCCTTAAGCAGCAATCCTCATTCCGAAGCTTCGATTATAATGAGAGTATTCAGCGCGCTTCAATCGGGTTCGGATATCAAAAACAGCATAAACCGTATGTTGGCGCTTGTAGGCAAGCACTTTGACGTAAGCAGGGCTTATATATTTGAGGATTCCGATGACGGGCTCTGCTGCTCGAATACTTACGAATGGTGCGGAGAAGGGGTAATGTCCGAAAGAGAATCCCTACAGAATGTTTCTTACGAAACCGACATGGGCGGAATGTATCATCAGTGCCTGAACGAAGACGGAATACTGTACTGTCACAACATAAACACATTGACTCCGGCCATAAGAGAACTTTTGAGCCGTCAAGGGATTAAATCGGTACTACACTGCGCCATAACGGAGGACGGAAAATTCAAGGGATTCGTTGGATTTGACGAATGCCGCGAAAATTGTTTTTGGACAAAAGAACAGGTTGACGCGCTCACCTATGTGGCTAAGGTACTGGCGGTATTTTTACTGAACGACCGTAACAAAAACCGTTTAAAAAACTATTCCCGCTCTATCGAATCAATACTTTACAACTACCCCGAATTTATATACATAGTGGATCCCGAAACACGGGAGCTGCTTTACATAAACAAGAGGGCCGAAAAGATTACCGGCGGAAGTAAGCTGTTGGGAAAATCCTGTCTTGAAACCGTCTGCGGCGGAAAGGAAACGGAATACTGTCCTTTGAAGCACGTTGGACAACCCGTGGAGGGAATCAGTCCTTTGATTAACAAAAAAGTACGTGCACAAGCCACCGAAGTGGAATGGTGCGGAAAAAAAGCATATATGGTAAGCTGTACGGAAGTGAAATAACAAAAACGGTTTTCGGCTCTTGTGCGCATTGGAATCGGCACGCGTCTTTTCGGCAAAATTTGCACAAAAAGGCGCGTGCCGTTCCTGTGCGGACAGATTCTAATACTGTTAACCAATTAAAAAATGGAAAAAACGGTTTTTAATTGGTTAACAGTGCTTCGGGTGTAATAACCATTTTGACTATGATTTTATCTTGTGTCAAAATGGTTATTAGTATAAGCCAATGCATAAAAGCCCTTTTGTTTTTGTTAAAAATGCACTAAAAATATTTTAAAATTTGTTACATAATCAGTTGACATTTAACTTAATAAAGATTATAATTTTTATCATAGGCGAATTATATTTTTTGTCTAAATTACAGTCCCTAAAATAAGGAGGAATAATCTATGAATTTGAAAAAGACTATTGCGACAGCCGCCGTTTCCGCTTTGGCAGTAACCGCTTTCGCAGTAAGCGCAAGCGCCGAAACCGCAGGTCTGATTTACCAGACCAACGCGTGGACCTTCCGCAACAACATTACTCAGAGCAAGGCTGTTTGGTGGGATCCCGATTTCGGCGACGCAATGGAGTATGACACATGGATCGTAAACGACGTGGAGATTACAGCCGACGGTACATACACCGTTTCTTTTGAAAAGAACATTATGGAAGACTGCAAGGACGGTCCCGAACAATTCTGGAACGTCCTTAAGCTTCAGACAAACATTTCAAAGGAAGCATATCCCGATGTGCAGATCACTATTGACAGCCTCAAAATCGACGGCAAGGAAATCGAGGCGGCCAAGAGCGCCAAGCAGAGCAACGATAAGGTTGTTACTGACGATTACAGCGACATTACCACTGTTGAGACTGTAACCGACGGCTATCTTGTAGGCTTCTACAACACATGGAATGCAGACGAGACGGTTATCGCCTCCGAGGATTTCGGCGGCAAGGTTGAGTGCACCTTCACCGTTACCGGCTTCAAGTCCGGCGATACCTCCGCTCCCGCCGAGGAAGCGACTCAGGCTCCCGCAGGCGACGCCAACACAGGCGCGTCCACCGATAAGAACAACGCCGATACAGGCGTTGAAGGCGTAGCCGCTATTGCAGGCATTGCCATTATCGCCGCCGGCGCTATCGTTATCGCTAAGAAGAGAAAGTAATCAAGACCGATACGAAATAAATTATTGATTTATAAGAAATCCCCCGCCGTTTTAATCGGCGGGGGATTTCTGTTTACTTTTTATTTCGTACTCCGGAATGACAATGGAATAGGGAAGCTTTACTGCTTACTCATTTTTTTAATAGGCAGCAAAAGATCAAGCTGTCCCGTAACGTCGTCCTGCCAGCCCGTATGCGAAGCGTAAACCCAGTTAAGATGCTCTTCAAGGCAGCCGCCCATTATCTCGTCTCCCAGCTCGCTGTAATTCTCCTCATATAGCTCGCTGCTTTGAACCCACCTTACCAGCTCATTCCAGCGGTGAAAGTCGGGGAATTTTATGGCAAGCGCCGCGTATAACCCACCGTTAAAGCGCTTCTTTACCAAAGGTTCGGGAAGCTCCATGTCTTCGGGTACAGTCACCCACACCTCGTAGCCATGTCTTCCGTCCTTAAGCACTCCGGGGTTGGGGTGATTAAAGCCGAAATACCTCGCGTCAGGCTTAATATTGTATAAGCCGCTTTCTCTTATAAATTTGTCCACAGGCTTATCAACCTTTTCCTCCGGCTCGAAGTCGATAACATGATTCGAGGCGACCATAAATGGAGGCAAAAGCAAGATTCTTACGTTGTCATTGGCCTTTTCAAGCTTTTCGTTTGCTTTGTCCAGCATTTCTTCTTTGTTTTCGTTGTTCATTGCGACGTTCTCCTTTAATTGATTTTTTACGGGAGGAAGAAGTTCCGAAACGGACAGAAGCTTATTTTCAAGAAGCGGGAGCGAACCCGATGCGCCTAATCGGGCAATCTCCGAAAGCGTATCCCGTATTACGCCGAGAGAGGATATTTCTTCCTCCGTCTCCCGTATTTTTTCAAGGAACACTTTAAGAGCTTCCGAAATCTCGGAGGCATTAAGTATCGTACTTATATCCTTTAAAGGAATACGCAGCTTTCTGAGCACCACTATCTGTCTCAGCCGCTTTACCGCGTCTTCGTCATAAATACGGTACGCATAATCTTCGCGGCGCTTTGTCTTTATTAGACCTTCCTTTTCGTAGTACCTTAGCATTCGGGTGGAAATACCAAGCCCTTTTGAAACCTCGCTTACCGTCATATCCTTCATTGCTCTTCCTCCTTTTTTATACCAATCTTTAACAAGTTATAGACTTGACCAAAGATTAGTATTAAGGCAATACCGCACAAAGCTTGTCGTGCAGACGCGCAGTCAGCTTTTTCGTCAGATTGTCCGGAACTACGCAGGAATACCGGCGTATTTCAATGAGTTTTGGGCAAAAATGACGGAAAAGATGCAAGCGTATGCGCGGCAAAGCGCGCAGCGCGGTCTTTGCGCGGTGTTGCCTTAATTATAAAGCAGAACACGGTGTTCAAGTCAATAGCTTTTTTAAAAAATTATAACACTGCCGAGTTAATTTGTTAAGCGTTTTAAAGAAGTTTTTTCAAATTTTACCAAACCCGCCAAAAAGAATATTTACAAAAAAAGTACAAATAAATAACCACAAAACCACGGTAATTTCTGTATGAAAGGATAGTAAAAATATGAAAAGCTTAAATGCAGCCAACATAAAATTGCCCCATGTAAACTCCTTCTTTAAGATAACCATAGCGGCTCTGGCGATCTGCGGAGTGCTTATGGGAGCTTCAAGAATAACCTCCATACCAGTTTATTCGCAGCAGGGCTCGCGAGGCACCGAGGTGGAGGAAATACAGAGGGTGTTAAAGGAATGGGGCTTGTTTCGGGGAGAGATAACAGGCTATTTCGGCACCGCCACGGAATCCGCCCTTAAATCCTATCAGCGCAGCAACGGTCTCCCCGAAACGGGCGTGGCAGACGAAGCCACCCTTAAGAAAATGGGAATAACCATAGGCACGCCCCCCACCGCCACCGACGCGAATATTAACCTCCTCGCCCGTATAATTTCCGCCGAAGGACGCGGCGAAAGCTATGTGGGACAGGTAGCTATCGGCGCGGTAATACTCAACAGAATAGAACACCCATCATTCCCCGACACATTACAGGGGGTAATATATCAGAACGGCGCCTTTACCGCAATCGTTGACGGACAGTTTAACGAGCCTGTATCCGAATCTTCCTATTATGCCGCAAGGGACGCGATTTCGGGCTGGGATCCCACGGGCGGCTGCATATATTACTTTAACCCTAAGAAAACCGACGACGACTATATGCACAGCAGGGAAGTGGTAAAGGTAATAGGAGATCATTATTTCTGTCTGTAATGAAACTTTTTTCCAAAAAGCCGCGACTACTCTTTTACGGATAAGTATGTAAATTTTTGGGATTTACATTAAACGCAAGAGAAAGGAAAAAATAAAATGACAGATATAATAGCAAATGTAAATACCGGCGTGAATCTTGAGGTAATGCCCATAATAATCGTGGCGATAGTGGTAATTGTCGCCATCGCCGCGGCGGTGATTATCTCCACGGTGTCCAAGAAGAACAAGCAGAAGAAAAAGGAAGCCGCAAAGGCTGCCAGAGCGGCCGAAAAAGCGGAAAAGGAAAAAGATCCCAAAGAGGGTAAGGAAGAAAAAGAAGACAAAGGAAACGAATAAAAAATAAAGCAAAAAGGGAAATCGGTTGGGATTTTCCTTTTTGCTTTTTTAAACTAATTGCAAATAGTATCAGACCCAAAAGGTCGGAAAGGACAAAAAATGATCCCTGTCGTAACAACAAGCCAAATGACCAAAGCCGAGCTTAATTCCGAAAAAAACGGCATAACCAGAGTACGGCTTATGCAAAACGCCGCCAACGCCATTCTTGACTTTCTCGAATCCCGCTTTACCATAAGCGGAAAGAGCGCAATTATTATTGCAGGCTCCGGCAATAACGGCGGCGATGGAGCGGTACTTTCAAAGCTTCTGGGTAAAAAAGGCGTAAAAACCGCGCTTATCGCCCCCAACGGTTTACCGAACACCGAAACGTCAAAAACCTGTCTTGAAAAAACAAACGGCACACTCCCGCCGATTCTTTCCGAAAAGGCGGAAAACGCTTTTAACGGAGCGGATATTATAATAGACTGCGTTTTCGGAACAGGCTTTCACGGGGAGCTGCCCGAAAATATTGCCGAGCTGTTTAAAACCGCCAATCTGAGCAAAGCGGTAAAAATATCCGTTGACATACCCAGCGGCGTAAACGGAAACACGGGAGTAATCGCTCCACACAGCTTCAGACCCGATATTACGTTAGTGCTGGCGGCTATGAAAACGGGCCTTTTAAATCTTCCCTGCGCCGATTACTGCGGAGAATCGGTAATATTAGATATAGGGATAACCGACGATTGCTATAACGAATACGACGGCTTATTTACGGATGAAAGTATAAAAAAGCTTTTCCCCCGCCGCCCGAAATTTTCAAATAAAGGCACCTTCGGAAAGCTTTTAAACATAGCCGGCTGCAATAAATATATCGGCGCGGCGGTGCTTTCCTCAAAAGCGGCTTTAAGAACCGGGGCGGGACTTGTATGTCTTGCCTCGGTTCCAAAGGTGACGGGTATCGCGGCGGCGGCCGTTCCCGAATGCGTGTTCAAGGAGCTTAAAGAAAACGGCGAAGGGTATATCCGCCACTGCGAGATCGAAAAAATTGCCCCAGAAATAAGCGGATTTTCGGCGGCAGCCTTCGGCTGCGGGGTGGGAAATACGGAGGAAGCGCAAAAAACGGCGGATTTTCTGCTGAAAAACGTAAAATCCACCTTAATTATAGACGCGGACGGAATAAATGCGGTTTCCGCAAATATAAATGTATTGAAGGACAAGAGCGGGGCGGTTGTTATGACTCCTCATCCGGGAGAGTTCGCGCGGCTTACGGGGACGAGCGTTTCTTGGGTACAGTCTCACAGGATTGAAGCCGCGAGGGATTTTGCCTTTGAATATGACACGGTACTGCTGCTTAAAGGTGCGAATACTATTGTCGCGGCTCCCGACGGAAGGGTGATGGTAAATACCACCGGAAACAGCGCGCTGGCAAAAGCGGGGTGCGGAGACGTGCTTGCCGGAATTATAGGAGCGCTTGCGGCTCAGGGGGTGAAGCCGTTTGAAGCTGCGGTATTGGGCGCGTATCTTCATGGAGAGGCGGCTGATTTTCTGGTTAAGGAGCAGGCAGCGGCTTCGGTGCTGGCAAGCGAGGTGGCGGATGCGCTGGGGAAAATAATATAAGGCAACACCGCGCAAAGACCGCGCTGCGCGCTTTGCCGCGTATACGCCTGCATCTTTTCCGTCATCTTGCATAAATCCTCCTTGAAATACGCCGGTATTCCCGCGTCGGATTTATACAAGCCGACGAAAAATCTGACGGCGCAATCCACACACAATCATTGTGTGGTTTTGCCATAATAACCACTTTGACACAAGATAAAATCATAGTCAAAATGGTTATTGCACCCGAAGCACCGTTAACCAATAAAAACCATTTTCCGATTTTAATTGGTTAACAGTATTACATATTAACGGAGGACCACCCAAATGCGAATAAAAACCATTCTTCTTACCGCCGCTTTAACACTCGGCGCTTTGACCCTTACCGCCTGCGAGGCGCAAAATCTTTTATCCCCCAAGCCGCCCGATCTCAACAAGCTTTTTACCTTTTCCGCCTCCATATCCTGCGAAACCGGAAATTTCTCCGCCCTCTTCACCCGCACCGCCATGGGAAGCTGGGACATAACGCTGACTGAGCCTTACGAGCTTCAGGGCATAACCTTCTCCCGAACCAAAGAGGGAGTAAAAGCAAGTCTGGAAAACCTTTCCGCCGAATCCCTTACAAGCGAATTTTCGGATTCCCCACTGACCTTCATAACCGATTCCATCGAATCCGCCGTACAGAACGGAAACGCCTCTGTGGTCTACGGCGATCAATCCTATGCCGTAAATTCCGGTAATACGGTAATGTATTTTCAGCAGGGAAGCGCGGTACCCGAAGCCTTTGAAATACCCGAAAAACAAATCAAAGGAGAAATAAGCGAGTTTAACATTACCGGGGAAATTTTCAGAGACGGAGCCGATGTGGTGCTTATGCTTTAACTTGAAAAAGCGGTATTTTAAGGCGATACCGCTTTTTTGCATCATATTTATACCTATACCGACAATTTTTTAACTATCCGCTTTTCTTGACTAACCGAAAAAAATATGATACAATATAAACAGAAATAAAAAGGCGAACATTTTATGAATACGACATACGAGGAAAAAACGGATTTAAGCGAAGAGGAAAGTATAAGAGCTTCGGTTCCCGAAAAATGGCTTGAATTTATAAGAAAAGCCACCATGATGGAAAACGTGTTTATGGGAATGGTGCTTAGCGACAAGGAATGTGTCAAAGCCGTTCTGGATATCATTCTGAAAATAAACCTCACAGTAATAGAATCCAACATCGAATACGAAATAAAAAGCGTAAACGGCCGCTCGGTAACTCTTGACGTTTTCGCCGTGGACAGCGAAGGCAAAAGATATAATATAGAAATTCAAAGAGATGACAGAGGTGCTAAGCCGAAAAGAGCGCGGCTCCACTGCGCCTATATGGATTCCTCGGCGCTAAAGAAGGGACAGTTTTCGGAAGATCTTCCGGAATGCTACGTTATCTTTATTACCGAAAACGATGTTCTGAAAGGCGGGCTTCCCATATACAATATCGAACAGGTGGTTACTCAAACAAACAGTCTCTTCAACAGCGGGCTTCATATTGTTTACGTAAATTCGCAGATCAAGGACAATACCCCATTGGGAAAGCTTATGAGCGATTTTCATTGCAGCGACCCAAGCGGCGCCAATTACGGCTTTATTAAACAAAAGCTTGAATATTTCAAGTACAAACAGGAAGGAGTGAAAAAAATGTCGAGCTTAATTCAAAGCTATATTGACAGTCAGATGGAAGAGTATAAGAAAGAATACTCGTTAATGTGGATAAAACAGGGCATAGAACAGGGCAAAGCCGAAATGAAAAAAGAATCGAGTACAGAAACCGCAAAACGTCTTTTAAAAATGAGCAATTTTAATGATAATATCATTTCGGAAATTTCACAATTGCCTGTCGAAGAGGTTTGCAGTCTGAGGAAAAACGCAAATATACAATCTTGAGAAAGGCTTAATTCCGGTATACGGCGTTACCTTAAATTTATGCGTATAAAAAACGTTCGCTCAAAGCGGACGTTTTTTGCTTTCCAATAAAATCTTTAACCAATTTCGGCTTTAATTGGAAAACGGTATCGCTTTTTTTGAAAAATCCGAAAAAATTTTATATCTTGACTATTTTCTTAAGCTATGCTAAAATAAATATATCTTCTATTTTTTCACGGCCGCCGAAAGGAGTAAAAGGAGTATATTTATGAATGTGGTTAAATTCAAGTATTTTGATGATTTTCACTGCCTGGGTCCCGACTGTAAAGATACCTGCTGTAAAGACTGGCATATACACATTACCAAAAGAGAATATCTGGATTACAAAAAAATGAAATGCAGCCCGGAACTTCGCCGTTTGCTCGATGACAGTTTTAAAAGGATAAAAACCATTTCCAATGATGCCGTGTATGCCGAGGTTAAATTTAATGAAGATAATAAATGCCCCCTTTTGGGCAAGGATTCCCTTTGTATGCTTCAAAAGGAATTGGGTGAAAACGCATTAAGTTTGACATGCAATGTGTTTCCCCGCATACGTTCTTTTGTGGGCGGAACTACGCTGCTTGAATCCTGCACAGCTACCTGCTATCACGTGGTGGAGCTTCTTATGCAGCATCCGGAGGGACTGGAGATAGTCGAGGAGGAGTACGACAAAAAAGATAAATACATAAATAAGGGGCTCGGCTCCGGTTACAGCGTAAATAAAACCAACAAAGAATTTCCTTATTTCTGGAATATCATAAACGCCGAGGTGGATATTCTGCAGAACAGGAACTTCACTTTTTCCGAAAGAATGCTTATCTTGGGATATTTTTGCCAGAAAGCAAACGAGTATGTTCAAAAAGACACTATGGATAAAATTCCCGGTCTTGCGGCTATGCTTCTTGATAATGAGCTTTGCCGAAAGATATCCGACTCTTTGAAGCCGCCTTATTCGGAAGGCCGAATTGCTTCCGAGTCTCTTAATATGCTGATCGGTATGCGCGAGCGAATAAAGACGACTCCATGGCTTACCGTATCAAATAATCTATTTGACCGTGTATTTGAACGTTTGGAATGCAGGCCGGTAATTAAAGACGGAGAAAAAATATATAAATTTAACGTCCCCGAATATCTTAAGCTTATCGAAACCTTCCGAAATTTAGAAAAGGAACGCTCATACATTATTGAAAATCTGCTGGTAAATATGATTTTTTCATATAACCCTCAAAAAGGTTTATGGGGAAATTACTTTGAAATGGCGGTATTTTACAATACTCTTAAAGTATGTGTCCCCGTATTTTTGCCGGAAAATTACAGTGACGGCGATCTGGCGCTTGCTTTAACCAGTACGGTTAAAATGATACTTAATTCGGATATTGCCAATATTGAAACAGCCTGCAGCTTCATACAAAAAGATCAATACACCCTTCCTTACGCGGCATTCCTGATATGCTGATTTATTTTCCGATACGTTTGCTTAGGTAATCGGTAAAAAATGATTAAAAACGCCATCCGCTATGCGGGCGGCGTTTTTCTTCCTCATTGTAACTAAATTTGTACTTATTTAATTGTGCAAATTTGCCAAAAACATAAAATTTTAAAGTTTTTTTCAATTTTTACTAAAGTTTTTTCTATTCCTGCCGATATAATTTCTGAAAGGCTCAGGGAACAGAAAAACCAAGCGAAATAAAATCGCCCGGTCAGCTAAAATCTTTCTCGGGTCTTAAAAAGCGAAGTGCACACGCTTAAATTCACCAAACCGCCGTAAAATTTTAATGCGGCGTTAAGCCCCCGAAAGGACTTCGGGGACGGAAATCAAGGAGGAAAATACTATGCCGATGGTAGTACAACACAATATGTCCGCTATCAATGCGAACAACAAGATGAACGTTAACGTAGCCGGTCTTAAGAAGAGCACCGAAAAGCTTTCTTCCGGTTACCAGATCAACCGCGCGGGCGACAACGCCGCAGGTTTGGCTATTTCCGAGAAAATGCGTTCTCAGATCCGTGGTCTTTCTCAGGCTACTAAGAACGCTAACGACGGTATCTCCCTTATTCAGACCGCTGAAGGCGGCTTGAACGAGACTCACTCCATTCTCCAGAGAATGAGAGAGCTTGCCGTTCAGTCTGCTAACGGTACTTACACTCAGGAAGACCGTGACGCTATCCAGCTCGAAGCTGACGCTCTCAAGAGCGAAATCGACAGAATCTCCACTTC
>CAJUFF010000036.1 GCA_910585505.1 uncultured Ruminiclostridium sp. | reverse complement strand
TGAGCTTATATACTAACCTTTGTTTTTTTGTTGGGTTATGCGGTGTTGCCTTAAATCATAATAAGTGCACAGAGGTTTTTAAAGGCACTTAGGGCAACACCGCGCAAAGACCGCGCTGCACGCTTTGCCGCGCATACGCTTGTATCTTTTCCGTCATTTTTGCCCAAAACTTTTTGAAATACGCCGGTATTCCTGCGTCGTTTTGGGCAATCTGACGAAAAAGCTGACTGCGCGTCTGCACGACAATCTTTGTGCGGTATTGCCTTAGAAACTGTTCCAATAGGAATGGTGTGCGGATTTTCAAGCAAATTTTGTTGATGACAAGACAAAAATCCGCAGGCGGGTTGTTGCCTGCGGATTTTTAACGCAGTCAGCGGCAAAATAAGCCGAAAAGATGTGCGCCAATTTCTATTGGAGCATTTTTTTGTGCTCATTGCTTTTTATTGGAAATTAAAGTTCGGAATTCCGAAGGTGTCATTCCCTCGTTAATACGAAAAAGCTTAGTATAATATGAAGGTGTATTAAAGCCCACATTTTCAGCAATTGTTTCAATCGACAAATGTGAAGTGTTTAACAAAATTTTGGATTGCTGTATTCTTTTTTTATTAAGATATTCAAGGGGACGCATATTAAAATATTGTTTAAAAAGCCGACACAGATATCCTTCTGACAATTGAGAAACTTTGCAGAGAGTATTTAAAGTAATTTTATTGGAATATTCATTTTCAATAAAAGAAATAACCTTCTCCAAACTCTTATTAGATATTTTTTTATTAGGCAACTTTTTTGTGCACTTATAAAATTCAACAAAAAATTCATACAGCATAGCGGAAGCGTAATAATTTCCATACAATTTATCTTTAATCAGACAATTATAAATTTTCTCAATAATATGCAGAAGTTTGTTGGATTCCTGAATATTAAATACGCAAAAGTCGTTTATTTTAAATATTTCAAACAGTCTTTCAACATCATATCCGCCGAAACTAATCCACCATGATTTAAATTTTTTGCTTGAATGATAATATTTGTGAGGAGTGTTTTTAGGAAGATAACAGGCATAATAAGGCATAACAGAATAACTTTTGCCTTTAGCCGAAATTTCTCCTTTTCCTTCGGTAAAAATATAAATTTGCGTATGATAATATCCGTTTGGACGTTCAAAGCAAAATTGATCGTCTATTCCTATACTGCTCACATAATATGGCAACATTAATGCATCCGCTAATACGGGATAAACAGAAATTTTTTCAACTTTGTTTTTCATATTCTCGTTTCTTCCTGAAATCTTAAATATAAAGGTCAATATTGTTATAATAAGATAATATCATTTCTTTACTTGATTGTCAAGTGCTGTTATAATATAAGTAATGATTCACGTTGGTGGGAATAGAATAAATCAGCGCTGCCTCTACATTTCTGCCAAGGAGCGACTTTGATTTTGGATGGCTCAGATTTGAGAAGTAAATTCCCTTCATTATTTTATTAATTTTAAATTAACAATTTATTTGAAAAAAGCATTGTTTATGTGAATCGAAAATACTTTTGTTAAAATGCATAAGTCGATTTGACAATAATGTCAAGCGGCGGGAAGGAAATGGCTTTGAAAAAAATAATTTTACATGTCAACGCTTTGGATAAAATTTCAAGTATCAATCCCGAAATATACGGTCACTTTTCCGAGCATCTGGGAAGATGTATTTACGATGGAATTTACGTTGGAGAAAAATCTTCTATTCCAAATATCCGCGGTATAAGAACCGATATTGTACAGGCGCTAAAAAAAATAAAGGTTCCTGTTTTGCGCTGGCCGGGCGGTTGTTTTGCAGATGAATATCACTGGAAAGACGGAATCGGTGAAAAAAACAGCAGAAAAAAGATGATAAACACCAATTGGGGCGGAGTTACCGAGGATAATTCCTTTGGCACTCATGAATTTTTTGATTTATGCGAGCAGGTGGGTTGCGAGCCGTATTTGGCCGGAAATCTCGGCAGCGGCACAGTTCGGGAACTTGCGGAATGGATCGAATACATCACCTTTGACGGAATATCGCCAATGGCGGATTTGCGCAGAAAAAATGGTCGTGAGAAGCCTTGGAAACTGAAGTATTTGGGCATAGGCAATGAAAATTGGGGTTGCGGAGGAAGTATGCGCCCCGAATATTATGCTGACGAATACCGACGCTATCAAACGTTCTGCAAGAATTTCAGCGGAAACGAATTATTTAAAATTGCCTGCGGTCCAAACTCAAATGACTATTACTGGACCGAAGTGATGATGAAAAATGTTAATCAATGGCATACCCGTGGAATTTCTCTGCACCATTATACGTTACCAACGGGAGATTGGAATAAAAAAGGCAGTGCGCGAAATTTTTCCATTCCTGAATATTATGAAACCATTTTTAAAACTCTTTATATGGAGGAGCTTATTACCCGTCACGGTGAAATTATGAACCGCTACGATCCTCAGCATAATGTAGGGCTGATCGTGGACGAATGGGGCTGTTGGTATGACGTTGAGGAAGGTACGAACCCCGGATTCCTTTATCAGCAGAATACCATGCGCGTCGCTATAGTTGCAGCATGCAATCTGAATATTTTCAACAATCATTCCGACAGGGTGGTTATGGCAAATTTGGCACAGGCAGTAAACGCGCTTCAGGCACTTATACTTACCGAAGGTGAAAAAATGGTACTTACACCTACATATCATGTTTTTGATTTGTATAAATCCCATCAGGGTGCTAAAGCGCTATACTGTTATGTTGACAATCAAATAATCGGTGATGGTACTGAAATACCTATGATATCTGCATCTGCATCGGTAAAGGACGATAAGATGACAATTACGCTTGCCAATTGTTCTGTCAGTGATGAAGCTGAAATTGATATTTCCGTGTTCGGATTTGAGGCAAAATCTGCCGAAGCACATATTTTAACCGGCGAATGCCACGCTCTCAACAATTTTGATTACCCGCAAAAGGTTATGCCTGAAGCTTTTGATGTGAATCCTTCCGACAGAGGAGTTTTTGTTGTCATTCCGCCTTGCTCTGTTGTATCGATAATTCTTTCGTAAAAGGAGCATTTTAAAGTGAAACAAAAAATAAGAAAAATTGCTGCCATTATTTCCACATTGTTTATTACATACTCTTTCTGCAGCTGCTCTCAAGCATCTGAAAACGCAAGAGTATACATTGAAGGTACAAAGTTCATGGCAGGCGGAAACGAGCTTTGGATAAACGGCGTGAATACGCCTTGGAAAAATTGGAACGACTTTACCGGAAGCATGATTGAGGGTACTTGGAGCGGCGATCTCAATATTCGGTTTTGGGACGAAGAATTCGCCCGTCTTGTTTCCGATGGGATAAACTGTACAAGAATATGGATAAACTGCGAGGGAGAAGGGATCGTTTCACTTACCGAAAACGGTGAAATACAAGGCATAAATGAAAATCACTGGGATGATCTTGATAAGCTTTTTGAACTGGCGGAAAAAAATAAGCTTTATCTTATGCCCACGCTTCTTTCCTTTGATCATTTCAAGGATACCACCGGCTTTGGAAGCGGCACGCGCTGGCGAAAACTTATCGTCAGCAAAGAAAACACCAACGCTTATGCGGAAACCTATGTAAAAGAATTCTGCGAACGCTATAAGGACAACGAATACATTTTTGCAATCGACATAATGAACGAACCGGACTGGGTTTTTGAGAATGAGGAATGCGGACAGATAGACTGGGATCATCTTTCGTATTTCTTCGGCAAATGCGCTTCGGTCATTCACGAAAACAGTGATTTCTTGGTAACCGTCGGTATGGGGATCATTAAATACAATTCCGACAAATACGAGGGCAATAAGGTTTCCGATGAATATCTGGCGGAGCTTACGGGGCTTGAAAACTCATATCTTGATTTTTACAGCACCCACTATTATAACTGGCAGAAACCGTGGTTCGGATTCCCGTGCGACAAATCGCCGAAGGAATTCGGAATTGCGGAAGAAAAACCCTGCCTTATAGGGGAAACTCATAACGATGACGAAGCCGAGATCGGCATGTCATTGACGGAAAAATACAAATCGGTTTACGAAAACGGCTGGAACGGAATAATGGTGTGGATGCAGTTCACAGACGAAGACTATGTGTGGTACGGATATGATTACACACGCGAAGCCACAAGCGCTATGGCTGAGTATATTCCCGAAAAAATCCGGCCATTGGAAAACGCGGATTAAAAAAACGCGCTTCCGGTATTATGCTAATTTCTGATTATACATATTATTGGCCTATGCCTTAATCAAAGATTAGTATTACTTGGAAAAACTTTGATAGGTACCTACAAATTTATTTAAAATTAAAAATAAGAAAGGAAAAATAATGAATACTTATAAAAAAGCTATCGGCATAACCTTATGTATGGCACTTATCTTAGGAATAACGGGTGTAAAAACGAAGAGAAACAAAATCCGGCAATAACCACATCTAACACTTTGGACGACGATATAAGAAATCCGGTGAATATTGATGATTTTGTGGAAAAGGCTGATGAAAAAAAGCTGGAAAACCCCAATCTTACTTATTTCAGTCATTACGATATGCGTGTGGCGGGAGATATTAAACCGGGAGTAAAATTATTTGAGGAAACTTACGGGGGAAAGATCGAGTATCAGCAGGTAGGCTGGGGAGAACGCATATCAAAGCTCCAGACACTGATAAGCACCGGAATGTCCCCCGATCTGGTAGACAGGGAAGGCGAATTTTTCCCTTACCTTATGTCGCAGAATCTCTACACGGATCTTTCAAATTATATTGATTTCTCAAGCCCTCAATGGGAAAATATGAAGAAACTAGTAGAAAGCTATTCGTGGAAGGGGAAACACTATTACTGCCCGTTTACCGCAAACGCCCTTCCGGACGTTTTAATATACGATGCGGACAGATTTGCCGCGTCGGGAATTGACAATCCGTTGGAGCTTTACGAGAAAGGCGAATGGGACTGGAACAGCTTCAAACGGGTAATGGTTGAATTTGTAACGGCTAATCCCGATTTGCTCGGCGGTGTTCAGGGAATTGTAAGCAATGATATAATGGCAAGTACGGGTGTTCCTCTTATCGGCGTTGAAGGCGACAAAGCTGTCAATAATATCAATAATCCTGTAATAGATAATGCCGCCAATTTTATTATGGATCTGAGAAAACAAGGCCTTACTGTTCGCGGTGAGGGAATGTGGAGCAACGAGCCTGCACCGCTCGTAAACGGAAAAGTTGCTTTCTTGGGCGCGGGACAATGGCGCATTTCCACTTTTACGGGATTGCCGGACAGGAATTTTGAATTTGTTCCTTATCCCCGTGACCCATCAGCGGATAAATATTACTACAATCTATTCACTTTCGGCTATATGGTACCCAGCGGTGCTCCGAATCCCGAAGGAGCGGCGGAGTTTATTAACATAATGCGCAGATGCCAAGTTGAGCCGGAATTAAGAAAGGTCGTAGATGAAAGCATAATGACTGAAAAGTCCTATTCTAAGGAAGCATACGATTTTTTAGTCCGCTTTGAAAACCTTGATGAATATGATGTTGTAGTTGAAAATTACACCGGATTCAGCAGCGAACTCACTACTATTGTTGATAATATGCTTCTTAACGTTGCTTTTGAACAAGGAACGGGAGATCAGCAGGGGTATGGCTGGACGCAACTGCGTGACGCCAATGAGGGTTCCATCAACTCCTGCCTTGAAGGATTCATGGAATAAAACGTCTTTGATTAATACTATCTGCAAAATATACTATAGACAAAATGAAATTTGGAATGATATACAATCAGTATAACGGCTATATAACGCGGACTATGGATAATCAGCTCCAAGCAGTCGGCTGTTTTATAGAATAAAATTTTTTGCAAAAAATTAAGGAGGATTTTGATTTATGAAAATCAAAAAAATACTCGCAAGTGCTGTGGCTGTTGCGTTAACCTTCAGCGTTATGTCAGCAAACGCTTTCGCGGCAGATAATCTGATCAGCGGCGATCTCAATCTCGGCAAAGGCTGGGGCGGTGAATTTATTGACGCGGGCAAATTTACCGATGTGAAAGAAGGGGATGTAGTCACAGTAGAGTACATAATCAACAATGAAGATGAATATCACCTTGTCCAGATAGCAAACGGGTGCGACGGATGGCCTATATTGGCATGCAGTACTAAGGCAATTAACAATCAGCCGGACGATGAATTCAAGAATCAAGATGATGGTTTCGCCGTAGTTTCTGTTGATGGAAGTGTTTCATATACGCTTAACGCGGATGATGTTGTTTCGCTTCAGATTTTCGGCATGGTAATTCGCGGTTACGACATTACGGTTAAGAGCGTTACCGTTGGTGCTCCCGTGGCTGTCGAGACCACAGTTCCCGAAGCTGTCACCGATGTTTCCGAAAATGTTGACAGTACGGCCGCTGACACTGCTGCAGCCGAAACTTCGGCAGTTACCACTATCTCAAACTTAGCAGGAAACGTTACTGCCGCGGAGTCAAACGACAAGAACAATGCCGAAACCGGAGCTGAAGGTGTTGCGGCTGTTGCGGGTATCGCGGTTATCGCAGCTTTGGGCATCATTATCGCGAAGAAGAACAAATACTGATAGTTTTGGCCGACACTTATCGCAGATTGAAATAAGTAGTTGAATCTTTTTAAGCTTCATCATTAAATTCCTCTTTACTATTGCTCTCCAGATTAAATCCTGAAGATTTTGCGTCGAACTGCTGCCGAAAGTACAAGGAAGAAAGCCGCAGAAATATGCGCATATTTCAAGGATTTCTAACGAAGTATTATACAGCAGGGCAAGCAGAAATATTTAAGATTTAATTGGGGAAGCAATAAATTTTACCTGTTTAAAAACAGATTATCTGATTTTAAACAGGTGTTATTTTTCACTATAGGACAAATTCAGCATTTGCAATAGAAGCAAGGATATGAAAAAATAGCGCTTTGTATAAGTTTCAAGCCCCAAAATCTCGCAGGCTCTTTTCCTCCTGTGTCCGCTTATAAGCTCATATCTTCCGTCCTTCTTTCGACGTACAAGCGCCGATGTTTCCACTCCATGCTCCTTTATGCTTTACACAAGCTGTACCATATCCTCGTCGTCCTATACGCAAAACGGATGATTCGGAAAACCGTCTATATCGGAAATCGGAATATCACTAATCACTCTTTTATTTTTCGATTCTTCCCTTTCCTCCTGAGTAGAAAACAAATCGTCGGCAGAAGGGAGATTGAAATTAAGCTTACCCATTTTGCACCTCCGCCGTAAACTTTTCATAAGCTTTGGCGGCGGCGTTATTTCTATCGTACTTATAAATGCTTTTTCCTACCGCGCTTGTTTCCGCCGCTTTAGTTGCAAGGGGAATAACGCTGTCATATATCTTTATAGCTTTGCCGTAGCTTTCGCGCAAGCTTTCAGCTGTTGTTCTGGCGAGATTGGTACGCATATCGGCAAGTGTAAGCAAAATTCCCTCGACCTTAAGTGCCGGGTTGATTCTGCGCTGTATTTTTCCTATCGTCCGCATAAGCTGTATCATACCTTTTGCGGGAAGGTACTGTGCCTGAACGGGTACGATAACGCTGTCCGCCGCCGCCAATGCGTTAATGGTTATCATTCCCAGTGACGGCATACAGTCGATAAGTATGTAATCGTAATCGTTTTTTACACTATCAAGATAAGTTTTAAGGGTTATTTCCCTGCTCATGGCATTGACCAAAGAAGCCTCGATCCCTGCCAACTCGATATCCGCGGGAATAAGATCCACTCCTTCCGAATGATGAAGGACGGTTCCTTTAAAATCGGTAGCTTCATCGCTTATGATTTTTTCCATTTCCGTGGCAAGCGTAGCGGTCAAGGATTGTTCAGCCCAACCGAGGGAAACCGTTAAATCACCCTGCGGATCGGCGTCAACCAACAACACACGGCTTCCGCTGTTTGCCAGTCCGATCCCTAAGTTTACCGTAGTAGTGGTTTTTCCCACTCCGCCTTTTTGATTGCAGATTGCTATTACTTTGCTCATTTTGTTAGTCCTCCGATTTTTTATTTTATGTTAGTCCTTTTATTTATAAGCATAGAAAAAAGGCGGTAGGACTAACATGTACCGCCTTTATCGGAGTTGCAATCTCCGTCTATGCTGTTAAAGCTCGTTAGAGCGTTTAACCTATGTAATCATTTTATATTTAAAAGCCTGCGAAGCTGATCCGCATCCGAATGAGCGTATCGCTTGCGCAGCATATCCAAATCCGCGTGTCCCATAACTTTTGCGATCGCATACAAGCTCATATCGCTGTTTACCCACAAGCTTGCCCTTGTGTGTCTGAACTGGTGGGGAGTGTAAATCGGTATCTCAATTCCTTTTTCTGAATAATAATTTCGCATATCCTCCATAAAAATCTGATAATGTCTACGCGACCATGTCCGCGGACTGCAAATCTGACCGTTTCGTGTTTTTACAATATAGTTTTCGGTAGTTGCTTTTCGCTGTTCCTTCTGGGATTGCAATATTTTACACATTTCCTGCCGCAAAGGGATAACACGCTCTCTGAATTTATTTTTGGGAACATCTACAGTGACGGTTATTTTTCCCGTTGTCGGATCTGGCGTATCGGTAACGCCGCGTCTTATATATAAAACCTTTGTGTCAAAATCCACATCGCCCCATTTAAGCCCCAACAACTCGCTTCGGCTTAATCCTGTATCTATGAGGAGCTGTATTTCATAACCGAAACGATGAAAATTACCGTACTGAAAAATATAATTTATTTGTTCTTCAGTATAAATTGCTTTTTCTTCCGCTGTTCTCGCTCTCGGCATTTTTATATTTCTTACGGGATTTTTGTCAAGGTATTCATTGTCGATAGCTGCCTCAAACATTTGTTTAAGGCAGGATTTATTCTTTTTAAGCGTATCTAAACAAAAAAATACAGCCTTATCATTTAAATAAAGCTGTATATCTGTCTGTTTGATTGTCTGAAGCTCCCGTTCTCCAAAGCATGGGATCAAGTGATTGTAAACCGTGTTTTTGTAAGTCACCGCGTATGTGTTGCCTCGGACAGTGCCTTTAACCGTTTTGAGCCAAATTTCTGCCCATTCTTTAAAAAGTATTGTCTTTCTCATAAATGTCAACCATCCTTTTTGATATTTGTCAAAAACTGCTTTATGCAGTTTAAGCCATAAATATAATATCAAAAAAAACGTGTTCATACAATAAAAATAAAATGATGATATTTTTGGGGTGGTAGAGGTCGTCGGTTCAAGTCCGGTCACTCCGACCATTGCGGAAGCCGCTTAACAAAGCCTTTTGTAAGGATTGTTAGGCGACTTTTATTTTTGTCTAAAATCAAATTTGTGCGCTATTTGTGCGCCATTACGAAAAAACAATATTAAACGATACTGAAAATTATAAAAAATAAGCTGCTCCAATTTCCGGATAACGGGATCGGGAGCAGCTTATTTTTTATGAAATATCGGCGCTTGTTTTTTCCGTTTTATCTGGCTTAGGCAAAAGCATAATATCAAGCTTGTTTGCCGCTTCAACGTCTGCTTCTTCAATCAGGTGCAAATATTTGTTGGTGGTTTCAATGTCTCCATGACCGAGTCGTCCCTGCACTTGCTTTATATTAACGCCAGCATATAAAAGCAGGGTAGCGGAGGTATGCCGGAGACTGTGAAATTTACGGTGCTTTAAGCCGTTCTTTTTTAAGAATTTAGCAAATTGCTTTGTCGGTGTCATTAAATTCATCATTTCACCGTTCCACTGGGTAAACACCCAGTCGTCACCGCACCAGGCAGAGCCTAACCGCTGACTTTCGGCAAGCTTCTCGCGCTTAAGCATTTTCAGCAGTTGACAGCAGCTTTCATTTATTGTTACCGTTCTTGTCTCGTAGTCCTTCGGCGGCTTTGTTGCAAGGGGCTGACCTGTAATCTTATAGGCTGATCTCTCGATCGTAATTTTACGCTGTTCAAAATCTATATCGGAGAATTTCAAGGCGATTAATTCACCGCGCCGTGCACCTGTGAAGATCGCAAGCTGTATTAGGGTTTGAAATTGTAGATCCTCTTTTTCAAGAGCTGCTAACATTTGTGCCGCCTCCTGCTTGGTGAAAATATCGATCTTTGGGACTTGGGCTTTAGGCAGTGTGAGGTGTTCAACGTTTGCGGGGTTTTCATTTAAAAGCCCTTGTTTAACTGCTTGCTTGAATATCGATTGTAACACGGTCAAATACCGCCTTACTGTTGAAGCGGCAATTGTCTCTCCGTTCTCCTGGAGTTGCCCTCTTGTCTTTTTTGGTAATTCGGTAAGCTGCTTGATGTACTGCTGTATGTGAGACGGTCTGATGTCCTTAAGCTTTAAATGACCCAATGCAGGGACAATGTAATCGTTTATATTGTGGCTGTAAAATTCATAGGTTGCAGGGGATAGGGTGGTTTTGGCTACTTCAAGGTATTTCGGAACAAAATCGGATAGGCGCAGGCTTGAATTAGCTTCGCCGAAGTGTAAGCACTCGGTTTCAAACTTATCAGCGAATTTTTGGGCTTCTTTTTCGGCTTGTCTTGGTGTTAGGTCTTTTGGGGGCTTGTAGGAGGTTGTAAAGGGCTTTAGGCGATTGCCGCTTCGGTCGTAGCCTCTGTATACTCGGATTGTGAAGCTTGTTATTTCACCGTTTTTATTCTTGCGGGGGGTTATGGTGGGCATTGCTTACACCTTCCTTCTTTTTATGAAAATTAACATCGTATGTTTCTAAAAAATCCTTTAATGCTTTTGCTTCTACCTTATCTCTTTCTTCTTTTTCAAAAATGCCCTTATTGTGCCATTTCACAATATAACTTTCCAACTCGGCCAACTTTTCTTCTAAATCATTGCGTATCCGTATATTATATTTTTCAAAACTTGCAATGTCTGTGGTTGCTTTATTTTTTATTTTTTCTATTATAGCTGCAATTTGCTTATTTAGGCGAAACTCTGCTATGTCGCTGTTTTCGTCATATTGTATTTCTCTACTATCAAGAATAAACCCAGCACCTAATTGATTTTCCACAAGTTCAAAAAAAGACTTATGGATTACTTTTATAACGTAATCTTTATCCGTTTCTTTATGGCTACAATTATCGCAATTTCGTTCTTCAGGCACTATATAACAATCATATTTGCAAATTTCGACTTCATTTTTATAGAAATCATCATACCAGTTTTTTAAATCGCCTTCGGTATCATCACCATATGCGATAGGCATAATAACATTTAAATAATAGCTTTTTTGCGTTGCAATCCTTTTAATATCATTTAAGTAGCTGACAACAAGAAAAATGTCATATAATTCAAGCAGAGGGTCGAGGCTTTCCCCTTTTTGAGCGATTTTCCTTATGTTGTTAGCGGATTGCTCAGAGATATATAGATAATCGCAAACCGCTTTTATATCATAGTCAGTCGTTTTAACATCTGTTCTACCAAGCAAAAAATCAGTAGATACATTATAAGCGTCAGCAATTTTCCCCAATGCCATTATATCGGGAGAAGTTGTGCCTGATAGCCATTTACCCACATTTTGACGTGATGTTCCTATTTTGTCAGCAATTTCTTGGTGTGTTGCAGTACCTACCAATTTTCGAAATACCCCTGTAAAAGGCGTTTTTTCACTTTTGGCGTGACGTCCACTTTTTTTTGCTTTATTATCCATTTTTTACTGCCTTTGCGCTTTTATTTGCTTTTTGATTTTATTTTGCGAAATCTATTGCTTTTCTATTTCTTTTCTGCTATAATCATATTGTAGCGCAAAAGAGCGCATTTGTCAAGAGAAAAGAAAAATAAATTTACAGAAAGGAAAATAAAAATGACTGATTTAAACACACTACCCGCAGAAGAACAGAAAGCTATTGAAGCCCGCAGAGCCTACCAAAGGCAGTGGAGAGCAGCAAACAAAGACAAGGTAAGAGAGCATAACCGCCGTTTTTGGCTCAAAAAAGCGGCTGAACAGCAGGAAGGACGGCAAAACAATGAAGCATAAAAAGCCGCCCCGAAGTGCTGGCACACTCCGAAGCGGCAAGAAAGCCATAACCCAAATAACGCATATGTTGTTAAGGCTCCGTAATTATTTTAACATATTTACGGGGCTTTTACAACAGGAAAGGACAAAAAATGTTTAACGAAACAGAAAAAACTTTGATTATTCCCCGTATGGAGACAATAAAGAAAACTGCCGAAATATTCGGGCTTCCTGTCCATTTCGTCCGCTGCAAGGTTGCAAGCGGTGAGGTCGTAGCGGTAAGAGCCGGGCGGCGGTTCTTAGTAAACGTTGACAAATTCGCCGAGTATCTGAATAGCTCTACTATTGCTCCTGATCCGAAAGATAATGAAGCGGCAAAGGGCGACAGGGTTTACCCGATAGAGTTAAGGCGGTGATAGTGTGGCAAATATGCTTGACTATGCACTAATGTATGCAAAAATGGGACTGAGGGTTTTTCCTGTACAGGAAAGAGAAAAGAAGCCATTGCCAGGTTCCAATGGCTTCAAGGACGCTGTTTGTGATGAAGCAACAATCCGCAGGTGGTGGGAAAATAATCCTAATTATAACATCGGGATTGCATGCGGAGAAATGTCTGACGGCTCTTTTTTAACAGTTATTGATATAGACAATGACACCACAAAAGGGAAAAGCGGCGGTGAATCGCTGTCACAGTGGGAGAAAGAAAATAATTGTAAGCTGCCCAAGACATTGACTTCCAAGACGGGGAGCGGTGGATTTCATTATTTGTACAAAACCGACAAGCCATTTAAAAACAGTACAAATTTAATTTCATGTGTTGATGTAAGAGGCGAAGGGGGCTATATAGTAGCTCCGCCGAGTATTCACCCTAACGGTAATACATATCAGTGGGTAGGGGAGAATAAACCAAAAGGTGAAGATATAGCCTCAGCAGATAGTACTGTAACTTTGCTGCTGTCTGCAAAAAAGCATAAGGAAAGAACATCAAAAAGTAAAGATAAAGCAAAATTGCCGCTTCAACAAAATGATGTTACCAGTTTAGGGCAGTCAATAACCGAGGGGCAAAGGAATGATACTCTTTTTCGGTTAGGCTGTAGCTTGCAGGCAAAGGGATATTCTGATAGTTTGATATATCAACAATTGCAAAATGAAAATGTGTGCCGTTGCTCCCCTCCGCTGCCACTGGAAGAAATCGAAACGATATATAAAAGCGTCCTTACTTATCCGAAAAAGCTTGCGAAATATGTTGAGTGTGTAGATGATTTTGAAGAATATACCGAGAAATTAAGCAAAAAGTACCCGTTTATTATTGCAAGCTCGAACGAAAAAACAGGAAAGGTCACTTATAGGGTAAGTACTCCAAGACTTGCAGAATATATCCAAAAGAAGCTTAATTACTTTATTTCTGATACTAAAGGAAATCACCCCACAATTTACTTTTACAATGACAGTGGGATCTACAACATTTATTCTGATGATCAATTTAAGGGGGAAATTATAAAACCTGTTCAAGCTTTTGATAAGGAATATGATCTTGATTATGCAACGCCGTTTGTTTTCAATGATACATTCAAATTACTGCTTGCCGATTCAAGCCCCGGCCGCAGAGTTGCTCCCAGTGCTTTTAATAGCGATGAAAATATTATAAACTTTCAAAACGGTATTTTACATCTTGATACAATGGAATTAACGCCCCACAGTCCCGATATATTAAGCACGATACAAATACCCTGCAATTGGGAAACGGAAGAAAAGGCGCTCTCCTGCCCAATATTTGACAATTATCTAAAAACTCTTGCAAACGCTGACGAGGAAGTTATACGTTTTTTGTGGCAATATATCGGTGTTACGATCTCAAATATAGCGGGATTCATAACAAAATCTGCACTTTTCCTTTATGGCGCAGGAAACACAGGTAAATCCCAATTTTTAGAGTTGCTGTCGCGGCTTGTAGGTAAAAGTAATTTTGCTTCTACCGATTTAAAGGGACTTGAGGAAAAATTTGGGACGTATTGCATATTACACAAACGGCTTGCGGGCTCTCCTGATATGTCTTTCGCCAAAGTTGCTGAAATGCAGATATTTAAAAAACTAACCGGTGGAGATGACCTTGATTTTGAGCAAAAGGGAAAAGACAAGATAAACGATAAATACAGAGGGGCGCTATTGTTTTGCGGAAATGAAATGCCTAAATTCGGGGGAGATAAAGGCGATCACGTATATTCCCGTATGATAATCATTAAATGCACTAATGCTATTCCTGAAGAAAAGCAAGACAAAAAGCTGATCGATAAAATGTATGCAGAGCGTGAAGCGATTATCTACCATGCTGTACAAGCTTTGCAGGAATTTATTATAAACGGATACCGCTTTAATATTCCCAAATGCTGTGATATAGAAACAAAAAAATATAAACTCGAAAATGATAATGTGTTGCGGTTTCTGGAAGAATGTACAGTTTTGAGGACAAATAAACCGAGTTATACTGATGTCTTTACCTGTGCTAATATGTACAGAGCTTATCAGGCATGGAGCGATGAGGAAGGAGAGATATATAAATGTTCTCTATCTGATTTTATTAGAACTGCTTGCCGTTATTATGGCTTTGAAGACAGAGAAGCAATAAAAACATCGCCGCAGCGGGGGAAACGTTTTTACTGGTTTACATTAAACCGAAGCCATTACCATTTATGCGGTTTTAAAGATTTGGAGTGATTTTTTTCGCACCATTGCACCGCACTTACACCACGCCTTGCACCTACGAAAAAAATTTTTATAATGCGGTTTATCTGCTATGTGGTGTAAGTGGTGCAAATTTTTTCTACTTCTTATGTTAAAGAAAAATTTTTTATATTATATAACACACGTACGCATGTATATATTATACGTATATATAATATATTGGAATTTCTCGCACCATTTGCACCACAATATAAAAAAGCCTTTATAAAGCCGTTTAACCGTGGTGAAGCCCGTTTTTAGGGCACACCACCGCGCACCACTTGTACCACAAAGGAGTTGGCAATGATGAAAAAAGATGAAAATTTTAATTATTTAGACTTTGATAGTTTCAATTGGCGCTCCTTAACTTGGGCGCAGTTTAACGAAGCCACACAAGGCAGCGTTATATTAGCCACTGAATCTATTGATGATCCGTCTACAGGTATTTTACTTTACATCAAGGACAGGAACGGCGCATTGAAAGCTGTGGACATCTCACCTCAAAATCATGATGAGCCTATTTGTATAGCTATATCAGATTTACCGACTAATGCAGGATATACCAGCTGAAGCCAATTTTGGCTTGAGCATTTTTCCTCGAAGGAGCGTTTACCATGACTAATGAGCAGTTAGCCGAGTTTATAAAGCAGGGCGGCAATGATGAGCTTTTGCCGCTTCTTTGGGAGAAAACACACAAGCTTATTTATATGCACTGTTCGAGACTGTATAGCTGCAATATTGAACGCTTCAAGCGGCATGGAGTAGATGAATGGGATTTAAAACAATCGGCATATGAGGGCTTTTTAGCAGCTATCAAGGCATATAATCCCGAAAAAGGCTATAAATTCAATACATATCTGCCATATCACCTAAAGAATGCAGTTAGGAGACTTATAGGAGTCTCCGGCAGGAAAGAAACAGATCTGTTGAATATATGCGATAGTCTTGACCGTCCCATTGCCGAGGATAACGAAACGGAATTAAGCGAGACTATTCCCGATGAAGCGGCAATCGTTCCCTTTGAGGACGTAGAAAGGGCTGATGTTTGCCGGGTATTTCAGGAGGAAGTGGAGAATCTGCCGGAGCAGGAAAAGCAGGTTATTAAAGCAGTGTTTTTTGATAATATGACCTTGAAAGAAACGGGAGAAGCTTTAGGTGGTATATCTCCAGAAAGGGTAAGACAGCGGAAAATAGAGGGGTTAAAGAAATTAAGACGGTCAAGGGCAATACGGGAATTATACAGCAATTCAATAACATATACGCCGAGAAGCGCAGCAGCTTGTTTGCGTATAGGTTCAACGGTTGAAACGGACACAGAGCGCAGGGAAAAACTCCTTCGCTTAATTTCAAAATGACGGAGCAATTTTCCCCAGTCAGAAAAGGTGTATCGTGAAACGCGAGGGGGTCTCTCGACTGCTCAAAATTTAGCAGTCCTAAATGCAAGGTATACGGCAAAAAGCAGTATACTACACTCGCAGTTTGCCGTCTACTCAAAATTGAGGAGACGAAATTTAATCCACTGAAAGTGGTGTCCACTCTGACCGACTCCCTTTCATCTTCATCAAGCCTTGAAAAGGACAATCCACTTTTGGATTTACCTTGAACGGAATCAGATTTCGTTCGTTTTCTTACAACTTAGAAAACGCCCTCATTTATGAGGTGATAAAGATTTTAGTCAAAGCAAAAAACCCTGCAATTTTGCGTTCACCGTATAACAACGCTGTGGGACGTTTTAAGCCCGTTTTAATTTTTTTCCTTGCTGAACACACAAAATTGATTTTAGGGGCATTAGCGTTTGAATTAGAGGCATGTAATTATAAGCTTACCTACAAAAACCTACATGCAGGGGATATGTCGCGAAACGCGACACATCTTATGAGGGGGGTCGTGAAACGCGACACACCCTATTTGCGTATACAAGAAGCGGCAAACCTTGGTTTTTCTTGGCTTGCCGCTTCAATTATCCCGATGTTTTTGTTTGTTAAGTCCTTAATGTTGGCGCCTTTTGTGTTCTGCTTTTTTGCCCTCTATGTACCCTAAATTAAACAAATCAATGTAAAAGCACGAATCCGGTTCTTGGTTCACCTTCTGCCAATCCAGAAGCGGGGGAAGATTTTTAGTTGCCACTCCTATAGGGGTATTGTCCAACATTCGGCGCATTTTGGCGGTTTTTCTTGTCACCTCGTTTATATAATTTCGCTTTTCGGTAATTTTCAAGCGTAATTCTTCAATTGCCGCTTCGTCTAATGGAACAGGTTTATAGCCGTAGTACTTGGTTATTCCCCAACAATAAAGAGGATTTATTTCACCTTCCCCCATTATAGCGGAGTGGAACATCTGAATATACTCCGAATATTCGCACATCGTCCCCTGTCCCTGCTTCCAGTTTACATTATGACCAACGAAAAAGAAGCTGTTATGTATTTCTTCTTCAAATGCTTGTAAAATTGCTATATTGTGTTTGCTTTGTATTGCTTTGGCGCGAGCGATCACTATCGCTATTATCATATCATTACTTAATATTGGCATAGATTAAAAAATTCCTTTCAAATACTTGACAGGATTGCTCTATCATGGTAAAATGTATTTGGTAGAGCAATCTCTCACTGTTTGTATAGAACGCTGTTTTGATTGGTAGTCGGGCAGCGTTCTATTGCTTTTCTACCACCTGTTTATGGATTAAGTCAATGCCTTGTTCTATTACCTCCGTCCTTGATAAAGACAATGCGTCAGCACATTCTTGCAGCTTGTCGGCTGTTTCCTGTGCTATTCGTAATTGCAAGCTAACATCTTTTGACTTTCCCATTTTAGGTGGTCTTCCTGTACGTGGACTCATTTTATCACCTCACTTTTGCCACTGCATAAATTATAACATATGCCACTGCAAAAATCAACCCCTTTTTCCGAATATTTTTGCACAAATAAAGCGCCCTGTTTTTGTGCAGAGTGCTAAAGTTATTAGAACTTGACAAAAAAGCCGCTGTATGATACAATATCCTTGTTAATTCGTGGAGGTTGTATCACGCAACCGCCTTTTCAAATGTCCGAAATCCGGACATTTGGTTGTTTGTATTAGCCTTTACAGTTCGCTGCTGTAAGGGCTTTTACTTTTACGCCACCGAGAAACGGCGGTAGGTGGTGGGCTTGGTGTACTGTGCGTACAATTCGGCGTGTGTTGCCTGAAACGCTTTACTGTCAAAGCGGTTGCTGGTGACTGCCTTGTACCGGAGCTTGAACACGTCCACCGTCATTTCCTCTACGTTCTGGGCGGTCATTTCCGCTTTAAGTTCGTCCTCTATGGCGGTGATCTCTGTTGCCAGCTCATCGGCGAATGTTTTGAGTTCCTTAAGCTTCCTAACCTTTGCTGTTAATTCGTGCGTACTCATTGTTTGGTACTCCTTATTGTTTTATTCGGTTTGGTTTCCCTTACCGTGATTATATCATAACACGGTTTAACCGTGTAGTCAATAGCTATATTGCATAAAGTTTAACCGTGTATTTTGTTTAATTTATACACTGTTAAACCGTGACTATATGTGATATAATATTAGTGAAAGGCGGTGATACTATGGCTGTTACACGATCAAAGAGAGCTGCAAATAACAAATGGGATAAGGAAAACATGAAAATAGTGGCGTGTAAAATACGAAAAGAGCAAGCCGAACAATTCAAGCAGTATGCGGAGGATAGAGGAACAACAAGCAATGCTTTATTAAAAAATTATGTACTGGAATGTATAGGCGAAATCGACAAATAGAAAGGCACCAAGCAAGCCTTACAAGAAGCGGCAAAGGATAAAGGGGAAAGTATCAACGGGTATATTAAAAACGCCGTACAGGCTCGATATGAAGCCGATACGGGAGAGAAAATCGAATTATGACATCAAGCGGCAAAAATTGCCGCTTCTTTTTTTGAAAAGCTATTGACATACGTGCTAACACGTGTTATAATATATTTGTGAGGTGAGGAAATGACATTTGGAGAGCTAAAACGACTGTTAAAGAAAAACGGTTGTTACTTAGACCGTGAAGGCAGCAGACACGAAGTTTGGTATAGTCCCATAACAGGAAAGAGATTTCAGGTAGGACGGCACAGTTCGGAGGAAGTCGCAACCGGAACACTTAAGAACATCAAGAAAGACGCAGGGATTAAATAAAACCCAGTGTCACCAAATAATCTGGAGGTTATTATAATGGCTAAATATGTTTATCCGGCAATATTTACACCTGAAAAAAATGGTGGCTTTTCTATTGCGTTTCCCGATGTGGAGGGGTGTTACACGCAAGGTAAGGACATGGCAGAAGGTATTGAAATGGCAATGGACGCCCTTTGCTTAATGCTTTATGATATAGAAGAACGTGAGGGAAAGATCCCAGCTGCGTCCGATATTAAAACAATTAAGTGTGAGGATAACGAATTTGTAACGCTTATTTCATGTGATACGCTTGAATACCGTATGTTTTATGATAATAAAGCAGACAAGAAAACGCTTACCGTTCCGCATTGGCTGAATGTTATGGCAGAAAGAAAGGGTGTTAATTTTTCGGCTGTGCTTCAAAATGCGCTCAAGGAGCAGTTGGGGCTTAACGGGTAAGATTGCCGCTTCAAATCATATGGACATAGCAAAGCTTCCGATTTTATTCAGATCGGGGGCTGCATTTATTTCTATGCTATAAAAATAAATGCAGAAATAGGGGTCTGGCGTTCGCTGTATGCCGCTTTAACCGAAAAGCAGTATAATTTTACTATCGAAGCGGCAAGCATCTAATAAGCGCCTTAGATTTTGTGCTGACTATCCCCCCTTCCCCAGTGCTAAAAATTGCAAAAATTTGTCACATTGGACACGGGTATCTGTTTATAAACAATCTGTAAAATGGTGCTTTTATATAGCTTATTGTTGAAAAAAGTTGAGTTTTTATATATTATATAACAGATGATTTTAGATGATTTTTCGTGCGCCGTTTGTGAGCCATTGACACGATAGCGCACAAAAAATCGTAAAACGATATGAAACGCAAAAGCGTATAAACGCGCATTACAATAGGGTTTGTTAAACATTATTAAACACCGTAAAATGTTCGTTGTGCCTTTGGGGTGGTAGAGGTCGTCGGTTCAAGTCCGGTCACTCCGACCATCTTTCACTGACAAAAAAGATATTATGCCCACAAACGGCTGTATGAAGCCATTTGTGGGCATAAATCTTGTGAAAAACAGGATTGCTCTTCCGTAGATTTTTTCGGGGGAAAAATGGATTCGAACTCTCCCAAAAAAATATTTAACAAATTTTTCCAGTTTTAACTGTACAAAATGTCCAATACGCCTGTGAATGATTTCTCGTCTCCGAGAAGTTAATCACAGGCATTTTTTTATTGCAAGGAACACTGACAAAATAGATTTTTGGGTGATTTGAACTCAAGCACATAAAATTTTTACCTCATTTTTTATACATTATCAACAAAGCCTGTGAGCAGACAAAAACTGCTTACGGGCTTTTTTTATTTCAAGGAAAAAGGAGAAAGAAAATGTTATTCATTACCAACCCCCGTCTCCGAAAGCTCGAGGCTTTCATGCAAGAGGTTCCCCATTTCCCGCCAAGGGGTACGAAGGTCGATTTTGACAGTCTTGAGGACGAAATCCTGCTGTTTGAGATCGAAAACGTTATTGTCAACGTTAAGCCGCCCAATGAAAA
>CAJUFF010000035.1 GCA_910585505.1 uncultured Ruminiclostridium sp. | reverse complement strand
TATTACTGGTAGAGATTGGATTTTATCGTGTTTTTAAATGGTTATTAGTATTAGAACCGTCTCAAAATGATGACAAAAGATTTTCACACAAGCACCGAAAAACAAAAAGAGGGCAAAATGCCCTCTTTTTTTGACAGCTTTGATTGCGAGCGAATCTCACCATCTCCATTTAAAAATTGTTTAAATAAGGATTTTCTTAAGTTGTTCCCGCAACTGTCATAATTTTATCGTAATTTGCCGTTTCCGTGTTCTACGTGCCAAATAACATTAGTTATTTTCAAGGGAAATTTTTGCTTACTTAAGTTCGGCAAAGTACTTGATGGTTCTTACCATCTGAGAAGTATAGGAATTTTCATTATCGTACCAAGAAACAACCTGTACTTCGTAAAGATCGTCCGAAATCTTGGAAACCATGGTCTGGGTAGCGTCGAAGAGTGAACCGTATCTCATTCCAATAACGTCAGAAGAAACGATCTGATCCTCGTTGTAACCGAAAGACTCGGATGCGGCAGCCTTCATAGCGGCGTTGATGCCTTCCTTGGTAAGATCGGCTTTCTTAACAACGGCGGTAAGAATGGTTGTGGAGCCTGTGGGAACGGGCACACGCTGAGCGGAACCGATAAGCTTTCCGTTGAGTTCGGGGATAACAAGGCCTATTGCCTTGGCTGCGCCGGTGCTGTTGGGAACGATGTTGGCGGCGCCTGCTCTTGCACGTCTGAGGTCGCCCTTTCTGTGAGGACCGTCAAGAATCATCTGGTCGCCGGTATAAGCGTGAATTGTGCTCATGATGCCACTCTGAATAGGCGCATAGTCATTAAGAGCCTTGGCCATGGGAGCAAGACAGTTGGTAGTGCAGGAAGCGGCGGAAATGATAGCGTCGTCGGGGGTAAGAGTATTCTCGTTTACGCTGAATACAATGGTCTTAAGATCATTGCCTGCGGGAGCGGAAATAACAACCTTCTTGGCTCCTGCATCAATATGAGCCTGAGATTTCTCTTTTGAGCAGTAGAAGCCGGTGCACTCCAATACTACGTCTACGCCGATCTCGCCCCAAGGAAGCTCGGCTGCCTTGGCCTCAGCGTAAATCTTAAGGGTCTTGCCGTCTACCGTTATTGTGCCTGCCTCATCGTCGGCGGTAATTGTGTGAAGTCCTTCGCCAATTCTGCCGCAATATCCGCCCTGAGCGGTGTCATACTTTAAAAGGTGTGCTAACATAGAGGGCTTTGTAAGGTCGTTGATAGCAACTACCTCGTAGCCTTCCGCGCCGAACATCTGTCTGAATGCGAGTCTTCCGATACGTCCGAAACCGTTGATTGCAACTTTAACTGCCATTGGATTAGTCCTCCTGAATTTTGTTTTGGTACATCAACCGTGTTTGAACGGTCAATGCTTTTTTATGATCGGTTTTATTTACCTTTTTATATTATACTAAATTTTGGAGCAAATATCAAGGGGTTTGATAAATGATTAACAAATTTTTATATGTTTTTTACATATTTTTTTTAAAAAGTTGATAATAATATAAAAATCAGCTATTTATCCACTCCGTGAGAGGATATACAAGTTTTTTATCCGAGTTATCAAATGAGCTACCCAAAGCCTCCGCCATTCCGTCGGGGATACCCTCCACCGTTTTTTTCTTCAGCATTGCTTTAAGCGCATTCATCATTTTCTTCTCTATAAACGGCATTTTTTCATAACACAATCCGGACTGCATATAAAAATGAGGTATTTTGTCAAGTTCATCGGCGGTGAAATTTTGTTTCCACATTTTTTTAAGCGTAGCGGCAGTATCTTTGCCGTCATTAGGAGTGGCTCCCGTAACAAAAACGGCAAAGCGGGTATCTCCGATGTAAAACAGCTTTTTGGCTTTGCGAAGATCTTCTATCATTCCGCCCAACAGCCTGCTGCCAAAAATTATCGTGCCGAAATCGGAAAGAATTTTTTTACGGCATTTTTTCGCCTCTTTAAAGGAAATAATCTCTGCTCCCGTTTCTTCCGCAGCCCATTTGGCGTATTTTTCCGTAAAGCCCGTTTTGCTGAGATAAATTATTACGGTTCTGTTCATTTTTATGACCTTCCACTTCTTTATATTTAGTACTATAGTAATTCAAAAAAAGTTTAACGCAACACTGCACAATGGTTGTGTGTGGATTGCGCCGTCAGATTTTTCGTCAGCTTGTATAAATCCGACGCAGGAATACCGGCGTATTTCAAGGAGGATTTGTGCAAGATGACGGAAAATATGCAAGCAAGCCGCACGCAAAGCCGTCAGGCGGTCATTGCGCGGTGTTGCCTTAAATAAAATTACAACAGTGCAAAAAACACACAAGCTTTGGGGGCGTTGCCCTCGTCCTTTGGACTCCCCTACTTCCCTTTCGGAGTCCGAAAGGGAAGCGGAAAGGACAATTAGTCGCTTCGCTCCTATTTGTTTATCTTTTTGTTGGATTGCTATAATCCAATTTTAAGCTATAAATATTATATCAGTTTAAACCGAGATAAGTATAAGCACCCTATTCGAGCGCCTGAGCCAAAAAAGCTCTGAAGGCGCAGTCCTGCTGTGAAAAAATTTCCTCCGCAGGTATTCCGGGAGAGGTTCGTGAAAATACCATACCTATTCCCATACTGTAAATGAGCATATTCAAATGCAGCATTTTCGCTCTATCAAGCGATATATTAAGTTGTTTTGAAACAGTTTGGGCAATTTCGGGATTGGCCTCAAGATTATAAAGCTCCTCTAAAGACGAAACGTTCTCTCTTTGATAAGATATAAACATTCTATAAATGTTGGATTCTTCTTTTGCCAGTTGAAGATAAGCCTGTCCCGTACTTTTGAATATATCGCCGCTTTCAGTGTGTTCGGAAACGTATTTTTTTACATAGTCTCTCACTTTTTCATTTACTTTCCGTTTGAGACCTTCCATGTTTGCACAGTAAGTGTAAATTGGCTGTACGGAACAGGAAAGCTTTTCTGAAATGGTTTTTACCGTGATATAGTCCTGGCCGTGTTCCTTAGCGAGTTCATACGCTGCGTTTACTACATCTTCCTTAGTTATTTTTTGTTTCGGCATTTTTGCTCCTAAAATAAACAATTTATATAACTCAGTTATATAATGTAATTATAACATTTTTTTGTGAATTGTCAACGCTTATTTACAAATTGTATAATTTATTCTAAAATATACATTCAGTCCCTTTAATTAAGAGGCTTTTTCTTAATTAAAGGGACTGAAAAATACAAATTGTAAATACAAAAATAAAATATACTAAAAATTTATTTTTTCAATCAGCTTTTTTTCTGCCTTTTCGGAATCCACATGACAAATCAGATAAGCCACATTTCCTTCGCTTCCCACAATTGTGGCATTGGCGGACTCCACTTGTTCGGGGTAATAGGCAAAATCATTGATAAGAGAATCCTTCCTGGCATTAAGCTGTTCTAAAGTTTTTTCGGTCTCACCGTCTTTTACCTTTAAAATAATGACCTCCACCACGTCCACACTCAGCATTTGTTTTACCGCCGCGTGATCTTCGGTAACGGACAGATCTATGCCCATTTCCTCAAAGGCACTTTTCTCTGTTATCTCCACGGTAGGAGGGAAATCAATGCTGTCCAGAACAGTATTTAAAAGCTCGGAAGCCGTTTTATCGGTTTTGTTCATGTTTTTGTCGCCAGAGGAACAAGCGGCGGCGGTAAAAGTAAAGACGATTGAAATAAAAAGAATCGCAAATCTCCTCATAATCCAAATCTCTCCTTCATAGTATTTGTGACAAATTCGGCGTTTTTTCCGCTGTACCATGGCAGTTTATCCAAGGTGAGACAATAATCATTATTTAAATACTCTTTTATTTCCTCTTCGGAAAATTTTTCGGAATTATGCAAAGGCAAGCCGTTATTATCAAAAACAGGTCTCCCGTTCTCGTCAGTTTTATACACGAAGCTGCCCCACCAAGGAAGCCACCAGAGCCATTTGACTCCGTCTCTTTTAAGATTTTCCGGATCCGGTATATAGCCACACTCGGACAATGCCGCCATTTTACCTAAGGTATAGGAGGTGACGTTCAGAAAACGCGATTTTTGGGAGGAATGATCCAAAGGAATTTCGGAATATATATCCTCCCCGCAAAGATCAAAAGTGTTTGGGTGTACGGCCATATCGCGGCTTTGTCCGTTCCAAACCCAGATGAGATTGGTAAGCTTATGATAGTTTTCCATTCTGTCAAAGATAATATACCAAAGCTTTTTGTAAGCTTCTATGGATTCTCCGCCGTCGTTTTTGCGGTTTCCCCACCAGAACCAATTTCCGTCTGCCTCGTGCAGCGGCCTCCAAAGCACGGGAATGTCCTCCGCTTCAAGCTTCTTCAGTTCTTCAGCGGCTTTATCTATCTGATCCAAAGCAAATCGGTGTTCCAACGTATCCTCTTCCACCGCTTTTATTATATCGAAGCTTGTTTTTCGCTGATAGCCCGTAGTTTTATAGTAAAACGACCATACCGAATCGGAGGGATTCTTTATATCGTCCGGAGCATACCAATGCCAGCACATTGTTATTATACAGCCGCTGTTCTTCGCCCAGTATATGGCACGGTCAGTCTGACTGTCAGATATATTTTTGCACATATCCAGCAGGTCGTAGCCCCGAACTGCGGGGAGATGTTCGGTAATACGGTAGTAAACCGCATCCTCCAGCTCTGTCGGATGAAAATATTGTTGACCGCTTAAAATATGTTTACCATATATTGATTTAAGATAATCAAACAGTTTTTTTGTGCTTTCTCCGGCGTTTTTTGAAACAAGCTGTGCGGGATTTACGGAAAATTGATTAAGTCCATTTAAAAGAACGCTTGTATTTGTTTCGTATTTGTTCATTTTTTCTCCTAAAATAAATAAGCTTCAAATTCCAAAGAACTTGAAGCTTATCAATACAACTTATGCTCTGACATCAAGCAGCGATCCTACGCCCGAAGAGGGCATCGGCACGCTCTCGATAGCGTCAATAAGCTGTGCGCTTGCCGCTTCCTGAGTGTCCATCATATTGGTAAACATTTTCAGGGAGGCGGCAGACTGTACGTTTTGCAAGCCCATATTTACAGACATTGCGGCGATTGCGGATACATAATCCATATAACTGCCCTCCTTTCCTGTTTTTTACAGATATATTTTATCACAGTGGGGAAAAAAAGTCAATAAGTTACAGTACGGTTTTTTCGTCATTTTCCTTTTTCAGCATATTACACAATTCTGTAATTCCCATCTTACCGATGTCCCCGCGCTTGCGGCAGCGGACGGAAGCGTTCTTTTCCTCAACCTCGCTGTCGCCTACAACTAACATATAGTTAATCTTATTCATCTGAGCTTCGCGGATCTTATAGCCTATCTTCTCATTTCTGGTGTCGATTTCATAACGGATACCTATATCGTCCAGAGCCTTGGCGATTTCATAACAGAAATCATTGTGACGGTCGGCAATAGGCAGTATTTTTACCTGTGTGGGAGACAGCCAGAGAGGGAGCGCCCCCGCGTATTTTTCAAGCACATAGGCCAGTGTTCTTTCGTAACAGCCTAAGCTTGTGCGGTGGATAATATAGGGGTTCTTCTTCGTACCGTCCACGTCCACATATTCCATATTAAAAAGCTTAGCCAAAAGCATATCTATCTGTATTGTTACAAGGGTGTCCTCCTTGCCGAATACGTTTTTGTACTGGATATCCAGTTTGGGACCGTAAAATGCGGCTTCGTCTATGCCTATGGTGTATTCCACGCCCAAATCGTCCAAAATCGTCTTCATTGTGGACTGAGCCAGCTCCCACTGCTCCGCGGTACCCTCGTACTTGTTCTTCGGGTTGGCGGGATCCCACTGGGAGAAACGGAAGGTGCAGTCCTCAAGAAGTCCCACGGTTCCCAGCATATACTTTGCCAATTCAAGACAGTTCTTGAATTCTTCCTCAAGCTGTTCGGGGCGCAGAATATAGTGTCCCTCGGAAATGGTAAACTGCCTTACTCTTATAAGACCGTGCATCTCACCGCTGTCCTCGTTGCGGAAAAGTGTGGAAGTCTCGGTAAGGCGCATGGGGAGGTCACGGTAGGAGCGCTGACGATTAAGAAAAACCTGATACTGGAAAGGGCACGTCATGGGGCGGAGCGCAAAGCACTCTTTTGTCTCGTCATCGGGATCCCCTAACACAAACATTCCGTCAAGATAGTGATCCCAATGCCCCGAAATTTTATAAAGCTCTCTTTTTGCCATATAAGGGGTTTTGGTAAGCTGACAGCCGTTTTTTGCCTCAACATCCTCCACCCATCTCTGCATTATCTGTATTACTTTTGCTCCTTTGGGCAGCAATATGGGCAGGCCTTGTCCGATATAGTCGACGGTAGTAAAGTATTCAAGCTCTCTTCCTATCTTGTTGTGATCGCGTTTTTTGGCTTCCTCCACCTTGTCCAGATATTCCTGAAGTTCAGAGGCTTTGGGGAAAGCGGTGCCGTAGATACGGGAAAGCATCTTGTTTTTCGCGTCGCCTCTCCAGTAGGAGCCGGTTACCGACGTGAGCTTAAAGGCTTTTATCGGCGAAACGTTCATAAGATGAGGGCCTGCGCAAAGGTCGGTAAACTCGCCCTGAGTATAAAAGCTTATGTCCTCGCCCTTGTCGGCGTGTTCCTTGCACAGCTCAACTTTATACGGCTCTCCCTCGTCCTCCAATTTTTTCATAGCCTCGGAAGGGGAAAGGTAAAATTGTACAGGCTCCGCGCCCTCTTTAACGATTTTTTTCATCTCCGCCTCGATTTTAACAAGATCATCGGCGGTAAAATGGGTTTCCACGTCAAAATCATAATAAAAGCCGTTTTCAATAGCGGGGCCGATAGCAAGCTTCGCGTCGGGAAAAAGTCTCTTGACAGCCTGCGCCAATATATGGGAAGCAGTGTGGCGAAATGCCCTTCTGCCGTCCTCGTCGTCGAATGTAAGTATTTCAAGCGAGGAGTCCTTATCGATGCAAGTTCGCAGATCACACACTTTTCCGTCTATTTTCGCGGCACAGGCAGCTCTCGCCAGACCCGCGCTTATGTCTTTGGCAATGTCGTAAGCGGTGGTTCCGCTTTGATACTCCTTTACGACGTTGTCTTTCAAGGTGATAAGCATCATCAATTCCTCCGTTTTATTATTTATATTTCGGTAGCATTTACATTTAAATTTATTAAGTATTAAATGTCGCCTTTGATTATTTTATCACTTTATGGGGAAAATGTCAATGGAAATAAGCGATTTTAGATTTTTCCGTTTCGATAGCAAAAAAGATGGTAAAGACGCCACAAAAAACTTGCAATATATGAAAAAATTTGTTATAATATTAACGGTAAGTTACAATTTTAGAATTGCTTTCGGAGGTCATATTATGGACAATAATTTACATGAGCTGGTATTTGTTTTGGATCACAGTGCGGAAATAAAGGATTTATATGACGATGCGGAAAAAGGATTTAAAGCCCTTATAGCGTCACAGAAGAAAGCCGGAGCTTCTACCTCCGTTACGCTTAACATTTTTGGCAGCGAATATATTAACGTATTTGACAACACGCCGATTGAAAAAGTAAAATTATCCAAGGATATTTTTCCCTTAAGCGGCGTTTGCTCCCTTATTGATTCCGCAGAAAAAGCCATATATGACGTAGGCGAACGGCTGAACAGAACTTATGAGGGATGCCGTCCTTCAAAGGTGATAGTGACATTTGTGACATTTGGAAGAGATAACGCCAGTAAAAAGCATACTTACGACGAGCTTGCGGAAATAATAAAGCGACAGATCGAAGTGTATAAATGGAGTTTCTTCCTTATCACCGATTTTTCAATAAATATGGAAAAAATGAATATCCCGGAAGATAATACTATTATATTAAAGAAAAACAAACCCGACTGTTTCACAAGAGCCTATGAAGAGCTTGACAAAAAGATTTCATCCTTAAGAACCAAGGTTCTTGAGGAAAACGCTCAAGGATAACCAAATCTTGAGAAAATAGGTAATTATAACCGTGTGAAAAAATATTATTTTAAAAAGAAAGGACGCATAAATGACACAGGCACAGATTACGGAGATTGCGTCAACAGTTAACGCCGCTTCCGATTCCATTTACGAAGCCTTGAAGTACATTTACTTTATTTGCTGTGAGGATTTTTATAAAATAAACGTCAAAGATGTTTTCAAAATTTCATTGAGCAATGTTACCGACAGCAGAATATTAAGCAACTTAGGCTTTAAGCTTTATCCGGATATGATAGGCGACCTGAAAGACCCGCATTTTGAAGAGGTAAAGAAACTTATCAGCTACGCCTTTGCCGTAAGGCTTCCGTTTGTAAAAAAATATCTCCCCCCCAAGTCCAGCTTTACCGACGGAGATCTTAAAGATATGTTCAGAGCGCTTTGCAACACCGGAGCAAAAAATCTGGATAATATTATAAAAACGGATTTTAAAACAAATTTAAAAATCGCTGCAAAGCTTAAAGACGAAGACGAACCTGTTTTTGATACCGAATGGTTTAAAACTTGGGTATATGCCTACGGAAAAGAGTTTGCAGTAATAAACAATAAGAATATGTTCTTTTTGGGCTGCACCGACGCGTTGTTTGCCTTGTATTGGGCTGCGCTTACAGATAAGTTGGTGGATATTATAAAAAGATCTATTGTTGTTTATTGAAATTTTATTTAATATTTTTTAAAAAAGGCAGGTTCAAAGAAATTGAAATTTAAAAAAGCGACACTTTTGTGCTTTACCGCAGTTTTTGCCTTATTGTCGGGAGGCTGCGCAAACAAAGCCGGTAGCGGGAATAATAATACCGAAAGTGAGAAATCGGATATGGATCTTAGCAAGGAAATTGCCTATACGGCAAGTCAGGAAAACGTAAAGTTGTTGGGACGTACATATTTTGACGGGAATATTTTGTACTGCGCTCTCTCCGGAACTGGCGCGGAGTTCCGTTTTACCGGAACACAATGCTCCCTCACATTAAAAGGGGATTCAAACAGTTCAAATGCGCAAGCCAAGGACAACCACGCGCGAATCGGAATTTATCTTGACGGCGAAAGGGTAATCGACGATATGATTGACGAAAGCGAGAAAAGCTACGAGGTTTTTAAAGCCGAGGAACCAAGGGAGGTTACAGTTTCGGTTGTCAAGCTTTCGGAATCGCCTATGTCAACTGTGGGAATTAAGGAAATAAGATGCGTGGGAAGTGCAATCAAGCCCACAGAAAACAAGGATATGCTCATTGAGTTTATCGGGGATTCCATTACCTGCGGCTACGGTATTGACGATCCCGATAAGGATCACCACTTTGTAACTGCTACGGAGGACGTCACCAAGGCTTACGCTTATCTTACCGCCAAGACTCTTGACGCCGATTACAGTATGTTATCCTTCAGCGGATACGGTATTATATCGGGGTATACGGACAACGATAACAAGGTTTCCGCTCAAACAGTTCCTCAATTTTATACCAAATTAGGCTATTCATGGGGGAAAAACGGAGATTTTTCTCCTCAAGAAACGGAATGGGACTTCAGCGGCCGTCAGCCCGATCTGGTGGTTGTGAATCTGGGCACAAACGATGACAGCTACACTCAAAACGATATGGAAAGGCAATCCGAATATTCGGAAAAATATACCGAATTTCTGAAGCTTATAAGAGAAAAAAACCCCGATGCGCGTATTTTGTGCGTCTTGGGTGTAATGGGTGACAGACTTTATCAATTCGTGGAAAAGGCTGTGAACGATTTTGCGCAGCAAACCGGAGATGATAAAGTTTCGTCATTCAGGCTTACGCCGCAGTCGGCAAGAGACGGATATTCGGCAGATTGGCACCCATCGGTTAAAACCCATGAGAAAACCGCTGAAAATTTAACGGAAGAAATTAAAAGGCTGATGAATTAGATTTAAATTTTGCAAAAGGAATATAAAAAACTCAGAAAAACTGCAATCACTGCCAAAAGATGTGATGTTCTGACAAAAAAGATTTTTATCCGATCCGCCATCCAAGTAACGCAGAATCAAACACATCGTGCGGTTTTAAAGTGAAACATAAATTCAATTCAGCAAAATCATATTTCGTTACTTCAATCCCCTATAAATACCTCCCCGTAACGCTCTCGTCGTTTTGCCTGATTTCCTCGGGCGTTCTCGCGGCGACTATCCTGCCGCCGTCCCCGCCACCTCCGGGCTCCATATCGATAATGTAGTCGGCGCAGCGGATAACGTCAAGATCATGCTCGATGACAATGACGGTCGCACCGTTGTCGACAAGCGTTCTGAACACGCCGAGAAGCGTCTGCACATCGAGCGGGTGCAGCCCGATTGTCGGCTCGTCGAACACGAACACCGAATCGGTCTGCGCCTTGCCCATTTCGCTCGCGAGCTTCAGCCGCTGCGCCTCGCCGCCTGACAAGCCCGGGGTCTCCTCGCCGAGCGTCAGATAACCGAGACCGAGACTCTGCAAAACCTCGAGCCGTCCGCTGACGGTTTTCAGCTCCTTGCAGGCGGTAAGCGCCGCGTTCACGTCCATTGACATTATCTCGGGCAGGGAATAGCTTTCCCCCGACTTGCTTTTGTACGCGATACGTTACGCGTCCTTGACGTAGCACGAGCCGCCGCATTCGGGGCAGGGAATATTCACGTCGGGATGAAACTGCACGTCGAGCCCTTTCGCGCCTGTGCCGTCGCAGACCGAGCAGCGGAGCTTTCCCGTGTTATATGAGAAATCGCCCGCCTTGTATCCCGACTGCTTAGTGTCGTCTGTTTTCGCGAAAACCTTGCGCAGCTCATCGTGAACGTTAGCGTAGGTCGCGACTGTGGAGCGCACGTTTATCCCGATCGGCGTTGCGTCGATCAGCCTGCCCTTCGGGATAGCGACCTCAAGCGGCTTTACCGTATGTATCGCGGAGGTAGACAGGCGTATTTCACCGATGTCGAACATATGCTCCGCCGAAATGCAGTTTTGCGTTTCGGCGTTCGCTTTTCCCGAAAGGAATTCCCCTATCATTGATTTTATATTTTCGGAGATCTCCTTTACAGTTCCCTCGGCGATAACATAACCGCCCTCCGCTCCCGCGACGGGATCCATTTCGATTATCCAATCCGCTTCGGACAATATCTGCGTGTCGTGATCGACCAGAACCACCGAATTTCCGTCGGCTTTCAGATCGCGCATAACGGCGGTAAGCCCCGTGATGTTCGACGGATGCAGCCCTATCGACGGATCGTCGAGAACGTATAATACGTGCGCACCGCTCTCGCCAGCTGCATACGCTGACGCTCGCCCGTGGACAGCGTGGAGGACGCGCGGTCGAGCGACAGATAACCGAGCCCAAGCTCCATAAGCCGCCGCGCGGCAGGCCGAAAGGATTCGCCGATATTTTCAGCCATGGGGCACATTTCCTCGGGCAGCGACGCGGGAACGCTGTCCACCCAATCCGCAAGCTCCGAGAGCGTCATCTTGCACGCATCGTACAAGCCGATACCGCGCAGCCGCGGCGCACTCGCATCCTCGGAGAGCCGAGTGCCGCCGCAGTCGGTACAGACACATTCCTTGCGGACTATTCCCGTGCCGAACGTGCTGAGTATCCCGGGGACGGCGGGGCGCTGGTTAAGCGCAAGCGACGCGGGAACATACAGTATCTCGTCGACGTTCGCCTTCGACGCGCCCGTCATAGGTGGAGAGCGACTCCAGATAGCGCCGTGAGCCCTCGGCGTACAGAACGCCGAGAGCGAGTGAGGACTTGCCCGAGCCCGACATCCCCGCGATCCCGACGATCTTATTCAGCGGAACGTCCACGTTGATATTTTTCAGATTATGCACCCTTGCGCCCCTAACCCTGATCTTATCGGGCGCGTTTGTTTCCTTTTTCATAACGACCATCCTTTTTGCCACACGACTAATTCTTATTATATTATACCATAAAAGGAGCGACCGCAGGGAGCGATTCCTTTAAAATGGTAAAATGTTCTCAGACATTAAGATAATTACTACCTCTTTCCGCTGTCTGAGGTTATTATACCATATTTGTTTTTCAGTCAACCTTAACAATTTTTTCGTTTTGTGGAAACTTAAATGAATTTTCCCTTGAAATTTTTTATTATATATAGTATAATCAATAAGTTAGGTGGAAATATTATGCTATTTGATGAAGAAATGATGCTTAAAGCTTTGGAACTGGCTAAAAAGGCTTATTCCATAGGCGAATGTCCCGTAGGGGCAATTGTTGTGAACCGAGAGGGGGAAATAATCGGACAAGGCTATAACCGCCGCGAGATCGACAATTCCCCCACTGCTCACGCTGAAATTATCGCTATTGAGGAAGCCGCAAGGACGCTTAAAAGCTGGCGGCTTACGGATTGTACCCTGTATGTCACTTTGGAGCCATGCCCGATGTGCGCAGGAGCTATTATAAATTCGCGGCTGAAACGGGTGGTTTACGGCGCTTTTGACGAAAAGGGTGGAGCCTGCGCTTCTTTAATCAACATTTTTGAGCTGCCGTTTAATCACAAACCTTTTGTGAGAAGCAGGGTACTTGAAAATGAATGCGGAGAAATACTGACGGAATTTTTTCGGGAAAAGCGAAAATAAATCTTTATTTTTTGGAAAAGATAAAAGGTAACGCCGCGCAATGACCGCCTTACAACTTTGCGTGTGGCTTGCTTGCATATTTTCCGTCATCTTGCACAAATCTTCTTTGAAATACGCCGGTATTCATGCGTCGGATTTATACAAGCTGACGAAAAATCTGACGGCGCAATACACACAATCATTGTGCGGTATTGCCAAAATTTTAAGCAAGGAGTATCATATGAATATTTTATTCAAGAAAATAATAAACGCCAATGTGGCTGACATCTGCGCTCTAAAGGTTTTTGAGGATCAAAAAAGCTTTGTGGCGCCGAATACCGTAAGCTTAGCGGAGGCTTTTGCTTCAAGAAACGAAAATATATTTGCCATGCCCTTCGGCATATATGACGAAAATACTTTGATAGGCTTTATAATGTTCGGATACGATACTTTGGACGAACCTAACGAGCCTGAAATCGCAAAGGGAAATTATATTATATGGCGGCTTATGATAGATCAAAGCTTTCAAGGCAAGGGTTATGCTGAGCCGATATTGAAAAAAGCAGTGGAATATATCGAAACTTTTCCGGCGGGCAGAGCCGATTACATATGGCTTTCATATGAAAAAGAAAACGCACGGGCGCGGGAAGTGTATTACAAATTCGGATTCAGAGAAAACGGCGAAATGTGCGGAGATGAAATTGTGGCGGTTTACAGCTTAAAAAAGGAGTAATTGCTATGTGTACGGCGGCGGTCTATAAAACAAAGGATTTTTATTTCGGAAGAACCCTTGACAACGATTTTTCATACGGTGACGAGATTGTAATAACACCGAGAAATTTTCCGTTTAGCTTTACCGAAACGGAGACGGTAAGTTCCCATTTTGCCATGATAGGTATGGCTCACGTGGAGGACGGATGTCCGCTGTATTATGAAGCGGCTAACGAAAAAGGACTTTGTATGGCCGGGCTTAATTTTGTGGGAAACGCGGTTTATTTCGACAGCATCGAGGGAAAGAACAATATCGCGCATTTTGAATTTATACAGTGGCTTCTGTGCAGGTGTTCCGATCTGAAGGAAGCCAAGGCACTGCTCCCGAAAATAAATATAACGAACACACGGTTTGGCAACAGGCTTCCTGCGGCGCGGCTCCACTGGATTATCGCCGACAAAAGCGGGGCGCTGACGGTGGAATCCACCTTGGATGGATTAAAGATTTACGATAATCCCGTTGGAGTTCTTACCAACAACCCCACTTTTGACAAACAGCTTTTTAACCTTAACAACTATATGGGGCTTTCTGCGCAAGAGCCTGCGAATACTTTTGCGAAAGGGCTGGAATTGGACAGATACTGCCGCGGTATGGGCGCTATAGGGCTTCCCGGGGATCTGTCCTCACAATCAAGGTTTGTCAGAGCAGCGTTTGTTAAAATGAATTCCGTTTCGGGAGAAGAGGAAAAGGAGAGTGTAAGCCAGTTTTTCCATATTTTGGGTTCGGTGGATCAGCAAAAAGGCTGCTGCATACCCGAAGAGGAAAAGTACGAGATTACAATTTACACCTGCTGCTGCAATGCGGACAAGGGTATTTATTACTATACCACATATAACAATCATCGAATTACGGCGGTGGATATGCAAAGGGAAAATTTGGATGAAACGGAGATTATAAGATACACTCCCGTTACCGAGGAACAAATCGCCCTGCAAAATTAGTTCTTAGGTTATGAAGGCTCTAAATCGGATTATGAAAGGCGGTGATGTAAAAAATTGAACAGATATAAAAAGCTTGCGTCAAACACTGTGGTGCTGGCTTTGGGTCAGTTTGGCTCAAAACTGCTGGTAGTGCTTCTGATGCGCTTTTATCAGAATATGCTCGGCGAGGAGGGCTACGGCGAGATCAGTACAATTATAGATACCGCTACCCTTTTAATGGCTTTTGCCACGCTTTCAATAGGCGAATCCATAATACGGTTTGGTCTTGACAGGGCGTATAATAATTCTCAGGTTTTTTCCATAGGTGTAAAGGTGACCTTAATAGGCACCTCCATAGGATTTCTTATAGTTCCCGCCCTTGACCTTACGGCAGGGCTTATGCCAGACAACAAGGTACTGGCGTTGCTTAACCAGTATTCGTGGATTACGGCGGTTTATGTGTTCACGGGGGGGATGAAAAGCACCTGCGCTTTGTTTGTGCGCTCCAACGGCAATGTAAGGCTGTACGCGATGGACGGAATATTTACCACCGTAATGAATATTCTTTTTAACCTGCTGTTTCTGTTGGCGTTTAAATGGGGGAATATGGGGTACTTGCTGTCGGTAATCTGCGCCGATGTGTGCTCAATATTGTTTCTTACATATATGGGGAGGCTGAAAAAATATTTTGCGCTTATTGGCACCGACCGCAGTGTACGAAAGGCAATGATCAGTTTTGCGCTCCCCATGATACCTACCACCGTTATGTGGTGGATAATAAATGCATCGGATACCTTTTTCGTTTCGGAAATGTTGGGTTTTGCCAAGAGTGGTATGTACAAAGCGGCTTATCGTCTGCCCAACATGATAGCCCTTCTTTCGGGAATATTTTCACAGGCGTGGAATATGTCCGCCATAAGCGAAAAAAATTCCCGCACCATTGCAAAATTTTATTCCGACGTTTTCAGCGCCTTTCAGTCAATTGTATTTGTGGTGGGATCTGGTATGCTGTTGGTTATCCGTCCTTTTATCTCGGTTTTTTGCGCCAAGCAGTTTCATATGGCTTATATTTATACGCCGTTTCTTGTTTTGGCGGTGGTATATAGCTGCTTCGCAACCTTTATGGGCAGCATTTATGTGGCTTCAAAGCAGTCCAAACGCTCCCTGCTCACAACCTCGGTGGGAGCTTCCGTAAATATTCTTCTAAATGCCTCGTTTATTCCAGTTTTGGGAAATCACGGCGCAGCAATAGCGACATGCGTCAGCTTTATCACTGTGTTTATTATCCGCGCGTTTGATACAAGGCAGACTGTTTATATGAATATTAGGCTGCGAAAGCTTTGTACAAACACAATTTGTCTTATTGCAATGGGATTGGTCATAATTTTTGTTAAGAACGACATTGTGTTTTATTCGGTACTTGCGGCGATATTTATGCTGATGCTGATGCTGAATTTTAAGGCCTGCGTCAAGATTGTAATGCAGATAATTGGAAAAAAAAATAAATGACAGCCAAAAGCAGTCATTTACCGTTTTCATATTTAAAGAAATCAAAGCTTTTCCATCTGCTTTTCACAATGCATTACCATATTTAACAGCACAGAAGCGCTTTTACCGTACTGTCCCTCCAATTCGGCTCTCTTTATAACGGGAGCTTCCGTTTCGTGGGCGGATACGGACAGTTCGGCCTTTGCCGCCGCCACCGACTCCGCAGCGGTGATAAGCTGTCCCACACCTTCTTCGGGAGTCTTAAACATATTCATATCATTGGCTGGATTGCTCTTGTAAATCAGCCTGAAAGCGCGGTATATAGCGCAGGAAAAGATGTCGTATATCCTGTCGGTAAGCTGAGGATTTTTCGTTTTTCCCAAAAGGGAATAAATTACATCCACGCTGTTATTTACCAGTTTTTTGGCAAATACCGCCGAAAGCTCGTCTGCGGAGAGATTCCTCGCTTTTTCGGGAGCCGTCGCGTTCTCTATGGTGGAATGGGTTATCACCGCGCCGTTGGCTACGGGTGAACGCCCTAAAAGATAATCTGTGGATACATTATAATAATTGGCGGCCTTCAGGAGAAATTCAAGACCGCACTCTCTCTTGCCTTTTTCGTAATGGGACAAAAGCGCCTGCGCCAAACCAAGGTCTTCGGCCGCCTGCTTCTGGCTTATACCTTTCTCCTTGCGCAGCAGTGTTAAAATTCGGGGAAAATCGTTTAACATATTTTTTTCTGACAACCTTTTTATACAAATATAGTTTTTGGCAATATGTCTCGTTCAGAGCCGTTTTTGGATCAATGAACGGGAAAGAAGCAGCAAAAAAACAAATTTTGTCGCTTATAGCCGCAGAGTATATTATAGGATATATATACCTAAATGTAAATCGGCAAAGAATACAAAAAAAATAAATTTTATTGGTGAGAATTTTTCATAAGGAAGGAATATTGACAAAAATGCAAAATTACACGATTTTTTTAATCCGCCACGGTATTACCGAGGGAAATTTAGAAGGAAAATATATCGGTTTCACCGATCTGCCCCTTTGCGACGAGGGATATTCCGCTATCAGCCGTATGAAACAAGACGATATTTACCCCGATGTGCAAAAAGTGTATTCTAGTCCTTTAAAGCGTTGTCTTGAAACGGCGGAGGTAATTTATCCAAACCGGTATATCAAGGATATTGAAAACCTGTGCGAATGTGATTTCGGGGAGTTTGAGGGCAAAACTCCGGAGGAATTGCAGGATGTACCCGAGTACGCGGAATGGCTCAAAGGCGGTTATGACGCATGCGCTCCGGGAGGGGAAAGCTTCGGGGAGTTCACCTTAAGATGTATAGACGGTCTTGAGGAAGTGTTTAAGGATATGATGAAGGAGCACATTTCACGGGCGGCGGTGATAACCCACGCAGGGGTTATCATGAATCTGCTTTCAGGATACGGTCTGCCCAAGGGGCGGCCCGCGGATTTTGCGCTGAATCAGGGAGAGGGATACGCGATAAATCTTTCCACATTTTTGTGGCAGAAAGGGCCGGTGTTTGAGATAATAGGAAAGATTTTTTAAACCCTAAAACCGGATATATAAATATTATAAGAAAGGAAACAAAACAAATGGATATCAATCAGCAGCTTGCAGAGGAATTCAAAATCAGAAAAGAACAGGTGGACAACACCGTAAAGCTTATAGACGACGGCAATACCATACCTTTTATCGCCAGATACAGGAAGGAAGTGACCGGCGCTCTGGACGATCAGCTTCTGCGCGAGCTTGACGAAAGACTTTCATATCTGAGAAATCTCGAACAGCGTAAGGCGGAGGTAAAAGAAAGCATAGAAAGCGGAGGAAACCTTACCGAAGAGATAGAACAGTCGCTTTTAAAAGCGCTTACCTTAGCGGAGGTTGAGGATATTTACCGCCCCTTTAAGCCCAAAAGAAAAACAAGGGCAAGCGTGGCCAAGGAAAAGGGCTTACAGCCCTTGGCGGATTTTATTATGGAACAAACCCTCGCCAGTCCTCACAAGGAAGCGGAAAATTACATTGACGAAGAAAAGGGAGTAGCTACCGCCGAGGAAGCAATTCAGGGAGCTTCCGACATTATAGCGGAAACCGTTTCCGACGACCCTAATTTAAGAAAGATACTTTCAGAGTTTTACGTCGAAAGAGGACTTATCGTGTCAAAAGCCGCCGATCCCGAAAAGGACTCGGTGTACACAAATTATTATGATTACAGCGAAGCTGCTTCAAAAATCCCTTCTCACCGCGTTCTGGCGCTGGACAGAGGGGAGAGGGAGGAAATACTTAAAATTTCGGTGGAGGTTATCGAGGAGGACGTTCTGAAAATTATTTTCAGACAGTATGTAAAAGCGAGAAACGACTGTGGCAATATAGTAAAAGCTGCGGCGGAGGACGCATATACAAGGCTTATCCACCCTTCTCTCGAAAGACGGATAAGAACCGAGCTTACCGAAAAAAGCTGTAAGTCCGCCATAAAGGTATTTCAAGACAATCTATATCAGCTTCTTATGCAGCCGCCGGTAAAAAACACCGTAACAATGGGATTTGATCCCGCTTACAGAACAGGATGCAAAACCGCTGTGGTTGATGAGACGGGAAAAGTTCTGGATACTACGGTGGTATACCCCACGCCGCCTCAGAACAAGGTGGAGGAAGCCAAAACAAAGCTGAAACAACTTATCGGAAAGCACAACGTGACCGCGATAGCCATAGGAAACGGAACCGCCAGCCACGAAAGCGAGTGCTTTATTGCCGATCTAATAAAGGAAGTGGATACACCCGTCAGCTATATGGTGGTTTCCGAAGCGGGAGCCAGCGTTTATTCCGCCAGTAAGCTTGCCGCCGAGGAATTTCCCCAGTTTGACGTTTCTCTCAGAAGCGCGGTATCAATAGCGAGAAGGCTCCAGGATCCTTTGGCGGAGCTTGTGAAAATTGACCCTAAGGCAATAGGCGTAGGACAGTATCAGCACGATATGCCCAAAAATCAGCTTTCGGAGGCTCTGGGCGGGGTATTGGAGAACTGCGTAAACAGTGTGGGGGTAGATGTAAACACCGCTTCCTGTTCACTTTTGGGATATGTGGCGGGAATAAACGGAACGGTGGCAAAAAACATAGTTGCTTACAGAGAAGAAAACGGCGCTTTTAAGGACAGGAAAGAGCTTATGAAGGTGGCTAAGCTGGGCAAAAAGGCTTTTGAGCAGTGCGCGGGCTTTTTAAGGGTACACGATGGAAAAAATCCCCTTGACAACACTGCCGTTCACCCCGAAAGCTACGAATACGCGGGAAAACTTATCGACCTTTGCGGCTTTAAGCTTGCCGATCTGAAAAGCGCGGATAAAGGTAAAATTGCGGAAACAGTAAAGACGAGGGGAATAAAAGCTCTTTCGGAGGAACTGGGAGTAGGCGAAATGACCTTGGCCGATATAGTGAGCGAGCTTGAAAAGCCGGGACGTGACCCTCGCGACGAACTTCCTCCTCCTCTCCTCAGAAGCGACGTTATGGATATAAACAGTCTAAAAGAAGGTATGGAGCTAAAAGGAACGGTACGGAATGTTATAGACTTCGGCGTATTCGTTGATATAGGAGTGCATCAGGACGGACTTGTGCACATTTCACAGCTTTCCGACAGCTATGTGAAGCATCCTCTCGACGTTGTGAAAGTGGGTGATATTGTTAACGTAAAAGTACTTTCCGTAGACGTAAAAAAGAACAGAATATCTCTTACAATGAAAGGGCTTAACTGAAATGATAGAAATAAAAACCGAATGGACAGAGGAAAATCTGAAAAGATACATGATGTATAAATTCTTTTTCTCCAACAAATTTACTATGCTTTCCACAGTAGTGTTCGGCCTTTGTTTCGCGGTCATCTCCGTTTCCTGCGCCGTCATGTTCGCTATGACCGAAAGCGCTGTTTTTCTTGTTCTGGTGGGAGCGGTGGTTGTACTCGCTGGGGGTGCTGCGGCGTTTTTTGTTCTTAAAATAAATAAAAATGTAAAAGCGTCCGTTAACGAAAATTCGGCTTTGTCGGAAAGGGAAAGCGTTATCCTTGATGAGGATAAAATAACAGTATGCAAAAACGAAACTCCATTCGGGGAAATAGGTTGGGAAAAAATAGTCTCCATCGAACTTTACGACAAAGGAAAAACAGCTTATCTGGCTACCGAAGAAGGGGCAGTGTTGATTTTAGAGTACAAAAATATTGTCACGGGAACCGAAAAAGATCTAAGGGAGATGTTACTGATCAAAAATGTTAAATTATCAGAGAAAGCTTGAGGAGCAGCTTGAAGGAATTGGCTCCCAAAACAGAAAAAGCGTGCTTTTGCACGCCTGCTGTGCGCCCTGCAGCAGTTATGTTATCGAATATTTATCCGAATTTTTGGATATTACGCTTCTTTATTTCAATCCCAATATTTCACCGGAGGAGGAGTACCGGAAAAGGCTTAATGAGGTTGATAGACTTATAGTTCAAATGCCGGTAAAGTCCAAAGTAAAGCTTTTAGAAGGTCGCTATGAGACCAAAGAGTTTTTTGAGATTGCAAGAGGGCTGGAGGAACTGCCCGAAGGCGGAGAAAGGTGTTTTAAGTGTTACAGGCTGAGACTTGAGGAAGCGGCAAGGATCGGAGCGGAAAAGGGCTTTGACTTTTTCGGGACAACGCTTTCCATAAGCCCGCATAAAAATGCGGAAAAACTGAATCTTATCGGTGAGGAGCTGGTGGAAAAGTACGGTATCAGATACCTGTACGGGGATTTTAAGAAAAAAAACGGGTATAAAAGGTCTATCGAGCTTTCGGGTATTTACGGGCTTTACAGACAGAATTACTGCGGCTGTGTATTCAGCAGGAATGAAGCGGAGAGAATGGGAAGAGCGTAATACTGTTATGAAGTCCCCCTCCGTCAATTGGCAAATTGAAATTTGTGAGGGAAAAACAGCAACAACTGAAAGCATATGCCGAGAGCCTAAAAACAGATTCCGGCATTAGCCACTCTGTTACACGTGGATTGGATACCACAGGCTAATGACTACGCCGTAGGTTTTGCTATCTAATCGCGTGGATCATAAAAGTGCCATCATAGAACCTGTCCACATAGGCTAAAATCTGCGTAAAATAGTAGCAAGGTTAGAAATAATGCACATAGATTCGGCATAAACAGACTTGATCGGTTATGAAAAATAAACCGTGTAAATGCATTATCCCTAAAAAAGCTAATAATAAAAACGTAGTCAAAAAGGCAACGCTGAGGAGCGACCTAACGCAGACTATGAGATATTACGGTGAAAGCAGCGACAGAAAAATCGCTGTTTTCTCTTTCACCGGGTATCTCCAAAGCGGATAAACCTCGGGGTTTGGGGCAGAGCCCCAACTACTGTCAGACTGCAAATCTATCCTCGAAATATATAGAAAACTGTGCATAAGCCAAT
>CAJUFF010000034.1 GCA_910585505.1 uncultured Ruminiclostridium sp. | reverse complement strand
TATATCATAATTCCGGAACTTTTTCCACTACTTTGGGGGTTGAGCCAAGATTTTTGCTATGGGCGCAAATTACATTCCCGAAAATCAGTTTCTGCCGAAAAGAAACCCTGAGATGACAAAAAAGCTGCTTAACGCCTGCTGCGACGCGAATTTCAATATGATACGGGTGTGGGGAGGAGGTGTTTACCCTGATGATTGGTTTTATGAGTTTTGCGACAAAATGGGACTGCTTGTATGGCAGGACTGTATGTTCGCTTGCTCAGTTTATAAGGCAGACGACGAGTTTTGCGGCAGCGTCGAGGCGGAGATAAACGATAATGCTAAGCGCATACGTAATCACCCGTCGCTTGCAATGTGGTGCGGTAACAATGAAGTGGAAAGCATGTGGGAAGGCTGGGGACTTCCCGAAGATCAGCAATGCTACAGAAAAGACTATCTGAGGCTTTTTGAAGAGGTTATTCCCGAAGTGCTCAAAAGGTGCGATCCGAATACATTTTATTGGAGTTCATCTCCTTCGTCGGGCGGCGGATTTACGGAAAGCAGCTCCGAAATCAGGGGAGATCAGCATTTCTGGGCTGTATGGCATGATCTTCGTCCCTTTGAGGATTATTATACACATGAATTTCGCTTTTGCTCCGAATTTGGATTTGAATCGCTTCCTTCGATAAAAACAGTGAAAAGATTCGCGGAAGAAGCCGACCTTAATTTATGCTCTCCGGTAATGGAAACACACCAGAAATGCGACCGAGGTACCGAAAAAATAATGTACTATCTTGCGCAAATGACGCATTACCCTTATGATTTTGAGAGTCTTATATATGCGACGCAAACGGTTCAGGCGGAAGCTATCCGTATAAACGTTGAAAATATGCGGCGTAATCGAGGCGTCTGCATGGGATCGCTTTACTGGCAGGTAAATGATTCTTATCCCGTAGTTTCGTGGTCGTCAATAGACTGCTTTAACCGCCGCAAAGCGCTTCACTACGCTGCCGCCCGATTTTATTTGCCGGTGCTGATTTCCGCCGACGATCGAAACGCCGAACAAATTCGCCTGAATATTTCTTCGGAGCGAACGGAAAAATTTAAAGCCGAAATAGTCTGGCATTCACGAAAAAATACGGGAGAAATTATATCCGGCGGACGCCTTCCCGTCACCGTGGAGCCGCTGTCCTCAAATTATTTTCTCACCTTGACTCTAGCGGAAACAGGCATATCTCACTCGGAAAGAAACGCTGCGTACATTGAATTTTCTCTTCTTGAAAACGGCAGTATCATCAGTTCAAATACTTATATGCTTCTTCGTTTAAAGAAGTTTGATTTTATTGATCCGAAATTGTCTTTTTCCGTAAAAGAAAATGTTCGGCAATTTGAGATTACGGTTAAAGCTGCAGCGTTTGCAAAAGGGGTGTGGCTAGATTTGAAAAATTCCGACTGTGTTTTTACGGATAATTTCTTTGATCTTCACGGCGGCGAAAAAACAGTGACCGTTGAGAAAACGAGTGTTGCGCCGATGATATCACCGGGAAAATTTGCCGAAGAGCTTATTGCCACTTCATATTATGAAGCGTTGATAAAACAATCAAAATAAAATGAAAGGAAAGAATCATTATGAAAAAAGCGAAAAAACTTATGTCTTTCCTCTGTGCGGCAATGCTGCTCGGAGTTACCGCTTGTAACGGAGGCGGAGATGATAAGCCTGAATACAGCCTGACGACCACAACCACCATTGACGACGATATCAGAAATCCGGTTGATGTAAGTGCCTTGGTAACAAAAGACGATACTCTGAAGAATCCGAATCTTGTTTACTTCATTCATTACGACATACGCATAGCCGGAGATATCAAGCCCGCAGTAAAACTGTTTGAAGAAACATATGGCGGTGAAATCAACTATCAGCAGGTAGGCTGGGCGGAAAAAAACGAAAAATTACTTACGCTGATCTCAACAGGGAACTCTCCCGATCTTGTAGATAAGGAAAGCCTTGCATTTCCTTATTATATGTCACAAAATATGTACACCGATTTAGGTTCTTATATGGAAAAATATATGAATGAGGAACAATGGACGGATGCGTATAAAAACCTTATTGAGCGCTTTTCGTGGAACGGCTCCAAATATTATTATCCATGGACTTTAAACGCGTTGCCCTATTGTCTTATTTACGATGCGGATCGTTTTCTTTCCTTTGGATTGGACAATCCGAAGGAACTATATTTATGCGACAAATGGGATTGGAACTCCTTTAGGCAGGTAATGATCGATTTTATGACCAAAAACCCGGATGCGGCGGGCGGAGTGCAGTGTATGGTAAGCCATGATATTCTGGTAAGCACCGGACTTCCTTTGATATCGATTCAAAACGGAAAGGTTATCAATAATCTAAATACGGAAACCATCGACCGCGCCGCTAACTTCCTTATGGATCTGCGAAAACAAAACCTTCCGGTAAGGGGCGAAGGAATGTGGAGCAATGAGCCGGAGCCGCTGGCAACCGGCAAGGTGGCGTTCATCGGCGTGGGTCAGTACATGGTAGCCGATTTCTGCGCCAATTATCCCGATCAGCATTTTGAATTTGTTCCGTTCCCCCGCGATCCTCTTGCCGATAAATATTATCATAATATGACAGATTTTGGTTATATGGTACCCTCCGGTTCGCCCAATCCCGAAGGTGCTGCAGCTTTTATTAACATCATGAGAAAGATTCAGGTTGATCCGGATATTCAAGATGTTTTGAAAAAGAGCATAATGACCGACAAGCATTATGATGAGGAAACCTACAATTATATCAAGAGCTTTGACAATGTTGATAATTATGATCTTGTGCTTGAAGGATATTGGGGCTTTAATTCCGAGCTAACAAAGATTGTTGAGAATATGATAAACAATATTGCCTTTGAGCACGGTGATGAGCAAAAGGGGTGGACGCAGCTTCGCGCCGAATTTGAAGGAACGATCGACTCTTATCTTGAAGCATATAAATAATCAAATATGAAAGGAAGAAAACATTATGTACGATATGACGCCATATCTCAAAAAAATTGACGATGTGATAAAGAAAGGACATTACGGTGACAACTGGCACTCTCTGTCGGATTACAAGGTTCCCGAATGGTACAGACAGGCAAAGTTCGGCATATTTATTCATTGGGGAGTATTCAGCGTTCCCGCTTTCGGCAGCGAATGGTATTCGAGAAATATGTATGAAGAGGACAGCAATGAATACCGTCATCACATTGAAAAATACGGAAAGCATACGAAATTCGGCTATAAAGATTTTATTCCCATGTTTAAGGCGGAAAAATTCGATCCCAATGAGTGGGCTGAGCTTTTTTCGGCTTCGGGGGCAAAATACGTTGTTCCGGTTGCGGAGCATCATGATGGCTTCCAGATGTACAAAAGTGAAATTTCAAGCTGGAATTCCTGTGAAAACGAACCCTTTCGCGACATTCTCGGAGAACTGAAAGCCTGCTGCGGCAATCTCGGAATGGAGGTTGGCGCGTCTTCTCACCGAGCCGAGCATTGGTGGTTCTTTGACGGAGGAAGGAAATTCGACAGCGACGTTAAGGAACCGCTGCAGCGCGGCGATCTGTACTGGCCCGCAATGTCCTCCGATCCTACCGAGGAATTTTTACAGGACTGGCTTGTGAGAACCTGCGAAATAGTTGATAATTACCGACCGAAAATAGTTTATTTTGACTGGTGGATAGAGCACGGAGCGTTTAAGCCTTATCTGAAAAAGTTTGCGGCGTATTACTATAACCGTGCGCACGAATGGGGTACGGAAGCCGTTATAAATTACAAGCACGACGCATTTATATTCGGCACCGCCGTTACCGATGTTGAAAGAGGTCAGTTCGCGGAAAGAAAGCCGTTTTTCTGGCAGACAGACACGGCTGTCGCCCTCAACTCATGGTGCTATACAGAAAATAACTCCTACCGCAAGGCAGAAGAGATAGTATGTGATCTGATAGATATTGTAAGCAAAAACGGCTGCCTTTTGCTGAATATCGGACCGAAAGCCGACGGAACTATATCCGGCGATGACAGGGATATCTTGCTGAACATAGGCAGGTGGCTGAAAATAAACGGTGAAGCAATATATGGCACAAACCTGTGGCGAAGATCGGAGGAAGGTCCGACGGAAATTCCCGAAGGGCAGTTTACCGACAGTATAAAGAAAAACTTCACTCCGCAGGCCATACGCTTTACCACTGCAAACGGATATTTGTATGCATCGGTGCTGAAGCACAGCGAAAACGGAGAGTATACCATAACCGCTCTGGGTGTAAGTGACGCTTCATGCTCCGATAATTTCAGCGGCACGGTTAAGGGCGTGACGGTATTGGGCGGCTCCGAGACTCCCACTTGGGAAAGGAGTGCCGATGGTCTGCATATCCGTACTGATTACAAAAACGGGGACTACCCCATTGTATTCAAAATCGAAATCGATTAGCAGCATTCAGGAGGGATATTTATGAACAATCTTTGGTACAATCATCCTGCAAAGGACTGGAACAGCGCTCTTCCTTTGGGAAACGGCTTTATGGGCGCAATGTGTTTTGGCGGAAACGTTATCGACCGATTTCAATTAAATGCCGACAGCCTTTGGTACGGTGGTTTTCGCGACAGAATAAATCCCGACGCGAAAAATAACATCGGGGAAATACGGCGGCTGGTAGCGGAAGGAAGAATTTCGGAAGCGGAAAAACTCGCGAGCGTTTCATTGACGGCTATACCCGATTATCAGCGACATTATGAACCGCTTTGCGATGTGTTTATATTTCCCGAAACCGATATTACGATTTCAAACTTCCAATTAAAAGAAGGCTGGAGCCAACAGATATACGATATGCTGCCCTGTGAAAATTACGTCAGACAACTTGATATTGATAAAGGAATACACACCGTTTTATATTCCGTTAACGGCATTTCGCATTTGCGGGAAAGTTTTATCTCATATCCGGACAAGGTAATGGTAATTAGGAATATCGGCAGCGAAATATCATTGATAGTCGAGCGCGGTATCTTTTTGGAAAGCCTGCGCAGACTTGACGAAAGCACTCTTTGTATGGAGGGTCAAAGCGGAGCGGACGGCGTGCGGTATTGCTTCTGCCTTAGAGCGATAAAAGGATCTCTCGGAATTATCGGTAAAACTTTGAAATGCAGCGCCGACTCCGTTATTATTGCTTCGGCAGAGGCCGACTTTTATTGCGGTGAGCCGCTGAAAGCAGTACTTGGGCGTCTTGATAATGGGGAAAAGTTAGGATATGAAAAGCTTAGAAAAAAGCATATTGAGGACATATCCGAAATAATGAGCAGATGCACACTAAAGATTGATTGTTCCGACAATGACGATATCCCTACCGACATCAGACTTGAAGCGGCAAAAAGCGGAAAAGCCGATTTGGGACTTGTAAATCTTTCTTTCGCTTACGGACGGTATCTTTTGGCGGCTTCGAGCAGGAAAGGCAGTCTTCCCGCCAATTTGCAGGGCATATGGAACGACAGCTTTACTCCCATATGGGACAGTAAATACACCATAAATATCAATGCCGAAATGAATTATTGGCATGCCGAAAGCTGTAATCTTTCCGAAATGCATATGCCGCTTTTTGAGCATATGAAACGTATGTATCCTCACGGAAGAGACACGGCGGAAAAAATGTACGGTGCGCGCGGTTGGGTAGCTCATCACAATACGGATATATGGGGCGATTGCGCACCGCAGGACGCTTTGGCACAATGCACATACTGGCAAATGGGAGCCGCATGGCTTTGCCTGCATATTTTTGAGCATTACCGATACACGGGGGACGAAGATTTTCTTGCGGAATATCTGACCTTTGCGAAAGAAGCGGCGTTATTTTTTGAAGATACTCTTATTGAAAATTCTCGCGGGCAGTTTGTAGTATCTCCTACCGTATCTCCCGAAAACTGTTATCGTCTGCCTAACGGGGATGTTGTAAATCTTTGTATGGGCGCGACTATGGACAGTCAGATACTGCGTGAGCTTTTCGGAGGACTTTTGGAGGTTGGAAAGATTTCAGACGAAGAGAAAGCACGGTACGAAAAAATTCTGCAAAAGCTTCCCGAAACGGAAATCGAGGATAACGGTACGATTCAGGAATGGGCGGAACCTTATGAAGAAGTTGATAAAGGACACAGACATATTTCTCACCTGTTCGCTCTTTACCCGGCTTCTCAGATTGATTTTTCGGATAAGAGGCTTATCGTCTCCGCTAAAAAAACCTTGCTGCGCAGGCTGGAAAACGGTGGCGGTCACACAGGCTGGTCGAGAGCATGGATAATCAATCTGTGGGCAAGAATGAGAAACAGCGAAAAAGCGTGGGAGGATATAAAAAAATACTTTGAAATATCCGTTTTGCCGAATCTGTTTGACAACCACCCGCCTTTTCAGATAGACGGGAATTTCGGAACAACGGCGACGATAGCCGAAATGCTGCTGCAAAGCCATAACGGAAGAATTGTGTTTTTCCCCGCTTTGCCCGACGAATGGAAAAAAGGTACTGTTTCGGGACTTATAGCAAGAGGCGGAATATCATCGGAAATGAAATGGGAAAATGGAAAAGGCGAGGTAACGCTGAAATCGCCGTCAAAGTGTTCTGTTTTCATTGAGGGTATCGGAGAAACGATTCTTGAGAAGGGAGAGAATAAATTCAGCATTGAATTATAGTAAACATCAAACAAATTTGCCGTTTATTGTAAAAACAGCTTTTGAAAATTTAAATCGGAGAACAATAAAATGAAAAGAAAAGTATTGGTGATTATTATGTCTGCAATTTTAACAACAGGCTGTTCTTTGACAGCGGAAAAAACAAGGGCGGAATATGATGAATATGAAAAAATTACGCCGCAAAATTACAATACCGTTGAATGCGATATGCTTTTCGAAGCTGAAAACTGTGAAGCGAATTCGGATATATATGTGGAAAATTCAAGTGCGGGATTTTCAGGAACGGGTTATGCCAAAATAAATTCAAACGGGAATTTTAAGCTGACGGTAGATATACCCGCTTCGCAGCATTACACAATTACGGCTGTACACCGTTCGGACGACTATAAATCGAACCCGCTCCTTATTGACGGAGCAAAGGTCTTGACAATGGAATCGGGAAAGGAATGGCAAGGCACTGTTGCAAAAAACGTATTCCTTAAAAAAGGTGAAAATATTGTTACGCTGGGAGAAGGGTGGAGCTATTTCTGTCTTGACAGTATACGTATTCAGAACGGTTCGGCTCTTGGCGATGAGATCTATGACGGAATGTCAGAAAGTCTTTCCAACAAAAACGCCAACGCTAAAACACAGCGAATATACAATTTTTTCAAAGACATTTACGGAAAGCGTACTATTCTGGGACAGTGTACCGCTTACGGAAGCCATACTGAATTTGACGCATTTGATAAAGCGTTCGGAAAACGACCTGCCTTACGTACCTTTGATTTTCTATACGATTCCTATACTACCTGCAAAGGAAATCCTCTGGCAAAGGACGTGACTGAAGCAATAGAATGGAGCAAGGAGGGCGGTCTTGTAGTATTTGACTGGCATTGGAACGACCCCATAAACAACAGCTTCTATTCCGAAAACAACAGTTTTTTACTTGCCGATGCAGTAACCGATAAAGATATTGCCTGTCTTTCCGAAAAGGAGCTTGACGCTCTTTGCGACAGCGGCGAAATCAATAATAAAACCCGTTTGCTTTTAAGGGATATTGATCTCATTTCTTACCTTATGAGCCAAATGGAGAAAGAAAATATCACGGTAATCTGGCGTCCCCTTCATGAAGCCGAGGGCGGTTGGTTCTGGTGGGGAGCTTCGGGAGCCGAAAACTACAAATGGCTTTGGAAACTTTTACACGAACGTATGACAAATTACTGGAAATTAAATAATTTAATCTGGCTGTGGAACGGACAGAATCCCAAATGGTACCCTTCGGACGAATACTGTGATATTGTCAGCATTGATATTTACAATACGCCTCATGATAACAGTACAGCGGTCAATGCTCTTGCGGATTATCAAAAAATAACCACAAGCAAACCGGCTGCCATTGCCGAATGTTCGACCATGATCGATCCTAAGCAAATTGTACGTGATAATGCTTATTGGCTTTGGTTCTCTTGCTAGGTTGGAGAGCCTGTGATTGATTCGTCATCAAAAGAGGTTTCCGGAGAATACACATCTTTGGAACTTATGAAAGAGGTTTTTGACAGTGAAGTGATTATTACTCTTGATGAGCTTCCGAACTTCGATAACTGAATACTATTTGCAAACCATACTGTAGACAAATTAGTAAACGGCAATTTTTATTGCCGTTCTAGAGACCGAGGCAATAGCCAATTGTCGTGCTTCCGTCGGGATTCTTTTGGACGAGACGATTGTGGGACAACACCCGTGGGTCGATGATTCGCAACAGGAAATGGAGCGGCTGAAAAAACAAAAGGAAAAGGCGCAAAAAGAATTTGAAGCGCAGCAGGGTTATAATCCGTTTGCTCAAAAAGAAAAAGGCGGAATGAATGAAGAATAGCGAATATTGGAAGCTTCGCTTTGCGCAGCTTGAAGAAGCGCAGAATAAATTAGCGAATGAGGGTTGTAAAGAGATAGAGCGCATTTATCGGCAGACGCTTAAAGAGATTGAGGGAAAAATCGACACATGGTACAAGCGGCTAGCGAAGAATAACGAAATATCCATGGTGGAGGCGCGGAAGTTTCTTTCGGGTTCGGAGCTTGAGGAATTTAAATGGGATGTTCACGATTATATCAAGTACGGCAAGGAAAACGCCGTAAGTTGGCAGTGGGTGAAACAGCTTGAAAACGCTTCGGCTAAGTTTCATATTTCCAAATATGAGGCGCTTAAAATTCAAACGCAGCAGAGTTTTGAAAACTTGTTTGCGAAACAGAAAGGTATTACTTCCGGAACAATGGCGAAGGTTTACAAAAGCGGGTATTATCATACCGCTTTTGAGATTCAGAAGGGCTTCGGGGTTGGTTGGGACATTTCTGGGATCGACCAAAATCAGGTTGAAAAGGTTTTGACTAAGCCTTGGGCGGTGGACGGAAAGAATTTTTCCGAAAGGATTTGGAGCAATAAGCAGAAGCTTATTTCAGAGGTACATAATGAGTTAACACAGAATATTATAACAGGCGCGGATCCTCAGAAGGCTATCAACGCGATTGCAAGCAAACTAAACGCCTCAAAGAGCAATGCGGGGCGGCTTGTAATGACAGAGGAGGCTTATTTCAGCTCGGCGGCGCAAAAGGATTGTTTTGACGATTTAGGCGTTGAGGAATACGAGATAGTGGCGACATTGGACGCCCATACCTCGGAGATTTGTCAAAGTATGGACGGGAAGCACTTTCCGATGAAGGATTTTCAGGCGGGGGTTACCGCTCCTCCGTTTCACCCTTGGTGTCGGTCTACTACTTGTCCTTATTTTGCAGATGATTATGGGGAGCCCGGAGGCAGAGCGGCACGCAGAGAGGACGGAAAGACTTATCATGTGCCAGCTCATACGACTTATAAGGATTGGAAAGAAAGTTTTGTTGATAGTAAGGATAAATCGGGATTGCAGGAGGTTGACAAATTTGAAAATGGTGATATAATTAACTTATATAAAGACAAAGGATTATCGGTCATATCCGATGATGACATCGCTCCCAATACGATAAAAACTATCAGTGAAGCTACTGAAAAAGTAACAAGTGATTTTAAAACACTTGAAAAATATTCAGAAGATATGCGGTTCTCTGATGTTGTCGGTGGTTTAGCGGAAAATGTATATAGACTCAATACAGGCTTGAATATAATTTCTTTGGATAAGAAGTCTTTTTCCAATCCGTCAGGATTGCTTGAAATTCTGAAAAAGGACTTCGCTTCGGGAGTAAGCTATGAAACTGATACAATTCAAATCTTGGTAGCTCATGAAATGGGGCATAATGCTCATATTGCTCTTGCTTTAAAAAAGGCAAATATACCATATGGTAAACCATTATCTTTATTTGAAACGAGGACCTTAAATGAGCAATATCAAAAGATTTCAGAAGAAATATATAATGCAGCCTTTAAAGATGAATCATTACAAGAAATATGGGATCGGTGCGGCAATGAATTAGGCTCTATCACTGTAGGAAATCCGCGTGAGTTAATTGCACAAAGCTTCGGTAATTATTATTTTGGTGTTACAAAATCCAGAATAGCGGAAAAAATAGTAAAATATTTTATGAAGGAGTTGAAGTGATGTATAGGACAGAACCGCTTTTTCCTTATGCAGATGGATATTATGGTATTTTTCCGAGGGGGATGGAAAACAGAGATATAGGTAAAGGCTCAATAGTAATTGAATCAGAGTATATCATATATTTTAAGCCGGAAACACCTGATGATATAAAGCAACGTCTTATAAAGGACTACGCCGAGTATCACAAAAAGGAAAAAGAAAGTGGGGTATTTCACTGAGTTTTCGGAAAGTAAAATTTAATAATCAAGCACTTTGAGCAATCAAGGTGCTTTTTTAATGCCATTTTTTAAGAAAGGAGGAATAACCTTGTCAAACAAAAAATGTCCCACCTGCGGAAAACACTATTCGGGGCTCGAAAGCTACTGCAAAAAATGCGGAGTTTCTCTTATAAAAGACGATAACCGCTGCTCCGAAAACAAAACAGAGCTTTGCAGACACAGAGCATTTGACGATGATGACATTTATTGCTGCTACTGCGGCTCGCTTACCACGTACGCCGCCGAAAAGCAGAATAAATAAACCCCCGCCCTTTTGGTATTGCGGGCGAAAAAGAACAAGACATAAAAAACCTGACTAAACAGGGATAACAAACGTTTATGAAAGGAAGTTTGACCCATGAAAAAGGAAGAATTTGTAAAAATCGGAGTTTCCGAGGAATTGGCGGCAGCTTGTGAAAAAGCTTCCCTTGAAGAGCTTAAGGATTTTGTGCCCCGCATGAGAATGAACGAGGTTAGCGAGGAAAACAAGACCTTAAAACAGACGGTTTCCGACAGAGACAAGCAGCTTGAGGAGCTGAAAAAGTCAAGCGGGGACAGCGCGGAGCTTAAGAAGCAGATCGAAGCCTTGCAGGAGCAGAACAAAATCGAAAAGGCGGAGCACGAAAGGGAGATGGTGCGGCTTAAGCTTGATAACGCGGTCGAAACGGCTTTGACGGCGGCGGGCGCTAAAAACAGCAAGGCTTTAAGGGCGCTGCTTGACGCCGAAAAAATCAAGCTTGATGAGCATGGCAAGCTCAGTGGGCTTTCGGAACAGCTTGAGGCGATAAGAAAAAGTGACGGTTATCTGTTTGCCGAAAAGGGCGGTGAAAAGCATTCTTTCAAAGGCTTTCAGCCGGGGGCAAGCGGAGACGTAAAACCCGACGGGGAAACCGATTTTTCCAAAATGACCTACTCCGAGATGACGGCGTATCTTGCGCAAAATCCGGACGCGAAAATCCAATAATTTTAAAGGAAAGGAAATTTTATTATGGCAAAATTTGATTCAAAAAGCTTTAACCCACAGGCCTTCGGGGCCTATGTGAACCGAATCCCGAACGTAAAGAAAAACGAGCTGGCAAAGTCGGGGGCGGTGGGAACTAACGAGCACGCAAAGGCGGCTTTGTCCAATCAGACGGGCAGTCTGTATGCCCGTATTCCTTATTTTGGCAGAATAGACGGTTCCACCTCCCAGAACAACGACGGCGGCACCGACATCACCTCCACCAATACCACTACCTATGAGCAGGGCTTTGTCACCGCTTCCCGCATGGATTCATGGACGGAGCGTTCTTTCAGCAAGAACATCACCGCCGGTGTGGATTTTATGGACAATGTGGCGCAGCAGATCGGGGATTATAAGCAGGAAGTGAGACAGGATATGCTTCTGTCAATTTTAGAGGGCGTTTTTTCCATGAAAACCTCCGGTACAACCGCGGCGGCAAAGGCGGCAAAGGAATTTGCGGAAAAGCACACCTTTGACATTTCGGCGAAAACGGGTGAGGAAAGCAAGGTGGGTGCGGCCACTCTCAACAAGGCCGTTCAGCAGGCCTGCGGCGACAACAAGTCGATTTTTAGCCTTGTTATCATGCACAGCGAGGTTGCCACCAACCTTGAAAACCTAAAACTCCTCAAATACATGACCTATACCGATAAGGACGGAATAACCCGCGATCTGGCGGTAGGGTCATGGAACGGGCGCACGGTGCTTATTGACGACGGTATGCCGGTGGAGGAAATCGCGGGAACCGACGGAAAGGCGGGTACTACCAAGTATACAACTTATATTTTGGGCAGGGGCGCTATCGTGCTTGACGATATCGGAGACAGTGTTCCTTATGAGATGAGCCGCGACCCTAAAACCAACGGCGGTCAGGATACCTTGTATGTGCGCGACCGCTATATTTGCGGGGTGGACGGCATTTCCTTTGAAAAACCCGCTTCTCTTACCGCCTCGGCTTCAAACGCCGATTTGAAAAACGGGGAAAACTGGAACATAATAAATGACGGGAGCAAAGCTATTTCTCACAAATCTATTGCCATAGCGCGTATCATTTCGCTGGGATAAGGGGGCGATCCCTTGTTTGAGAAGACGGTGAAAAGGCTTGAAGGCTTTGGGTACAAGCTTAAGGCGGGAGATAAGGCTGTATTGAAATTTGCGGTTGAAAAAGTAACCAATACGATAAAAAACGAATGTAACGTTTCGGCGGTTCCCGACGGGCTGATAAACATTGCCGTGGATATGGCGGCGGGTGAATTTTTGGGGACAAAAAAAGCCTTTTCGCCCGCGGATATAGCGGGACTTGACCTTGAGCCTGCGGTAAAGCAGATACAGGTGGGGGACACGAATACCGCGTTTGCGGTGGGTGAGGGCAGTCTTACGCCGGAGCAAAGGTTTGATTTATTTGTTGAGCACCTTTTGAATTATGGAAGGGGTGAGCTTGCTTGTTATCGGAAAATCAGGTGGTGAAGAGCAAAAGCGCGGCGAGAAAGGCTATTGAAAGCACTTATTGCGGTGTTTGCGATATTGTGGAGTATGAGAGCTTTAAGGAGAAAAAAAGCTCCGTTACGCGGCATAGGGAAACTGTTAAAGCCGAAAATGCGCCTTGTCGGCTTTCCTTTGAGAAAATCGCCGCCGCTGTCGGTTCTGATACCGGTGCGGCGGTAACGCAGGGGGTTAAGCTGTTTATTGCTCCCGAAGCCGAGGTGAAAAGCGGGTCGAAAATTACAGTAACACAGAACGGCGTTACCGCCGAATATTCGGCAAGCGGCGAGGCGGCGGTTTATGAATCCCATAAGGAAATTATGCTGGAATTATGGAAGGGGTGGGCTTAAAACGGGAAAATCGGGTTTTGACGTTTCGGGGCTTAAGAAGCTCCAAAAGGAGCTGGAGAAGCTTAAGGACAAGGCGGAGCCTTTTGCGGAGGAATGCACAAAGGATTTAGGCAAAAGAGTACTTAGGAGGGTTATCAAGCGTACGCCGGTAGGAGTTTATGATGGAAGCACTTATACCTGTGAAAGCGGCTTATCTCACAAGAGTTCCAAGCAGAAGGGCAAGGTGGGCGGTACGCTTCGCCGCGGCTGGACTTCTAAAACTCATGCAGAAGCGGAAAGCGGCGGTAAAGGAAATGCCAAGGAATACGCCGCTTCACTTCCCGTCAAAAAAGAGGGAAACAAGCTCACTTTGGATATAGCGAACCCCGTGGAGTATGCTTCCTACGTGGAATACGGCCACCGCAAAAGGGGCGGCAAAGGCTGGGTGCAGGGTCACTTTATGCTTGAAAAATCCCGTCAGGAGGTGGAAAAAATCGCTCCCAAGGTTATAGAGGCAAAGCTTAATAAATTTATGGGCGGTGGTTTTAAATGATAACCGTAAATCTGATTATCGAAGCCATAGCCGCCGCGCTGAACGGAGAATTCGGCGAAGAATACGCCGTGTACGCGGAGGAAGTGAAGCAGGGACTTTCGGAGCCTTGCTTTTTTATTTCCTGTATAAACCCCTCGGACAGGCAGCTTATGGGAAACGCCAACCGTCATTTTCTTGCGGCGCGTTATTATAGGGAAAATCGGTTTTGTATACAGTATTTTTCCCTTGATGAAAACAACGGGCGGCGGGAAAGTTATGACAAAGCGGAAAGGCTTTTCGGGTGTCTCGAAGAAATCAGCGCCGACGGGGATATTATCAGGGGTACGGATATGAATTTCGAGTATACGGACGGTATTTTAAGCTTTTTTGTAAGCTATAATTTTTTCGTTTACAGGACGCGGGAGCCTACGGTAATGGAAAAGTTTGAAAGAGATGTTTTAAACAAATGATTCGCATAAAAAGTTTTGAAAGGAAAGTGTAAAATGGCAAAAGCGTTAAAAAATGAAGAAAAGGTCGGGGCGGCGGCCTGTGAGACTGCCCTCGAAAAAGAAAAAATTTTCACCAAGGAGCAGCTTCTTAATTCGGAGAGATTTCAGGGGAAAAGGGATTTGGTGAGAGCGGTTCTGGCCGATGGGAAAAAATATTCGGCGGAAGAAGCGGAAAAAATTATGGACAAATTTTTGAAAGGAAGTGTTAGGTAATGGCATTAGGCGGCGGCACTTTTACGGTGCAGAATAAGGAGCTCCCCGGAGCGTACATAAATTTTGTTTCGGCGGCTTCCGCAAACGCGGCGCTGTCGGACAGGGGGATAGCGACCATGCCCCTTGAATTGGACTGGGGCGCAGAGGGGGAAATTTTTGAGGTTACAAACGAGGATTTTATGAAAAACAGCCTTGAGATTTTCGGGTATGAGTACACGAATGAGAAGCTTAAGGGGCTTCGCGACCTGTTTCTGAACGTGAAAACCCTGTACGCTTATCGTCTCAATTCGGGCGGGGAAAAGGCGGAAAACACTTTTGCAAGGGCGGCTTGCGGAGGCGTTCGCGGCAACGATATAATTACCGTTATTCAAAATAATGTGGACGATGAGACTTTGTTTGACGTAAAAACGCTTTTGGGAAAGGCGGTTGTGGATGAGCAGACGGTTTCGGCGGCAGAGGAATTGAAGGATAACCTCTTTGTGAAGTGGAAGGAAGGAATCACCCTTGAAGCCACGGCGGGAACGCCTTTGACGGGCGGAACCAACGGAGAGGTCAGCGGCGCGGCGCACCAGGCTTATCTTGACAAGGCGGAAGGGTATACCTACAACGCTATGGGTGCGGCGGTAACGGACGAGACCGCCAAAAGCCTTTATACCGCCTTTAACAGGCGCTTAAGGGACGAAATGGGAGTAAAATTTCAGCTTGTTCTTTACCGTCAGGCGGCGGATTACATGGGCGTGGTCAGCGTTAAAAACAGGGTGCTTGACGACGGTTGGAGCGAAGCGGGGCTTGTATATTGGGTCACCGGAATTATCGCCGGGTGTCAAGTTAACAGGAGCAACCAGAACAGGGTGTATAACGGCGGTTTTCAGGTCGAGGCCGCGTATACTCAGAGCGAGCTTAAAGCCGCGCTGAAAGCGGGTGAGTTTGTGCTTCACAAGGTGGGGCGCGATATCAGGGTGCTTGAGGATATAAACACTATGGTTACATTTACCGATGAGCAGGGGGAGGTGTTTAAGGACAATCAGACAATAAGGGTTATGGATCAGATCGCAAACGATATTGCGGTGCTGTTCAATACAAAATATCTTGGCGTGGTGCCTAATGACAACGCTGGCAGGGTTTCCCTCTGGTCGGATATTGTGAAGCATCATGAGCAGTTAAGGGAGATAAGGGCAATCGAAGATTTTTCCGATGCCGATGTTACCGTAACCGAGGGGAACAGTAAAAAGTCGGTGACGGTGACCGATCTGGTAACCGTTGTGAATGCAATGGGCAAGCTTTATATGACCGTTGCGGTAAGCTGATTTCTGAAAGGAGCGTAAGATAAATATATGAATAACAATGTTATAATGCACGCAAAGGATACTGTGTTTGCGGCGCTTGCGGAATGCTTCGTGACCATCGGGTCAAGAAGGTATAATTTTATGCAGGCCATAAACCTTGAGGCAAAGTTCGAGAAAAGCAAGGTGGAAGTGCCTATTCTGGGAAAAACGGGAAAGGGCAACAAGGCCAACGGATGGAAGGGGACAGGGTCGGCGACCTTTCATTATAATACCTCGATTTTCCGCGAGTTAATGCAGAGGTATAAGGATACGGGAGAGGACGTTTATTTTGAGATTCAGATAAGTAACGAGGACAGGACTTCGGCGGTGGGGAGACAGACTATTGTCCTTATTGACTGCAATATTGACGGTGGTATTCTGGCTAAGTTTGACGCGGATGGGGAGTATCTGGACGAGGATATGGATTTTACTTTTGAGGATTTCAGGATGCCGGAGACGTTTAAGGAGCTTAATGGGTTTTTGACGAATTAAAAAAATCTCTTGACATATACGTATATACGTGCTATAATATAAGCATGGAGGACATAATCGTGAAAGACAAAGATTTGTTGAAAGCTTTGCTTAAAGATGGCTGGACGCTTACAAGAATTCACGGCAGCCATCATATAGTTGAAAAAAACGGTAAAATCGAAACGATTCCGATTCACGGCAAAGATGTTCCAAAAGGGCTGTTAAGCGCGATAAAAAAGAGAACGGGACTCAAATAATACGTATTCAGGAGGTATTTATGAAGCTTATATATCCCGCCGTATTTCACACGGAGGACGATCAGGTATGGGTGGAATTTCCCGATCTGGAGGGCTGTCAAAGCTTTGGAGACAGTATATCCGAAGCGCTTGACGGTGCCAAAGAAGCGTTGGAGGGGTATTGTATAACCCTTCTGGAGGAAAAACATACACTACCCATAGTGTCGGATATTAAAACGATCAAAACGGACGAAAGTTCTTTTGTATCCCTTGTGGAAACGGAATTAACCACAAGCTTTGCAAAGAGAAAATCGGTTAAAAAGACTTTGACAGTACCTGCTTGGCTGAATGATATGGCAACGGAAAAAGGGGTTAATTTTTCGGCGGTATTACAGGAGGGACTTGTTAAGAGTCTTGGCCTGTGATTGTTTTATAAAAAGTAAATTTAATAGTTTAAAGCACTTTGAGAAATCAGGGTGCTTTTTGTTATGCAAAAAAGAAAGGAAAATAAAATTATGTCTAAATTTTCAAAGTTTATGAAGGCCAACAAAACCGTAAAGGAAAACGAGCTTCACGCGGTGACAAAATCACTTTGCGACGAAAACGGAAAGCCGCTTCAATGGGAATTTCGCCATATTTCCGCAAAAGAAAGCGACGCAATGCGCGACGAATGCTTAAGGGAAATTCCCGTGGCGGGAAAATTCGGAGCATACAGGCAGAAGCTGGACGCGTCAAAGTATATTCACAAGCTGATAGCCGCTTCGGTTGTGGAGCCGGATTTGTTTGACACGGAGCTTCAGGACAGCTACGGGGTTTGTACTCCCGAAGAATTGCTGTACGCTATGGTGGACGATCCGGGAGAGTATAACGATCTGGCGGCTTTTGTTCAGAAGCTGAATGGGTTTGACGTTTCCTTTGACGATAAGGTTGAAGAAGCAAAAAACTGATAGAGGGGGGCGATTGGGAGGCGAACTGCGCTTACTATGCCCTCCATAAGCTTCATATTTTGCCTTCGGTGTTTCTGGAAATGGGGGAGAAGGAAAAGGCGTTTGTGACGGCCGCGATTAAAATAAGGATCGAAAAAGAGAAAAAGGAAAGCGATAAAATTAAGACTAAGCCGTGCAGGAGGTGATTTGATAAATGGCTACCATAAGAACGGCTATTGAGCTTGAGGATAGGCTGTCGGGGGTTTTGAACGGTGTGCTGAACAGCGTTAATGTAACGGTTTCGGCCATCGAGAAGATGAACGGGAATCTTAACAGACCTATTGAATCGACTTATTTTGAGGAGATCAGAAACAGTATTGCGCGGACGTCGGTAGAACTGGGGAATTTAAACGAGGATATGGAGAGAATGGCGGGGACGGCGGCGAGGGTGCCGGCAGTTCCGCATATGCAGCCGGCTGCTGCTCCGTGGCAAAGCTATGAAGGCATACAAGTGTTTACCGATACCGGTATGGATCGATTTCAACAGGAAATAGCGGGTGTTAACGCCATGATGGAACGCTTGGCGGATACGCAGGACAGGCTTACACGGCAGGCGAACGAATCGGAAATACTTTCTCCGCAGGCCTCTTATGACGTTCAGAGCGTAGAGAACAGGGTCAGTGAACTTATTGATCTTGTAAACAAGGCTGAAAGCAATCCCCTTAATATCGGCACGGAAGAAGCAAATACACAGTTTGAACGGCTCCGCATGCGACTGGATCAGACTTTGCAGCTTCAGGATAATTTAAACGCAGCTATGCAGGGCATGGATATCGGCGAAATAAACGCCGCTTATTTACGGCTTTCACAAAATGTAAGCGATACCGAAAGAATGGTCAGAGATTCCTTTGCCAATATTCCTTCTGTTGAGATTCCTCCCGTGGAAGTGCCGATCAACTGGAATTCTGACAGCTTAGAAGTTTTCACAAATTCGGGAATAGAAAGGTTCAAGCAGGAAATCCAAAGCGCGGAGACAATGCTTAGAAGAATCAGCGAAAGTCAGTTAAATATTGCCGCCAATTCCGAGCAAACCTCGGTTTTCCCCGCCGCTATGACCAAAGATATGCAGAATATGCAGGCGAGGATAACGGCGGTTCAGAATAAGGTTCGGGAAATAGGCGCAAAACCCATAAATTTGGTTACGGCGGCGGATTCGGCTATGCTGGAACAGCTCAGAGGGCAGTTAGCGGGAATAACGAACGAACAGGAAAGCCTGAACGCTGCTGTTGAAGCGATGGACGTAAGCGAAGCCAATCAGGCTTATCTGCGGCTTTCCCGAACCGTGGGCAATACCGAGAGATATATCAGGGATAACGCGGCCGAACAGGAAAGGTTTAACCGGAAAATCGACATGGGAATCAGCGGTTCCGACAAGCTGATGAGAAGCATAAAGGGTATTGCGGCGGCTTATCTTTCGGTTCAGTCTCTCGGAAAGGTGCTTAATCTATCGGACGAGATGTCTCAGACAACCGCAAGGCTTAATATGATGAACGACGGTCTGCAAAGCACGGAGAATTTGCAGAATATGATATTCCGCTCGGCGCAAAGGTCGAGGGGGTCATATCAGGCGACGGCCGACGCAGTGGCAAAGCTGGGACTTATGGCGGGAGACGCTTTCGGAAGCTCTGCCGAGGTGATTGCTTTCATGGAACAGATCAACAAGCAGTTTACGATAGCGGGCACAAGCGCCACCGGTATCGACGCGGCAATGCTTCAGCTTACGCAGGCTATGGGGTCGGGAGTTCTCAGGGGCGAGGAATTCAATAGCATTTTCGAGCAGGCACCTACTATTATGCAGGCTATTGCCGATTATATGGACGTTCCGATAGGCAAACTCAAGGATATGGCGGCAGAGGGAGAGATTACCGCGGGGATTGTCAAAGCGGCGATGTTTGAAGCGGCTGAGAAGACTAACGAAAAGTTTGAAAATATGCCTATGACCTTTGAGCAGGTGTGGACTTCTTTTGAGAATCGGGCGCTGATGGCGTTTCAGCCGGTATTACAAAAACTTAATGAAATTGCCAACAGTGATAAATTTCAGAGGTTTACAGATAAAGCCGCCGACGCTCTTTCAAAGATTGCGGACAGTGCGCTTAATGTGCTTGACAATTTAGTAGACGTTGCCAACTTCGTATCGGATAATTGGTCGGATATAGCGCCGCTGATTGAGGACGTAGCGGGTGCAATGCTGCTTTGGAAAGTGGCGACGGGCTTGGCGACTGTAGCTCAGAATATATACAACGCTTCTTTGCAGGCCTGCCCGATAGTATGGATAATTGATATGGTTGTTCTGGCCATTTTTTTGGGGATCGCCTTTGACAGAATGATAAACAGCGTTATGGGAAATATTGTCGGCGCTGTTTATGTTGCGGGCGCTTTCTTTAAAGATATCGGACTGTCGTTAGCTAATTTTGTACTGGCAATATGGCATTACCTGACGGCTTGTTTTGACAATATGCTGGCAGGGTTTAATAATGTCTGGGTATGGCTGCAAAAAGGATTTTGGTCTTTTATAGAAGGCTTTTTAAAAGGCGTAGCCGTTATTGCGGAAAAGATAAACAGTCTGATAGGGGTTTTCGGACTTGAAATAAACACTTCGGGGATATTGGCGCAAATTGATAATATTGCCGCGAAAAAGCAGGAACTCGAAAATCAGACAAAAGCTTTTAAAGACCCGACGGAAGCGTGGAACGAGGGATTAAATACTTTTAAAGTATTTGAAGAAGGCTGGGCGGACAAGGCGTACAAAGAAGGGGAAATCTATGGCAATGCAATGTCGGAAGCGCATGACAAAATGTACGACAATGTTAAAAACGGCATTTGGAACTGGATGTTGGGAATTGATGAAGAATCCGTTGGCGGAGCTGCGGGAGCGGGAAAAGGATTGGAAAATTTTTTGGGAAACAATGAATTTGACGATCTTTATAAGGGAGTATACAACATCGACGACAACACGGGAGATATGGCTGATTCCCTCTCCATGACCGACGAAGAATTGAAGTATCTTCGCGACATTGCGGAACGGGAGACTATAAACCGCTTTACTACCGCCGAAATCAATTTTGATATGTCCGGTATGCAGAATACCGTAAATAATGATAACGATATTGACGGAATTATTACGAGGCTTACCGATGAGGTGACCGAAGCGGTGTTTATTGTTACGGAGGGGGTGCATAGTTAACGTCGAGTTAAACAAAAACATATTTATAATTTCGTGCAAAAATAAGAGAGGAGCAACTATGAAAACAGTAATAAAAACACTTCCCGCAGCAAACGGAAATCTTTTTGTAATCTCTGCGGGTCAAAGACTTCCTTTGGCGGATTTCAGCGGCACGGTAAAAATCACGGAGGATTTAAGGCAAATCCCCATGCTGGGAACGGTTCAAAAGGGGATGAAGAAAATACACGCCTCCTTTGTGGTATGCGGTGATTTGGAATATCACAGAGAAATTGACGGGGATTTTATCAGCGGCGGAAAGGTTTTTGAGGCTGTCGCGGATGTTGGGAGCGAGCGCTTGTTTTTTGCTGGGCTGAGATTTGAAGATTCTGACCCAGTGGAAAATGAGCTGATTTTTGAGGTGACGGATTTGGAATTAATAAAAAAGCTTTTGGGAATGTGAGCGTTTTTTTAAAAAGGAGGACGAATAGAAATGAGCAAAAACGGCTACGACTTCTACCTTGACAAGTGCCTTTTACCCATAACCCCCCAAAAGCTTCAAATAAAAATAAACAACGCCAATTCCACCGTTACCCTTATCAACGAGGGCGAGGTCAATCTTCTGAAAACAGCTAAGCTTACGGATATCGAGTTTGACTGCGAAATTCCCCAAGTAAAATATCCTTTTTCTTCCTATCCCAACGGTTTTAAGCCCGCAGAATATTTTCTTGATTACTTTGAAAAGCTTAAAACCGAAAAGAAACCCTTTCAGTTTATTGTTTCAAGGTCGATGCCCACGGGAAAGGCGCTGTTTTCCACCAATATCAAGGTGACTATGGAAAGCTATACGCTGGCGGAAAAGGCGGGGAATTTTGATGTAACGGTGAAAATAAAGCTTAAACAATATCGGGAATACGGTACAAAAACGGCTACAATCAAAAGCGAAAACGGAAAAAGCACAATGGCGGAGCAAAACGGACGCGCGGCTTCCACCGTTTCCGAAGCGCCGCCGACCATCGGCTGCAACGTAATAGTAAACGGCCGCCTCCACGGCAACAGCCACGG
>CAJUFF010000033.1 GCA_910585505.1 uncultured Ruminiclostridium sp. | reverse complement strand
CGAGATGGAATCTCGTGACTGGAGTTCAGACGTGTGCTCTTCCGATCTCTGCTTGCTTTTAAAAAGTGGGCGGGTTGTTTTTTGTATTACAAGGAATTATATTGAAGATTGATTTTGTTATTAAAATTTTATATTTTTGCACTGACGGTGCAGAACCGCTCCCGCGAGGGCGGAACTCATTCCTTTCGGAACCCCTTACGCCAAGGCGTAAACGCCGAAGCCTCTGAGGTCGTTCATTAAAAATTTAATATTGTTCTCATACCGTGATTTCGGAAATATATCTTATCTTATTTGGTATTTCTGTTTATAAACACCGCCTTAAGCTTGTCATATACAATAATCTGCGATTTGTAAAGGCTGAAATACCCGGAAAGCATATAAGAAGCGGAGCATACTATTATAAAATAAGGCAGTCCTTCCACACCGAAAAGCTCTATACTAAGCATCATAGATGCTATAGGAGCATTGGTGGCTCCGCAGAATACCCCCACAAGCCCTAACGCCGCCCCGAATCCGGGATCCATACCGATAAGCGGCGCAATGGTACAGCCTAAGGTTGCACCCACAAAAAAGGTAGGAACTATTTCCCCACCTTTAAAACCGCACCCCAAAGTGATCACCGTAAACAAAAGCTTAAGCAGAAACGCTTCCGGTCTCGCAATGCCGTTCAGAATGGCGTTATTTACTATACCCATTCCCGAACCGTTATAATCGGTACCTAACAGTAAAGTGAGCAAAGCTATTGCGAGACCTCCTGCCGCCGCTCTTATATAATCATTCCTAATCGCCTTTTCCAACAGCGCCTCGCCCTTTGAAAAAGAAACACAAAGAAAAATACTGACCACTGCGAAAATCACTCCAAGGGCTATGCTTTGAATCAAAGAAACGGGAGAAATGGTGGGAATATTGTTCAATATGTAATTAACCGGGTGAATATTCAGAATAAGAGTTATATAATATGTGAAAACCGAGCTGAAGACACAGGGCATAATGGCGCTGTCGTAAATAACACCTACGCTTATTACTTCCATTACGAAAACTACGGCGGTAAGCGGTGTTCCGAAAAGCGCCGTAAATACCGCGCTCATTCCGCAAAGCACTATAACGTGCATATCCTTATCGTCAAGCTTAAAAATCCGACCCAATGACGAACCAAGGCTGCCGCCTAACTGTAACGCCGCCCCCTCGCGGCCGGCCGAACCGCCCAACAGGTGGGTAAGCACCGTACCCGTAAGTATTCCGGGAGCCATTGTAAACGGAACCTTTCCGTCTTTTCGTATGGAATTTATAACGTAATTGGTTCCGCCAATCTTTTCAAGTTTGAAGATGTGATATAAAAATACTATCACAACGCCGCCCACAGGCAAAAACCATATTATAAAGTTATGCTCGGAACGAAAGTCGGTTGCAATCTCTATCAGCATATGAAAAAGGCATCCCGCTCCGCCGCAGACCAAGGCGGTAATTATACTCAACAGCAGCCATTTGAGAAAGACCGTTATATATTTTCCTATTCTTTTTATCTTTACGACAATAAATTCTTTATCAAAACTCATTTTGCCCTGCGACCTCTTTTTCATCCGAATGTTTTACGATTATTATACCACGCCTTCGCAAGTTTTTCAATAGGCGGCTTTTCGGTTTTATACCAATCACTTTTTTAATTTACGTAATACCCACAGTTTAATACTATTTTTCTGTCATACTTTAGACAAGATGAAATTTTTGAATGATTTAAAAATGGATAGTATTAACTGTAGTTTTTCCTTGCTAAATTCTTACGATTTTCTTAAATTCCTTATATGTATCACAAAATTTATTGCAATCCGATGGTCGTTGTGATAAAATAAAATAGAAAACAAACGGAAAGGTAACGGCCTTATGAATGAAACAATACTTATTGTCGATGATGAAAAAGAAATAGCAGATCTTATCGAGCTTTATTTAAAAAACGACGGATATGATGTAAAAAAATTTTACAGCGGTATCGAAGCGCTGAGCTATGCGGAAAAAAACGCCGTTGATCTGGCCATTCTCGATGTAATGCTACCTGATATCGACGGTTTTCATATTTGCGGCAAAATAAGGGAAAAACATTACTATCCGATAATAATGCTTACCGCTAAGGTTGAAGAAAACGACAAGATAATGGGGCTTGCCATAGGCGCGGACGATTATATTACAAAGCCGTTTAATCCTCTTGAGGTAACGGCGAGAGTAAAGGCTCAGCTTCGGCGCTATATTAAGTATAACACAGGTGGCGAATCCGAAAAGACAGTGGAGGAAATAGATATAAACGGTCTTGTGATAAATAAAAGCAATCACAAATGCTGTCTTTACGATAAAGAGATAATATTGACCCCCATTGAGTTTTCCACACTTTGGCATTTGTGCCTTAACAGGGGGAAGGTGGTGTCCTCGGAAGAACTGTATGAAGCGGTGTGGGGGGAAAAATATCTTGACAGTAACAACACCGTTATGGCACATATAGCAAGACTTAGAGAGAAGCTGGGAGAGCCCGCGCGAAATCCGAGGTTTATCAAAACGGTCTGGGGGGTAGGATACAAAATTGAAAAATAAAAAATACCGTAACAGTTTTACATTGCTTAAAAAAAAGCTTACCATAAGGTTTATCCTTTATATTATATTCATATCCGGCGGATTAATTATAGCTTTAATGTTTATATACGCTTTAATAAGCGGTTCATTTGGGGAACTGATCGTAACATTTCTCAGATACTTTTTTCATATGGATTACGGTACGGCTTCCAATATATACTGGGCATTCAGAGAAAGAGAAGTATACTTTATTTGCTTGGCGGTGGTTATAATATTGTTTGTTTCTTTCAGACTTTGTATTAGGATGTATACGAAATACCTTATTGAAATACAGGAAGCGCTGCTTAAAATGACAGCCGATAACTCGGCCGAAATCAGTCTTTCTTATGAGCTGAATGAAATAGAGGAGGGATTTCGCGCTGTAAGGCAGGCCTTGGAAAGCAGAACGGCGGAAGCAAGAATGTCGGAACAGCGAAAAAACGACCTTATCGTCTACCTTGCTCATGATTTGAAAACCCCTTTAACTTCGGTAGTAGGCTATTTGACGCTGCTTCGGGACGAAAAGGAAATATCCGTTGAGCTTAGGCAAAAATATCTTGCCATTTCTCTTGATAAAGCTATGAGACTGGAGGATTTAATCAACGAGTTTTTTGATATAACAAGGTTCAATCTTACAGATATAGAGTTACAGTACAGCAGCGTAAATCTTACACGCCTTCTTGAACAGTCCGCCTACGAATTTCAGCCGATGCTGAATGAAAAAAATCTTACCTACTCACTTCACGCGGCGGAAAACATTATGATAAAATGCGACGCCGACAAGCTGCAAAGAGTGATAGACAATCTGCTTCGGAATGCGGTTTTTTACTGCTATGAAAATACGGTAATTGATATAAACGCGCAGTCATCAGAGGGTTGGATTGCCGTAAGCATCAAGAACAGGGGAGATCATATACCGCCGGAAAAGCTTGCGCGTTTATTTGAACAGTTTTTCCGTTTGGACAGCTCAAGAGGAACAAATAAAGGCGGCGCCGGACTTGGTCTTGCCATTGCCGGAAAGATTGCCGAGCTGCATGGGGGAAGTATTGAAGCTAAGAGCGAGGGAGAAACGGTGGAGTTTGTTCTTAGGATTCCGATTTTATAGGAGTTTTTACAAAATTCGGAAACGTAATACTGCCCCACTGATATAAAGAGAATTTTTATAATAAATTTTCTTCGCTCCAATTTTGCATAGCCATTAAAACAGGCACAAAACCGATTCCCATTTCGGTAAGCGTATATTCTACCCTCGGAGGTACTTCTGCGTATACCGTTCGTCTGATAAATCCGTCATCCTCCAGTTCCCGCAGTTGTTTGGTGAGGGTGGCGTGAGTAATGCCGTCCAATCTGCGCCGAAGTTCGTTAAATCTTTGCATTTTATAAAACGATATATACCATATAATTAATATTTTCCATTTACCGCTTATAACCGACTGAAGCCTGCACATAGACCGGCATTTTTCAAGCTGTTCCGGCTGTGAATGCTTATTTTCTGACATAACCGCTCCTTTTTATATTTATCTGTTTCAAAAAATGTGTTGGTATTGCCTTCTGTAAAAGTATAACATAATAGTAAGAGTCTGTCAATAACGGTATCTTTTTAAATACCGTGTATAAAAAATAATCGTACTTTACAGTTTTTTGATAAAGTGTTATACTTATAGCAATCCAATAAATAAATCAGCAAAGTTAGGCAATTTAAATTTTTTATAGTATCATTGTCGTCTTTAGCGGACTTGGGTAAGCAGCCCGACTTCGTCCTCCTCCTCACTTCGTGAAATTAGAGATTGCCTCCTTTGTGTCGAATTATTTTTTGGACTATAGATTACGGAAAGCTTTTCGGATAAGTTATTGGGAGGAATTTCAGTATGCATTTTACGGGAACGGTTTGGCGGCCGCCCTATGAGGCGTGGTCGGCTCTTTTACAGGTTACTGCGGGATGTACGCACCATAATTGCAAATTCTGTACATTATATGAGGATATACCTTTTAAATTCAGAATGTCACCGATTAGTGAGATAGAAGCCGATATAATTGAGATATATCGTAATATGCCCAAAGTAACGAGACTTTTTCTTGTGGGAGCAAACCCGTTTGTGTTAAGTACGGAAAAGCTTAAGGCAATAGCTAACATAGCTAAACAGTATCTTCACAAGCTGGACAGCATAGGCTGTTTTGCAAGAATAACGGATATAACGCCTAAAAGTGTCGATGAGCTCAGAGCACTGCGTGTGTTGGGTTATAACCGAATAACAATAGGCGTTGAAACAGGCGATGACGAGGCACTTTCATTTATGAACAAGGGATATGAATCAAAGGACATCATAGAACAATGTGCAAAGCTTGACGAAGCAAATATTGAGTATGATATTTTTTATCTTGCGGGAATATATGGTAAGGGAAAATCGGTGAAGGGAATTAGGAATACAATTGATATTTTTAATAAATTGCAGCCCAAAATAATAGGCGCTTCAATGCTTACGGTTTATCCAAACTCTGAACTGTATGGTGAAATACTGCGCGGAGCATGGGAGGAGGAAAGTGAAAAAGAAAAGCTGGAAGAACTTATGCTTCTTATAGAAGGACTTGAAATAAGGACACATTTTGCAGCTCTCGGCGCATCGAATCTTTTTCAGCTTCACGGCGATCTGCCTTTGGAAAAGACAGCGCTGATAAACGAAATAAACGGTATACTGAAAAAATACGATGAGAGTGTTTTAAGAGATTACCGTATAAATTTAAAACATTTATAATCTGCAGAAAATTTTGTTTAGTCAAATAACAGTTATGATCTTTTTATAAAATTTAAATCCGAACTCCACACTTTGCGGTGAAGTTCGGATTTGTTATTAAAGTTTATTTAATTTTTATTTTAGCTTTATACTCCAAATTTATCAACGTCTTGATTAAATATTGGTGTTAGGCTTTAAAAATAGGAGGATCCATTCCGTTATCAAGATTATTTTTAATAGGATCATCCGCTTCCGGTTGAACGTTCTGTTCGGGTTTTTCCGCTTGTTCGGGTACAATTGTGTCTTTGAGGGCATCATTGGATTTTTCTTTTTCGTAATTTTCGTCTATTTCACCTTTCATAAGCTTTTCAAAATCCGCACCGTCAATTTTTTCGTTTTTCATAAGATATTTTGCAAGAATATGAAGTTGATCTATATGGTTCTCAAGAATATCCTTCGCCTTTTCGTAGCTTGTTTCGATTAACTCACGAATTTCCGCGTCAATTTCGGCGGCAATATTTTCGGAATAATTTCTGCCTTGGGAGTAATCACGACCCAAAAATACTTCCGTTTCATCGTGACCGTAGACTACGGGGCCTAATTTTTCACTGAAGCCGTATTTTGTCACCATGCTTCTGGCTATCTTTGTAGCGCGTTCAATGTCATTGGAGGCGCCTGTGGATATATCATCCAAAATGATTTTTTCGGAAACACGGCCGCCCAACAGAGTAATAATGTTTTCCTCCATCTGAGTCTTGCTCACAAAGCTTCTGTCATGCTCCGGAAGGGACATTGTATATCCGCCCGCCATTCCTCTGGGAATAATGGATACTTGATGAACTTTGTCCTGAGACGGACAGTAGTATGTGCAGACGGCGTGTCCCGCTTCATGATATGCCGTAAGACGGCGTTCTTTTTCGCTTACAACTTTTGATTTCTTTTCGGGACCGGCTACCACTTTGATAGTGGCTTCTTCAATATCCGCTTCAATAATAGCGCGCCTGTTTGCTCTTGCCGCAAGAAGGGCGGCTTCGTTTACAAGGTTTTCAAGATCGGCGCCGGTAAATCCCGCGGTGGTTTTTGCAATAGTTGAAAGATTTACATCGGAAGCCAGCTTTTTGTTTCTTGTATGAACCTTGAGTATTTCCTCGCGTCCTTTTATATCAGGGTAATTTACCACAATTTGTCTGTCAAAGCGCCCTGGACGGAGCAGTGCGGGGTCTAAGATATCGCGTCTGTTAGTGGCGGCAATAATAATTATGCCCTGATTTTCCGAAAAACCGTCCATTTCTACCAGCAATTGGTTCAATGTTTGTTCTCGTTCGTCATGTCCGCCGCCAAGTCCCGCGCCTCTTTGTCTGCCCACTGCGTCTATTTCATCAATGAAGATAATTGAAGGAGTATGCTTTTTTGCCTGATCAAACAAATCTCTTACTCTCGAAGCGCCTACGCCGACGAACATTTCCACAAAGTCGGAGCCGCTTATTGAAAAAAAGGGTACGTTTGCCTCACCCGCCACGGCTTTTGCAAGCAATGTTTTACCTGTACCGGGAGGTCCCATAAGGAGTACGCCTTTAGGAACTCTTGCTCCTATATCAAGATATTTTTTCGGATTTTTCATGAAATCAACGATTTCGGCCAATTCTTCTTTTTCTTCGTCCGCACCCGCAACGTCGTTAAAAGTAACTCTCTTTCCGCTTGAAGGCTGATTTCTCGTGTTAGCCTTTGAAAATTGGTTCATTTTTCCGCCGCCGGTAGTCTGGCGCATTATTATAAAGGTAAATCCTATCATAAGCGCTATAAGCAGGAGATACGGAAGGAAGCTTGTAAGGAATGAATTATCCGCGACCGCTATATAGTCTTCTTCCAATGGTTCTTTGGGGTATTTTGCATTGTACTGATCACGGTAGCTGCTGCCGTCGCTGAAATCTCCGTAAATATCACTGATAAAAAGGCTGACATATGGAATATAATATACCCTTGGCTTGCTTTCGCCTCTTAACATATACCTTAATTCGCCTGAGTTAAGGTCAAGAGTATAGGCTGAAACCTCAAGATTGTCAAAGTGTTCCATAACCGATGAATACGATTCGGTTTTTGCTCTTGGCGTGATAGAGCGTAAAATAGAAATCAATCCTACTATTAAAAAAATTATTATTACAATGTAGATTATAGTGCCGCCGCGTTTCTTTTGCATATATTCCGCCTTTCCTTGTCTTTGCTCTAATTTGTTATTGTATATATTTCAGGCTTTAATATACCTACATAAGGAAGATTTCTGTAATTTTGGGCGTAGTCCATACCGTATCCCACAACAAAACCGTCCTGTATATCAAAGCACTTGTAATCGGGTATCAGGTTAATATTTCTTTTGACGTTTCTTTCAATAAACGTACATATCCTGATTGATGAGGGATTAAGCTCTTTTATTTTTTCCCTGACCGCATAAAGAGTGGCGGCAGTATCCAAGATATCTTCAACAAGAATAATATCTTTACCCGCTATATCTTCTCCCAGTGAGTCTTTAAGAGTGGCTTCCAGTTCAATTTTTCCGGAGGAGACAGTACTGTTTCCGTATGATTTTGCGGTAAGAAACGCTATCTTGCAGTCTGTGTCGATAGCTCTCATCAAATCGGACATAAATATCACGCTGCCCTTGAGTATTCCTACCAGAACGAGGTTTTTATTCCTGTAATCGTCGGAAATTTTTTTTCCTGTTTGTTTAACTTTTTCCCTTATTTCTTCCTCCGAAAAAAGTATTTTTTCAATGCTGCTGTTCATTTTGTGTATTTTTTCCCTTTGCCGCGGCAAAAAAGAAACTCCTTTTCAGTCTTTCAGAATATTATAACATAGTCTTATAAAAAAATCAAATGAATTTATGAAATTTATGTGTGTATTTTCAGTTCTTTTTTCGATATTTTTGTATTACAATCTGTATTTCGGCCTTTCCTTTTCGGACAGTGGCAAATTTATTCTTCTCTATGTTGATTTTTCCCGTTCCCGATTTTATTATTTCTTCAAAGCCTTTTATCTTTATTGCGGTTGGTTCGATATCCCGTTCTTTCAGAATAAGTGAAATGGTTCTGGTCAGAATAGGACGGGGAAGGGAAGCAAGCTTTTCGCTGTTATATGTTTTATCACCGATTTTTGCAGCACAGAGTTCTTTTTTTGCCATATTTTCAAGAAAGACACTGTCTTCCGAGAGTGCGGCGGTCATGCGGTTTACGCCACCGTAAAGCGACGGATTTATTTCCAACAGTTTCGGCAAAATTTCAAGCCTTATCTTATTGCGTGTATATGCGGTTGAAAAATTTGTTTTATCGGTTACATATCTCAGCCTGTTTATATCGCAATACGCCTCTATTTCCTCACGGGTACATAAAATAAGCGGTCTTATTAAATAATCCCTTACCGGAGGGATTCCGCATAAGCCTTTTAGACCCGTACCCCTTAGCAGGTTCAATAAAACCGTTTCGGTATTGTCGCAGGAATTGTGGGCGGTGGCAACTTTTGCGTTTAAACGCTCCGACTCCTCAGAAAAGGCTTGATATCTCAGCGTTCTTGCCGTTTCCTCAACGCTTGTGTGCTTTTCCATGGCTTTTGACACATCTATTGAAAATATTTTTAAAGGAATATTCATTTCTTTGCACAGCGCTTCCGCAAAGGCCTGATCACTGTCGCTTTCCGCACCTCTCAGATTGTGATTAACATGACAGGCGAACAATTCAAAGCCAATCTCTTCTTTTATTTTATTAAGGCAGTGAATAAGGGTTACGCTGTCTGCTCCTCCGCTTAGCGCGACTATAATTTTTTCGTCTTTTTTTATCATATTGTGACTTTCTATGGCAGAAAGCACTTTATTTATGACTGTATCGGCAATACGGTTTCTATTGTTTATTTCTTTAAGCATGAGTATAGTCTACCCCCGTAAAGCGCGTATACTCCCCCTCCCAGTTCATGGGAACCGTTCCGGTTTCACCGTGCCTGTTCTTTGCAACTATACATTCGCAGGCGTTGGGATATTCCGCTTCTTTATTGTAATATCCGTCACGATAAAGAAACATTACTATATCCGCGTCCTGTTCGATAGAACCGGAATCGCGGAGGTCGGATAGCATGGGGCGCTTATCAGGACGCTGTTCCGGGCCTCGTGAAAGCTGGGACAGGCTTATTACCGGAACATTCAGCTCCTTGGCCATTATTTTAAGATTTCTGGTAATTTCGGAAATTTCCGCCACTCTGTTCCCGTCACGTCTTCCCGTTGACATAAGCTGCAAATAGTCTATAATAACCAGACCCAAATTTTTCATTCGTCTGAGCTTTGCTTTCATTTCCCCCAAGGAAATATTGGCGGTATCGTCAATATATATTTCCACCTGTGACAAAACATCCACCGCTTCGCCTATATCCGTCCACTTGCTGTCGGGTATTATACCGGTGCGCAGGGCATCGGATGAGAGTCGCGCCTCACTTTGGAGGATACGAGCCGCTATCTGTTCTTTCGACATTTCCAAAGAAAAAATGCATATTTTTTGATTTTTATAGTTTTTGGCAACATTGGCGGCAATATTGGTGGCAAACGAGGTTTTACCCATACCGGGACGGGCGGCAATAAGTATGAAATCCGAAGGATTAAGCCCGTAAATTATTTTATCGAGACTTGAGTAAGAAGTGCTGAGCCCTGAACCGTGAGCGCTTTCGGGGTTTTCGGCAAGCTCGGACAGAGCTTCGAGCTGCTGGGTTACCAACGGCTTTATATGGGTGAGGCCGTGAAGATCTTTTTCGTCTCTTATGTCAAATATTTTCTTTTCCGCAAGATCCAAAAGTACTGAGGTTTCTTCCGTTCCGGCCGCCGCAAGGTCAAATATCTCTTTTGATATTGTCATAAGCTGCCGCACCATGTACTTATCGCGGATTATCTTGATATAGCTTTCTATAGTAGACGGAGTTATGGAGGAATCCGCCAGCTTCATCAGATATGATTTTGCTTCCTCATCGGATTCAAATATCCCTTGTCGCAGGGAATTTTCCATTAAGGTCACAATGTCTATTTGCTGTCCCGATATGCTCATCTGGTAGATAACGGAGAACAAGTCGCTGTGAAGCTGTATTTTAAAGTGTTCCGGACGCAGATTGGCGGTTATTTCCGAAACGGACGGCGTTTCGACTAAGACGGCGCCCAATACCGCCTGTTCGGCGTCCAGGTTAAAGGGCAAATTTATTTCCGATAGATCAATATTAGCGGGCATAAAACACTTCCTTAACAATTTTTAGACAAACGGCTCAATTATTGTAGTCCGATTGCAAGCAAGAGGACGGCAAAGTCAGTGGCAAATGATTGTTTTCGCAGCTTTTATTTTTTCCAAAAAATCCCCCCGCGAAAATATTATTCCGTGATTTGTTCTACCATTACGGTAAATTTTGCGGAAACTCCGTTATAAAGCCTTGCTTCCGCTCCAAAGCCACCAAAGGTCTTTATTTCGCTATCAAGCACAAGCTTCCTTTTGTCGATGTCACAGTTGAACTGTTTTTTTATCTGAGCCGAAATATCCTTGGCTGTTACGGCTCCGAAAAGTCTGCCGCTTGTGCCGCCCTTTGCCATAATTTTTACGGTTTTTCCATCTATTTTCGAGGCAATTTCCTTGGCATTTGCAATTTCAACGTCAATTTTGTGTTGCGCAGACGCTTTTTGTCCTTCCAGAAGGTTCATATTGGCGGCGGTAGCCTCCACCGCGAGCTTTTTGGCAATAAGGCAGTTTCTGGCGTAGCCGTCCTTAACTTCTTTGATTTCGCCTTTTTTCCCTGTGCCTTTTACATCTTCCAGTAAAATTACTTTCATTTTTATCCGCCTTTCTTTTTAAGCATATCGGTGCAGGAGCACCGATAATACAGGTTGGAAAAACAATTACAGAAATTTTTATAATTGTTTTTCTTTTTTTCTTTTGATTTATTTCATCTTACGCTGTCGTAATAATTGTCTATTGCTTCCTTTACTCTCTTTTCTGCGTCTTCCAGAGAAATGCTTTTAAGCTGTGCCGCTGCCATTGTCTGATGACCTCCGCCGCCTAAGTACTCCATTACCAACTGAACGTTAAGAGCGCCGAGTGAGCGGGCGCTTACATATATTTCGTCTCCTGCGTTGCGGTAATATACAAACGATGCGTCCACGTTTTCTATGTTCAGAAGTTCGTCAGCTGCCTGGGGCGCTATAAGACGCATATCTGGGCTGAACATAGTGGTAGTGGCTACGGCGCAGCGTTTATATATTTCCGCATTGGAAACAAGCGCGACCTTCTGACGGTAATTTTCTATTGAGTTGGCGAAAAGGCCTTTTACGTTAACGGTGTCCGCGCCTAATTTCCGTAAGAACGCCGCCGCTTCGAAAGTACGAACTCCGGTTTTTATGGTAAAGTTTTTGGTATCCAACATAATACCCGCCAATAAAGCTTCCGCTTGAAGCGCGGTTATTTTTCCCGCTTCACCGAAATATCCCAAAATTTCCGTGACCATCTCCGAGGCGGAGGAGGCGTAGGGTTCATGATAAAAAATAAGCGAATTGTCGATATAGTTAACGGTTTTTCTGTGGTGATCTATAATTACTACTTGTTTTGCCTTTGAATGAAGCTCGCCGCTTTCAAGCATAGCAGGATTATGTGTATCCATAATAATCAGAAGCGAATTATCCGTTATGCTTTCAACCGCGTTATCTGGAGACAAAAACAGGGAGTCGGGGCTGTCCGGCTGGTTTAAGCGGCTGATAAGCTGAGTGCTTAAGGAAGCGAGACTATTTACTACTACGTCCGCCTTATGACCGAGATTTCTTATAGCACACGCTAAGCCTACCGACGAGCCTACGCTGTCCAAGTCGCTGAACTTGTGACCCATTATGTAAACTCTGTCGGAGCTTTCCACAAGCTGTATTAACTGGTTGGCGATGATTCTTGCCTTTACCTTGGTAGAGCGTTCGATTCCTTTTGAAACTCCGCCGTAGAATTCAAATCCGGTAACCGTTTTGATGGCAGCCTGATCTCCGCCTCTGCCCTGTGCCATTTCAAGAGCCTGTTTTGCAAAGCTTTCGCTTTCCGCGATCGTGGAGGCAGTTCTTCCGATACCTATTGACAAGGTAACGTTCATTCTGTCATTGACCTGAATTTCTCTCGCTTTATCCAAAAGCTTGACTTTTCCTTCAATAAGCTTGGCAATATGCCTTTCTTCAACCACCGCCCAAAATCTGTCGCGGGAGGATTTTCTTAAAATGCCGGTGGTTTCCGCGATAAAGTCCTCCAAAAGCCTGTCTATCTGCACTGTCACATGGGCGGTTTCGCTTTCAAGACTGCTGTTGAACAGTTCCTCAAAGCTATCTATCATTATAAGCATTACTACGGGGTGGGAAAGCTTTTTTTCCTGTATTATGTCTACATAATCGGTTATATCCCTAAGGTAAATCAGGAATATGTCGCTTTCATGTTCTTCAACAGGCTGATTGGCATAAGCGCGATAATATCTTCCCGCGTGCTGTATCTGGATACCTTCTTCTACGGTGAAGCACTCAAACGGAAGCTCTGATATAAGGTCAAATGAGTTTCCGTAGAAAGCTTCATGTGAGAAATCCTTGGCGAATCCCTTGTTGAACCAGATTATTTTGCGCTGCGAGTCAATAATAACAACGCTCATCGGAAGACTGTACAGGGACATTTTGTTTTCCGACCTGATTTCTTCGCTTATAAGAGCGGAATATTGGAAATTTCTTCTTGTAACCTGTACTAATTTTCCTACGGCAAAGCCCGCCGCCAACACGATAAACGGCGCCAATATCCAGAACATATCGGGAGAATGCAGAAAAGTCATCGATGACATAAACAGCAGCAATATTATCAGTGAAATGATTGACATTACCAATCCGCCGTCACGGAAAAAATTCTTCATTTTAAAAGAACCTCTCAATTTACGGATTCTATATTTCCATTATAATAGGAAGGATCATAGGACTTCTTTTTGTTTTTTGATAAATAAACCCGCTTAAGGCTTCTCTGAGTGCGGGTTTAACGGAGCCCCAATCTCTTATGCTCTTGGAACATTGCTCTTCAAGCGATTTTTTGGCAATCGCCGTGGCTTCATCCATAAGCTTTTCGGATTCTTTAACATATACAAAGCCCCTTGAAACAATTTCCGGTCCCGCTTCTATGCTTCCCGTGCTTTTGCGCACGGTAGCTGCTACTATTATAAGTCCGTCCTCTGCCAGATGTTTTCTGTCCCTCAGCACAACGGAGCCTACGTCTCCTACGCCAAGACCGTCCACAAGTATGCTGCCTGAAGGAACGACTCCGGATATTTTCATTGAAATCCTGTTGGTTTCAAGCACTTGACCTATATCTGCGAGAAAAATGTTTTCTTCCGGTATTCCCATTTTTCTCGCTAACATGGCATGTTTTTTAAGGTGTTTGTATTCACCGTGAATGGGAATGAAATACTTTGGCTTTGTCAGGGAAATCATCATTTTTAATTCCTCCTGGCAGGCGTGTCCCGAAACGTGTACGTCGTACATCTTTTCGTAAACCACGTCGGCGCCTAATTTCATCAGGTCGTTTACCACGTTTCCCACAAGCTTTTCGTTTCCGGGGATAGGGGTTGCGGAAATTATTATAAGATCGTTTGGAGTAATAGTCACCTGTCTGTGGTCGTTGCTCGCCATTCTCGCCAAGGCGGATAAAGGTTCTCCCTGGCTTCCGGTGGTAACTATAACCAGTTTTTCGGGCGGGTAATTTTTTATCTGTTCAATATCTATCAGTATTCCGTTTGGTATTCGTATATAATTAAGATCAATGGCAGTCTGCATAACATTCAGCATACTTCTTCCGCTTACCGCCACTTTTCTGTCCTGTAATACGGCGTTATCGATGATCTGCTGTATACGGTGTATATTGCTGGAAAAGGAGGCTACTATTATCCTTCTGCCCTCTGCTTGGTTGAAGATGTTTTTAAAACTGTTTCCTACGGTGCTTTCCGACATGGTGTATCCGGGTCTTTCCGCATTGGTGCTTTCGGAAAGCAACGCCAAGACTCCGCGTCTTCCAAGCTCGCCGAATCGCGCCATATCTATTATTCCACCCTCAATTGGCGTGTAGTCAATCTTGAAGTCGCCCGTGTGGACAACTATTCCAGCAGGGGCGTGTATTGCTATTGCACAGGCGTCCGGTATGGAATGATTTACTCTTATGAATTCCGCCGCCATACAGCCCAATTTTACGGTATCGCCGGGTTTTACCGTAATCAGGGTTGAAGAAGCCAGAATTCCGTGTTCTCTGAGTTTTCCTTCTACAAGTCCCAATGTGAGTCTTGTGCCGTAAACGGGAACGTTTACTTTTTTAAGCAAATAGGCGAGACTTCCTATATGATCCTCATGACCATGGGTAAGGAGTACCCCTCTGACTTTTTCTTTGTTGTTTACAAGATAAGTGAAATCTGGTATTACCGAATCAACGCCGGGCATTTCGTCATCAGGGAATGCCAAGCCGCAGTCTATTATAAAAATATCATTGGCACATTCATAGACGTAAATGTTTTTTCCTATTTCGTTAAGACCGCCGAGAGAGAAAATTTTAAGGGGGGTGGCTTTAACCTCTCTTGCAGGATGTCTGTTTTGTATATTTCGGCGGTTTGCTGTTTCCTGCTTCTGGAAAGCCGTTTTTTTGTTGCTCTGACCGACGCCGGCCGCTGTGGAAAAATGCTGCTTTTGCTGTGCTCCGGATGCAAGTTTTGCCGTATGTTTTCCCGAAGTGTTTTTTGGCTGTCCGAATGAAGGCTGCTTGTTTTTGTTTTGTTCGTTTGAGGTGGTACTTTGTTTTTTTCCGCTCATTTTCTGATAAAATTTTTGTTGATTATCATTTTTTCCTTTGAAATTGATAAAATTATTGTTTTTTGCCATAAATTTTCCTTTCGGCATAGGGATATGCTTAAGCCTTGTCCACACAGGCCTAATGATGGTAGTATGTCATTATAACCGCTGCCAGATATTCCCCGCCTATTAGGCAACAGGGATTAAGAGACTTTGCAGGCAAAGTCTCTTAATCTCTCGGCTCACCGGGTGAGAAAAATCCACCACCGAACCTCGGAATTGCAAAGCAATTCCGGCAGCTTGTTTAAGCTGTGCTTGCGGTTTTTAATTGTATGAATGGAATGACGAAAAAGCCCTATGCAATTGTATTTTTGTATTTATATAAAGCTCTGCGCTTTTATCTGCTTTTGGAACATTGCGGTTTAAATTTGTCCGTAATTATATTAGGGACAAATTTAATACGGGTTGGTTTTTTACCGCATTTTTTCCATTTTTGGCATTATTATACTATCATAGTATATAACAAAAAAGTCGGCTTGTCAAGGAAAATTACGGTGGAAAAAAATTAAAAGGCTTTACTGTCGGGAAAATTTGATTTTTTTCCCAAAAAGTTTTTTTCTGATAATCGTTTTTGCCCCGAAGCGAACATTAGGACTTGTTTGAAAAATCTAAAACGCCGTTTTTTCGTCCCAAAACGGTCATCTTCCGCATCAAAAAGCCTCGTCAAACGACGGTTTGACTGCGTTTTTTTCCTTGAAGCTAACCATTTTGGGTCAAAAATCCGTCATTTCCTCTATTTTCAAACAAGCCCTAAAATCTGTATTCCGCTTTGGGGCAAAAATTATTTTTCCAACATCATTCTGACCTTTAATTCCACATCGTCGCAGAGTGCTTTTGCGGTTTCCTGAGAGTAGCTTTCCGCGAACAGAAAAAGTCCGTCTCCCTGTCTGCTTGAACGAAGCAGTACTCTGTTGCCTTCTTCGCCGAGGAAAACTCCTTCGCTGACTCCGTTTGAGCCTTCGGCAAGCTTGCTCAGAATACGCTGTGGAGGACAATGAATACGCAGAAATCTGTTTTCTGTTTCAAGCTTTGGAAGTTTTTCCAGATAATTTCCCAATGTCATGTAAGAAACGGAAATAATCTGAAGAGCGTTAAGCGCCAACAAAAGTCCGTCAAAGAGAAACGGCTGTGACGCGGCCAGTTCTCTTGCTCCTTTATCGCTGTTGTCGTTGCTGCACTTGTAAAATCTTCTCACCGTTTTTCCGGTAAGTTTTGCCGTTTCCTCTACCGTAGATGGAAATTCCAAAGGCACCGCTATATCGAATCCTTTTTGCATAAGGTCATAGCATACTAATGTAATCAACTTGGTGTAATCCGCTTTCTCCTTTTCGCTGACATACAACTCCGCTTTTGTGCCGTCACGGTTTATGTTTATCGTAAGGGCTTCTCCGGACGGATTGCTTATCCTTTGAAGAGGAACCGCGGCTGCCGAGTTAATAAGAGGATTTGAACAACTGATATTTACTTTATAGCGGCAGTTAAAGTCGCTTGCCGTTTCCAAAGCGCCGGAGTAGAGCAGGGAAGAGTTTTTAAAGCTCTTAATTTCACCGAAGCCGTCCCATTTCGCGTTACGGTAATCGCCTCTGCTCAGAGCCGCTTCAAGTTTTCTTTCCTGTACACGGGTAAGTGGCAGACCAGCCTTGTTCAGTATGGTAATTTTGCTTTTTGAGGAGGCTTCGATATTTACCAGTCCGCTGGCGTTCATTATTCTGCTGAGATGAATCAGGGCAGGAAGTGATGTAATACCGCAGTCTATGACTTTTCCGCCCGCTCCCGAAAAACCGGCGCAAAAACACGCTTTTAAAACCGAGGCTGCATTTCCCGTACCGCAGGAGACAATTACCCTGTCTCCGAACACCGCTGCCCCGCTGCTGCCCAATTTCGTCATAAAGGCGGGGGTAATATCGGAATTGGTTTCTCCGGAAACGCCCTTTTCGTCTAAAGCGGAGAATGGAGATACGCCATATTTAACATCTTCTCTCTGCATTACTCCTTTTGGAATAGTTTTGTTGTCCCATACCTTAACCTTAGGTTCAAGGCTGCTGTCTTTCCCGAGTATACTTCCGCCGCCGAGCACTGCGTCCTCATATACAGCCGAACCTTGTTCCATTACCGCGTTTTCGCATATTATTCCACCGTTGCATTTTGTGCGGTCCGATAAAAAAGCACCGTTAGATATTACGCATTCGTAAAGTTTACAGTTTTTGCCTATGTTTACATTGTCATCTACCACGCAGCCGGCGTTTATCACGGTTCCGGCGCCGACTTTAACGTTGCTTCCTATATAACAGGGTGCTATTATTGTAGCGTCGCTTATTGGAGGTACTTCTCTTTTGAATTCACAGTTTACAAGTCCTCTCAGCATATCTCTTTGACATCTTTTATAAGAGGTAAAATCGCCTATATCGCACCAATAACCGTTTTCCTCATAGGAAGCCAGTTTCATTCCTGATTTAAGCATCTGGGGAAAAACATTTTTTGAGAAATCCCACATGGTATTTTCGGGTATTAATCTCATCACTTTGTCGGAAAGAATGTACACTCCCGTGTTTACATAATCGCTTACCGCTCCCGTATATGAAGGTTTTTCGGAAAATCCTGTTACGAATCCGTTTTCTGAGATAACGCAGCCGTATTCTCGCGGGTCTTCAACGCGGCTGGTTATTATTGTGGCGTCGGCACCGCTTTTGATATGATGGGAAATCGCGGCGGAAAGGTTAAAGTCGCACATTGCGTCGCCGCTTATAACTATAAAGTATTCTCCTTCCTTAAGATCCCATATTTCAGCGGCTTTTTTTACGCACCCTGCCGTTCCCAGAGGAGTGTCCTCGTATGAAAAGTCAAGATTTATGCCCTTGTAGCGCCGGGCGTCAAAATGCTCTTCAATTTGCGAGCCTAAGTAACGCAATGTAAATATGGCGTCGGTGCAGCTGTGTTTGGAAAGCAGGTCAAGAATATATTCGCTTACGGGACGCCCACAGAGCTTGACCATAGGCTTGGGGAGTGTGCAGGTGAGCGGGCGAAGGCGGCTTCCTTCTCCTCCTGCCATTATTACAGCTTTCATATTAAATCCTCCTTTATCATGGAAAATGTTTTATTAGGGGCAATATCGCTTGGTTTTCAGATATGACTTATACTAATCTTTGATCAAGGTATAGACAAATAATACGGTTGATTAAAGATTAGTTATCATAACCTATTATCTCAAAGGCGTAGCGACTTATTCATTTCTTTAGCAAAAGTTGCCGTATCGGCATAATATGTAGTACGGCTTTATTGTTTTTGCCGCAGAATTCTTCGAAGATCGCGCGAAGCGTACGGAGAGCGTAACGGCGGTAAAAATTTATTTTTTATCGGGAAAAGGTATCGGAAAAGTCCGATACTGTTCCTATAAGCTGAAAGATTAGAAAGGACTGATGATATATGGAAGTATGGCTGCTGACAGTTAAAAGCTATACCGAGGCAATCAGAGGAAGAAATTTCCTACAAGGGGTAAATATAAATGGCAGTGTTGAAAAGATAAGCGGCAGAGGCGGCTGCACATTCGCCATTCGGATAAAAGGCGATCCGAACAGGGCGTCAAGACTTTTAAGCACTGTCGGTGTTGACGTACTAAAAATTCTGGAAGGTAGAAAAAAATAATGGTTTATCTGGATAACGCCGCTACAACTTATCCAAAGCCGCCATCTGTAATCAGCAAAAGTTCCTTTGCGCTTGTAAATTATGGTGCAAACCCCGGACGGTCGGGGCATAAGCTTTCAATGGAAACCGGCGAGGCGGTTTATGAGGCCAGACAACGCTGCGCAGATTTTTTCGGAGCAAAAACCGAAAATGTTTGCTTCATGCTCAACTGTACCGAGGCTATAAATACCGCCTTAAAAGGCATAGCGGAGCCGGATTGTCATTTTATCACAAGCGATTGGGAGCACAATGCGGTTTTAAGACCTCTTACCGCTTTGTCGAAGGAAAATGGAATAAGTTTTTCTGTTGCAAGGGTGACCGACAATGACAATGAAACCGCTATGAACTTCGCGCGGCTTATAAAACCTGAAACAAAGGGAATTATTTGTACTGCCGCCAGCAATGTTTCGGGACACATTCTGCCTTATAAAAGGCTTGCCGCTATTTGCAAAAAGAACAATATCTGTTTTATACTTGACGCGGCACAGGGAGCGGGCGTACTGCCGATAAGTCTGTCTGATGGAATAAACATAATCTGCGCCGCAGGACATAAGGGTCTTTATGGACCTATGGGCACCGGTCTTATGATAACCGACGGTAAGTACAGGTTAAAAACTCTTATAGAGGGTGGAACGGGCAGCGCCTCCAAAGAGCCGGAACAGCCCGAATTTCTGCCGGACAGATTTGAAAGCGGCACTATAAATACTTCCGGAGCTATAGCTCTTGGAGAAGGGGTAAGATTTGTTTCGGAAAAAGGTATAAGTTCAATATATGAGCACGAGTGGCAGCTTTGCTCTTATGCTTTCAATCACCTGAGGAAAAATCGCCGGGTTATATTATACGGCGGATTTACACGAAAAAATGCGCCTCTTTTTTCTTTTAATATAGTCGGGCTAAGTTCAGATGAAACAGCCGCCAGACTAAGTAACAGCGGATTTTATTTAAGGGGCGGGTTTCACTGCGCTTATCTTGCGCATAAAAAGTTAGGTACTCTTGAAACAGGCACCGTTAGGTTGGCGCCTTCCGTTTATACTACCAAGTACGAAATAAGCTTGTTTTTGAGAGCGGTAGACAAAATAACAAGAGTAAAATAAATTCATAAAACGGCAAATCAGCCTGCGGGCAAATCGCGCAGGCTGATTTGCCGTATCGTATTATAATATTAAATATGTGAGTATATATTTACATATTTTAAATATATAGAAAATGCACAAAAAATATATAGAAAAACTTACGTTTTTTACAAATTCGTGGAATGTCATTTACTTTTGTGAAAAAGTGTGATAAAATAATAAATACACTGATTTATACAATTAAAAACCCGTTGGCATAAAATGATATTTATCTCTAAATTTTTTAGGGTGTTAATACATATTCCATAAAGAAAAACATTAATTAAAAACGGAGTAATTCGATGAAAATTCGTACACTATTTATATTTTGGCTGATTTTTTTCTCAATCTCATCAATAATCGCATATGCATTTTACTGCTCCGGGACAATGAATTCTATTGCGGAAAAGCAGTATGAACGGCTTTATTCGGATATTGCGGTAAATGAGAGCAAGAATATTTCAGAATATGTAAAAAACGTTTCTTCAAGCGCCTCTATTGTGGCATGTGACGAAAATATCAGGAATTACGCATTTTATAATACCGATGAAAAAAATGAGGCTTTTGAATCCGCGATGAATTACTTGTCTGATCAGACGGGAATAATCCGTGTTGTAGTTATTGAAAAGTCCACCGGTGTTGTCTCTATAAGCGCTTCCAATGACGCTAATTTAGCATATAAGCTGTTTGATGATAATATGATGTCTAAAATAGAGGAGGGTGAAGCTTACATAAGTACTGTTTTGGACAGCAACAACAGAGAAAGCGGTTATGAGATTGTTTCTCCTTCAATACTTGACGATAGGATTATTTTAGTATATTTTTCCAATACATATATTGACGGCATAATAAAAGCGGGATCATTTCCGACTAACGGGCGCGTAGTTCTTGTGGACAGTCTTCATCATATTGTTGATACTGCTTATGTGGGTACTATGGAGGAGATAAGCGCAAAAAATGGTTATGCTCAATATAATATCATATGCGATGCGATAAATAACGCGGCGCTTCTTAATAATTCAAGGCATTTTGAAATCGGGAAAAATCCTCAGATTGCCTATACGGTTAAGGCGTCGGGATGTGGCTGGTATGTTGCCGCTATGGCGGAGGCTGATAAGGCGTATGTTTTTTCATCGGTAGCATCATCCAATGTGGTAGGTCTTGTTGTAGCGCTTTCGATAATTTTTATAGCAGTTTATATTTTCGCGGTGGTTGTTATTACCAAGCCTCTTTCAAAGATTGAGGAAACATTGGTGAAAATTAACCGAGGTGACCATGATTCGAGAATTGATGTTGTCAACAAAAACGAATATGGTGAAATTGCCGCCGCTTTCAATATGCTTATTGATAATCTTGTTGTGAGCGAAAGGCGTTACCGTACGATAGTGGAGTTGTCCGATGATATAGTTTTTGATTGGAATATGAAAACCAACAACGTTGTATTTTCAAACAACTTTAATAAAAAATTCAGTTATCGTCCTCCTTCGGATCATTTCAGCGACAGTTTCTTTATTAAAGGCAGAGTGCATCCGGAGGACAACGAGCGTTACCGCAAGGATCTTACAATGTTGGAGAAAGGCGAGGAATTCAAGGACAAGACCTACCGTTGGAAAAACATTTACGGCGATTATATTTGGATGTCCATGAAAACTTCCACTATCCGTGACAACGACGGGAACATAGTGAAGATTATAGGCGTGCTGTCTGATGTTGACAGAGCCAAGAGGGGTGAGATGCAGCTTATACAGCGAGCAAGCTATGATGCGCTGACCGGAGTTTACAATCGTGAGACCATCGAAAATGTTATTAACGAGGAAATTTGTAAGGTCGCCGGAGGAAACGACGGGTTTGCGATACTGTTCGTTGACATTGACGATTTCAAGATATATAACGATAAGTACAGCCATGCCACCGGCGATCAGGTTTTAAAGTTTGTTACGGATTCTATCGGAGAGATTACGGAAGATTTTGGTTTTACGGGAAGATACGGCGGAGACGAGTTTATAGTATGTATCCGAAACAGTTCCACCAATATTCCCGAAAATGTGGCAAGAGATATACTTGCCAAGCTTAAAGCCGGATTTATTTGTGACATGGATGATCATCTCAGTGTAAGCGTAAGTATTGGCATATATAACGTAAACAGTTCCGATAAGACAGTTGAGGAGATTATTTCCATTGCCGATGAGGCTATGTACAGGATTAAAAAGAACGGTAAGGCGAGTTTTGGAATGGTTATCGAGTAAAAAAACAGAAAAAAATAAGCCGTTTGATGATTTACAAACGGCTTATTTTTAAATCGCGGTTTACATTATACTATAGCAATCCAACAAAAAGATAAACAAATAGGAGCGAAGCGACTAAATGT
>CAJUFF010000032.1 GCA_910585505.1 uncultured Ruminiclostridium sp. | reverse complement strand
AAGAAATTATCCTATTGTCTGAGAACATTTTACCATTTTAAAGGAATCGCTCCCTATGGTCGCTCCTTTTATGGTATAATAACCTCAGACGGTGGAAAGAGGAAGAAATTATCCTATTGTCTGAGAACATTTTTCGTTTTAAGGAGGAATTATGGATACCGAAAGCCTTTTAAAAGCCTACTACGACAATTATGACGAAGACGGAAGACTGGCCTCAAAGCACGGAACTCCCGAATTTCTCACCACCGTGCGCTATGTTGAAAAATACCTTAAAGAAAATGACAGTATAATCGAAATAGGGGCGGGAACGGGAAGATACAGCCATTATTTTGCCCGAAAGGGTTATCGCGTGGACGCTGTAGAGCTGATAGAACACAACATTGAAGTGTTCAAAAGCAAAACCGTCGAAAGTGAAAATATAACGGTAGTCAAGGGAAACGCCCTTGACCTGTCGCATATTAATGACAATACATACGGGATAACGCTTCTTCTGGGTCCCATGTATCACTTGTTTACCGAAGAAGATAAGAAAAAAGCGCTTTCGGAAGCTATCCGCATAACCAAGCGGGGCGGAATTGTTTTTGTCGCCTACTGCGGAAACGACGCTACTATTGTACAATTTTGTTTTGAAAAAGGCATGATAAAAAACGAACCGTATAAGAGCCTTGTGAATCCGGTAACTTTTAAAGCGGCATCAAGCCCGAAGGAGCTTTTCGAGCTTTATCGAAAAGAAGATATTGACTCGCTTATGAAAGACTTCCCCGTGAAAAGGCTTCACTATGTGGGCGCCGATATGTATACCAATTATATGAGAGACTGTGTTGACAGCATGGACGACGAGCTGTTCAAAACTTATCTTAACTATCACTTTTCCGTTTGCGAAAGAGAGGATATGGTGGGTATAAGCCATCATATCCTTGACATATTTCAAAAAGAATGATTATAATTTGAAAGGAAAAAAACAAATGTCAAAGCTTATGCTTGGAAACCGGGCGGTTGCGAGAGGTCTGTACGAAGCGGGAGTAAGATTGGTGTCCAGCTACCCCGGCACCCCCAGTACCGAGATCACCGAATACGCCTCCTCCTACGACAAGAACGAAATGTACTGCGAATGGGCGCCCAACGAAAAAGTAGCCTGTGAAACGGCGATCGGCGCTTCTATCGCCGGGGCGAGAAGCTTCTGCGCGATGAAGCATGTGGGACTGAACGTGGCGGCCGATCCATTGTACACCGCTTCATATACGGGAATAAACGGAGGTCTCGTGGTGGCCGTAGCCGACGATCAGGGAATGCACTCCAGTCAGAACGAACAGGACAGCCGAAATCATGCAATAGGCGCAAAGCTGCCTATGATAGAGCCTTCGGACAGCGCCGAGTGTAAAGAATACACAAAGCTCGCTTACGAGCTTTCCGAGAAATTCGACACTCCCGTTCTGCTTCGCCTTTCCACAAGAGTGAGCCATAGTCAGAGCAGGGTAGAAGAGGAAGAAAGGGAAAACGTACCAGTAAGGCCTTATGAAAAAAATATTCAAAAATACGTTATGATGCCCGCCTTTGCCAAACCTAAGCACGTAACGGTGGAAAAGCGCACTCTCACGCTTATTGAATACGCCGAAAGCTGTCCAATTAATACCGTGGAAATGAACGATGTGAAAATCGGCGTAATAACCGCAGGTATAGCTTATCAGTATGCTAAAGAAGCCTTGGGAGAAAAAGCCAGCTATCTTAAACTCGGCATGGTGAATCCTCTTCCCGAAAAGCTTATAAAAGACTTTGCGGCAAAGGTGGAAAAGCTGTACATAATAGAAGAGCTTGATCCTATAATCGAAAATCACGTGAGAAAGCTGGGAATAAGCTGTATCGGAAAAGAACTGTTTACTCTTATAGGGGAATACAGTCAGAGCTATCTGAAAGAAAAAATCTTGGGCGAAAAAACCGAAAGCCTTGATTTCGGCGAAAATATTCCCGTTCGGCCTCCCGTAATGTGCGCGGGATGTCCTCACAGAGGGATATTCTACACTCTTAAAAAATTAGGCTGCATAGTATCCGGTGACATAGGCTGCTACACCTTGGGCGCCTCGGCCCCGTTACAGGCCATGGATACCACGGTATGTATGGGAGCTTCCGTAAGCGGGCTTCACGGAATGAATAAGGCGGTTCCGGAGGGCGAAAACAAAAGAGTCGCGGTTATAGGCGACAGCACCTTTATCCACAGCGGCGTAACCGGACTTATAAACATAGCCTACAATCGCTCAAACAGCACCGTCATAGTTCTGGACAACTCAATAACGGGCATGACGGGACATCAGAACAATCCCGCCAACGGAAAGGACATCTACGGCGATCCCGCCTGCGCCGTAAATCTGGAAGCGCTTTGCCGCGCGGTGGGAATAAACCGCGTAAGAGTAATCGATCCATACGATATGGGGGAAGCGGAAGCGGCAATAAAAGAAGAGCTGGATTCAAAGGAGCCTTCGGTGATTATTTCCCGCCGCCCCTGCGCACTGTTGAAATCGGTAAAGCACAAGCCCGCCTTAAAGGTGAACGCGGATAAATGCGTGGGCTGCAAAATGTGTCTTAAAATAGGCTGTCCCGCCATTTCGGTAATCGGTGGAAAATGCGTTATAGACCGTACCCAATGCGTGGGCTGCGGAATCTGCGGGGATATGTGCAAGCCCAAAGCGATAACCGAATAAAGAAAGGATTTTACATAAATGGAAACAAGAGCTATTATGATAGTCGGCGTAGGCGGTCAAGGCACGCTGCTTGCCAGCCGCATTATAGGCGCGGTGCTTCTTGAGGGCGGCTACGACGTAAAGGTGAGCGAGGTTCACGGAATGAGCCAGAGAGGTGGCAGCGTGGTAACCTATGTTAAATACGGCGACAAGGTTTATTCCCCCGTTATCGAAAAGGGAGAAGCCGACCTTATACTGTCCTTTGAAGAACTGGAAGCGGCCAGATGGCTCCCTTACCTAAAAAAGGGGGGAAGGCTGGTATTGAATACACAGAGGATAAATCCCATGCCCGTTATTATCGGCGCGGCCGAGTATCCCGAAGATATAACGGAAAAGCTGAAGAAAACCGGAGCGGACATTACGGCGGTGGACGCGCTGAAAATCGCGGAGGAAGCCGGTAGCGCGAAAGCGGTTAACGTTGCGCTGCTGGGAGTATTGTCGGGGAGCACGGACTTCGGTGAAGATGTGTGGATGAAAGCCATTGAAAAATGCGTTCCCGAAAAAGCGCTGGATATAAATAAAAAAGCCTTTAAAATTGCACGTGAAATAAATAACCGATAAAAGGAAACAACGCCAATGAACAACGAAATCTATATGCCGGAAATCGAATGTGCTCCTCGTGACGAAATGGAACTGCTCCAAAGCTACCGTCTCTGCCGCCAGATACGGAGAGTTTACGAAAAAGTAAAGCCCTACCGTGAAAAAATGGACGCCGCCGGAATAAAGCCCGAAGACATCAGATCAATAAAGGATCTTAGCAAGCTTCCCTTTACCGTAAAACAGGATCTGCGCAACAACTACCCTTACGGAATGTTTGCCACCCCGCTGAGCGAAGTGGTGCGTATTCACGCATCGTCGGGCACCACGGGCAAACAAACCGTGGTAGGATATACCCAAAACGACATTGAAATCTGGTCAGAGTGTGCCGCCAGAGCCTTGGCAAGAGTAGGCGGCACGAAAGACGACTTCGTTCACGTCTCCTACGGATACGGCCTTTTTACGGGCGGTCTCGGAATGCACTACGGCGCCGAAAAATTGGGCGCTACCACTATTCCGGCCTCTGCGGGCAACAGTATGAGACAAATACAGATGTTTCAGGACTTTGGCTCTTCGATAGTATGTATGACCCCGTCTTACGCCATCAGCCTTATTGAACTTATGAGGGAAAATGATATCTCAAAGGATACCCTGCATCTGAAATCAGGCCTTTTCGGAGCCGAACCATGGACAGAGGAAATGCGCCGCGAGATAGAGGACGGATTAGGGCTTAAAGCCTACGACATCTACGGACTTTCGGAAATCAGCGGTCCCTCGGTTGCAAGCGAATGCGAATGTCAAAACGGCATGCATATTTGCGAGGATCACTTTATTCCGGAAATAATCGATCCCGACACCATGGAGGTGCTCCCCGCGGGACAGCAGGGAGAACTTGTGTTCACATGTATAACAAAGGAAGCTTTCCCCCTGATAAGATACAGAACAAGGGACATTGCCACATTGGTATACGACAAGTGCGAATGCGGAAGAACTCTTGTTCGTATGCTGAAGCCGCAGGGAAGAACCGACGATATGCTGATCATACGCGGAGTGAACGTGTTCCCGTCTCAGATAGAATCCGCTCTGCTCAGCGTTGACAACAAGGCAACCAACTACTTCCTCGTGGTGGACAGAGTCAATAATCTGGATACCCTTGAGGTTCAGGTGGAGCTTCGCGGCGATATGTTCGGCGATAACGTAAGAGATGTTGAAAGCTATAAGAAAAAGCTTAAACACGCCATCGACAGCGCCATAGGCGTAGGCGTGTCAATCCGCCTTCTCGAACCGAAATCCTTGGCCCGTTCCATGGGAAAGGCTGCCAGAGTACAGGACAACCGACTTATCAAAAACAAATTTGAAAAGAAATAAAAAGGAGCGCAAATATGCTTGAACAAATCAGTATTTTTCTGGAAAACAAACCCGGAAGACTCGCCGCCGTTATGAACGTTCTCGGGAAAGCCAATATTGACTTAAGAGCCTTCACCATAGCCGATACCACCGATTTCGGCATTGTCAGAATAATAGCGAGAGAACCGGAAAAAGCTTTAGCCGCCCTTAAGGAAAACGACTTTACCGCCGCCGCCAATAAGATAACCGGCTTTACCATTCCCGACCACCCCGGCGAAATGAATAAGGTTATCGAGATATTACAGGCAGGGGGAGTGGATATTGAGTACAGCTATTCCTTTATGGGCTCCCGCCCCGACGAGGCGGACATTGCCATAAAAACAAAGGACAACGAGGGAACGGAAAAACTGCTTAAAAGCAAAGGGATAAAGATTATTGAATAATCCTTTGCGAAAGCCGATCGAAATTTTCGGTACGAGACCGACGCTTTGCGCCGGTCTCGTAGCTTTCTTTTGCTTCCACAACGTCAAGGCGCCATAAGCCGAATTGCCTGCTCGCACCAAGTTGTTTTCAAGTATTGCTTTAAATTGACTTTTATTTTTACTTGAAAAAAAGCAAATTATATGCTATACTTTAATTATAGCATCTTTAATCAAGTTGCAGACTTGATTAAAGATTACACTCTGTACACTATATCAATCCAAAAAAAGTTTAAACAAAATTACAACAGTGCAAAAAACACACAAGCTTTGGGGGCGTTGCCCCCGTCCTTTGGACTCCCCTGCTTCCCTTTCGGAGTCCGAAAGGGAGGCGGAAAGGACAATTAGTCGCTTCGCTCCTATTTGCTTATCTTTTTTTGGATTGCTATAGTATTATTATCTAACTGAAAGGATTCATATAAATGTCATATAATGATGACAAACGAGAGCTTCTTAAACTGAAGCAGGGAATTATCACGGAAAGCGAAACCATAAAGGAAGAGAACGCGGCGGCGGATAAAAAGCATTATGAGGTTAAGGGCTTTAAAAATAAAATTGCCAATTTTTTTTACCTTTATAAATGGCAGTTTGTTTTGGTGCTGTTTTTTGCGGCTGTGGCGGCGGTGTTGGTGTACTCAACCGTTTCAAAAGAAAAGGCCGATATAAGGGTTCTGGTTTTTTCCGGCGACAAGGTTATTTCCGGCGACCTTTATTATAAAACTCATGATATAGAACTGGCTTTTGAGCAGTATACGGAGGATTTTGACAATAACGGAAACGTTCACACGGACACATACTATATTGATGTGAGTCCGCAGCAGGACGGAACTTATCACAGCATAAACCAAACAAAGCTGTTTTCCGAAATAGGTCTTGCTACGGCTCAGATTTTTCTCGGGGACAAGGCGCAGCTTGAAACGGTTTTGGGGGATCAGGAAAAGAGCAGTGGGTTTGAGGATCTCTCCGCTATGTACCCCGACGATCCTCAGATTGTGGATAAATATTATTACAAAATAAAGGGCAGCGCTTTTGCGGAGGCGGCACGATATGCGGAAAGCTGTCCCGACGATCTGTATATGGTTATCAGGAGCAATAAATTCAGCGGCTACGCAAAACAGGACGAAAAAATCGAGGAATGCCACAGAAGGGCTTTGGTAGTTTTTGATAATATTATTGGCGATAATAAGATAAATGCGCCCGATGTAAACCCGTGAGAGTGCACAAAAAATTACCGAAAATAATTCCGGTAATTTTTTGGAGAATTTATTTTTTGTTGGCGTCGGTCTCTTTGCGGCATATTTCCGCGTTTATATCCGCTTTGTTGATAACGCAGCCGTTTTCGGTAGTCTTGTTGTCAACGGCAATATAGGTTAGATATTGGGGCTCCTTGGTTTTTTGGGGATAAACATTGCTGTCGTTGCCCCGATTTACACATTCTTTTTTTGCTTTGTTTTTTTTCGTTTCGTTTATCATAAAAATCTTTTCAGCCCGTCGGCATAGCGTTCTTCCGCCGACAAAAGCTGCTTTGCCTCCGATATAGTTTTTTCGTCTGCGCCCGAAGCGTGGTTTACCGTTTCGGCAATGTCCACTATTCCCATATTGGTACCGTCGTACATGATCTTCGCTATCTTGTTTTGGGAGCGGTTTGCCGCCGTTTTCATGTCTATTCCGATTTCCGCCATCATTTGGGTGTACTTCGGCGGTTCAGCGGGAGTGCCGCCGAGTTCGCGAATCCGGCTTGCCACCTTATCGCAGCTATTGTTGTAATGAGTGCGCTGTTTTCCTATATAGTCGCACAGTTCCTGGCTTTCGCACTTGTCCTGTACGCTGTCAATACAGTCCGCCGCCATTTTGCTGTTTTTGTAAATACAGTTTAATATTTCGAGATCTTCATTTTTTGACATTTTATTACCGTTCCTTTCCTGACGTTGGGATTCGCTCTTGATTATTATTGCCGAAAGGATTTGATTTATGCAGAGAAAACCGTTTTGGAAGCTTTTGATTACCGGTGTTGGCTACATGGTATTGGGTAACTTTATGGGCACCGTTATGACCGTGGCTTTGTCCATGTTCGCCGACGTGACCTTTGTTACGGTAATACTTTTCGTACTGACGCTGTTTGTTTTTTATTCCCTTGTGTTCACCTCCGCGTTTAAGGACGGGCAAAGGGAACGCCTTATGGTCAAAAATCATCGGGTTGACGCGCCGATAAAGGGCAGATGGGCGCTTATCGGAGTTATAATGCTCGCGTTAATGTGCATACCGTCGCTGATATTGTTTTTTGACGCGCTTTTGGGTCTTTTTGACGGATTTCTCATACCGTACCGCATGATCTGCGGAATGATTTATCCTTTGGCGCTTACAATGGGAGTCAATTATTCCGAAATAAGTTTGCTGCCGCCTTATTTTGCATTCATATTTATGGGATGCTATATTCTAATTCCTTTGGCGGCGCACTTGGGATTTAACGCCGGATATAAAGACAGCTTTAACTCCGAAAGGATAATGTACGAAAAGAAAAAATAAGCGCTTTTCGTTCTAAAAACAATGCTTGTTTCATAGTCTTTCAACAAGGACAACACTTGACGAAAGGAAATACACTATGAAAACAAAGATTCCTCATACACTTATTTTTCTTGCCTGCTTTATCGTAATAGCCGCTGCGGTTTCCTTCCGAAACGCTTCAGTTCCGGTTATTTCCGATTCGATTTCCGAAGGAAACCGAACGGTGATAATCGACAGCGGTCATGGGGGAGCGGACGGGGGCTGCGTCGGGGTAAACGGCTGCGTTGAAAAAGATATCAATCTGGCGATTGCAACGGATTTGCAGAAGCTTCTGGAGCTGAGCGGCTTTAACGTGATTATGACAAGGACGGAGGACGTATCCATTCACGATAACGGAATAGAAGGTCTTCGCAATCAGAAGGTAAGCGATATGGAGAACCGTCTTAAGATAATACAATCACACCCCGACGCGCTCTTTATATCGATACATCAGAATCAGTACACCGAGCCGCAGTATTTTGGCGCGCAGATGTTTTATACAACCAACAATCCTTCCAACTTCAAGCTGGCGCAGACGATGCAGCAGTGCTTCCGCGAGCTTCAGCCCAACAACGACAGGGAGATAAAGCTTATTGACAACGGTTTGTACCTGTTCAAAAACACGGAGCAGCCCGCTTTGCTTATCGAATGCGGATTTTTGTCAAACGCGGAGGACGCGGCGAATCTGTCGGACAGCGAATACCAGAAAAAGGTGGCATTTACGATTTACAAAGGGATAACAAGCTTTTACAAAGGCGCGGAGTCCTCGGACGTTCAAAATACGGGAGAAGAAAATGGCGAAGCAGCGGACATACTATATATGCAGTGAGTGCGGACAGGAATTTCCCAAATGGCTGGGAAAATGCAGTTCCTGCGGAGCGTGGAACACTCTGGAGGAGGCGGTGGAGGAAAGAAGGACGGGAATTTCCTCCTCACGCACGGCAAAGTGCTCCAAATTATCGGAAATAAGCTATGACGAGGACGTTAGATACGATACGGGATCAGAGGAGCTTAACCGAGTTTTGGGAGGCGGACTTGTAAAAGGGTCGCTGGTGCTTTTAAGCGGCGACCCCGGCATAGGAAAATCCACCCTGCTCTTGCAGATATGCGATTATCTGGGACGGGAGCGCGATGTGCTGTACGTATCCGGAGAGGAAAGCAGAAGGCAGATAAAGCTGAGAGCGGAACGGCTTAAGGTGGAGACGGAAAACCTGAGCCTTATAGCCGACACGGACTGCTCCGCCATAATAACCGCCATAAAACAGCATAAGCCGGATATCGTGATCGTGGACTCGATACAGACGCTTCAGCTTGACGCCATTTCCTCGGCGGCGGGGAGTCTCGTACAGGTGAGGGAATGCACAAACGCCTTTATGAGACTGGCCAAAAACGAGGAGATTCCAATTTTCATAGTAGGTCACGTGAACAAGGACGGGGGGATAGCGGGACCTAAAGTGCTGGAGCATATTGTGGACACGGTTCTTTACTTTGAGGGAGACAAACAGCTCTCCTACCGCATATTAAGGGCGGAAAAGAACCGTTTCGGCTCCACCAACGAGATAGGCGTTTTCCAAATGTCGGACAGAGGACTTGAAGAGGTTCCGAATCCTTCTGCGATGCTGCTTTCGGGGAGACCGGTAAACGTAAGCGGGATAAGCATACTGTGCACTATGGAGGGGACGCGGCCGATTATGGCGGAGGTTCAAGCGCTGGTGTGCAAAACAGGGTTTGCAACGCCGAGGAGGGTGGCGAACGGATTCGACTATAACAGACTTTGTCTGATTTTAGCGGTTCTCGAAAAAAGGACGGGATATCTTTTCGGAATGTTTGACGTTTACATAAACATTATCGGCGGCTTAAGAATAGACGAACCCGCCGCCGACTTGGCGGTAGCCGCTGCGCTTTATTCGGGTCTGTGCGACAGACCGCTTCCGGAAGATCTGTTTGTGTTGGGCGAGATAGGATTGGGGGGAGAGATAAGAAGCGCTTCTCATGTGGAAGAAAGGATAAGGGAAGGTGAAAGGCTTGGGTTCAAGGGGTGCATTGTGCCTAAAGCGGCGCTTCAGAGTTTGGACAGGGAGAAAAGGTACAGGATAAATATTATGGGGGTATCCAATTTGCAGCAGGTGTTTAAGGGGATTGATATGTATGAGAGGAAGAGGAAGGGCGAAGAGTCGAGGGGGGAATAATTTTTTGGGGGGTGATACTATGGCTTATTTGAAAAATCGAAAAGCTGTCATTTCCTCTATTTTCAAACAAGCTCTAATTCCCGATCCCCGATCAAAGTATAGACAAATTTTGTTGTTGATCGGGAATTAGTATGATTAGTTAGATGTTTTGGAAAAGAATTGGCATAAAAGGAAAAACAGTGTTTTATAATAGGCCTTGTTTGAAAAATCGAAAAGACGGCGTTTCAGATTTTTCAAACAAGGCCTATTGTTTTGGGTGTAACTCTGTTTTGACTGTAGACAAAATATAACAAAGTCTACAGTCAAAACAGAGATTAGTTAATCTTTATACTGTTAACCAATTAAAAATTGGAAAAATGGTTTTTAATTGGTTAACAGTGCTTCGGATGTAATAACCATATTTTCGACTTTGTCTGCAATATGATTAAAGATTAATATAAAGCTCTTTTTTTACCGAAACAAACACCGTAAACCCCTTCTCCGAATCAACCCTGAATATCCCGTTAAGCTCCTCCGCCCTCTGCCGCATATCGTCAAGCCCCATCCCCGTTCCCGATACTTTCCCCCCGCTGCCGTTATCGTAAATAATAAGCTGATACAAAGCCGGATGTTCTCTTACGGTTATCTGCACTTTGTCTCCGCTGCTATGCCTTAAAATATTCGACACCGCTTCCTTAAGAATCGCGGTAAACGCCGTTTTAATCTTAGCGGGCATTTCTCCCTTAATATCATATATTAACTCCGTTTTAAATCTTTTCCGAAGATCGGCGGTTATTTTGTCAAGAATAATCTTCAAATCAAGAGAATCGTCCCTTATATCATGAACGCTTTTTCTTATGCTTTCCATGGCGGAGTTCAGATTGTCCTTAAGAACGATAAGCCCCTCTCTCAGCTCCTTCTGTTCCTTTGGGCAGACGGCTATCAAAGCCCCCGTACCGAGCAGGGAGCGGGTGAGAATATGTCCCACGTTATCGTGTATTTCTCTCGCTATGCGGTTACGCTCATTCAGAGTGTTTATTTTCAGCTCATACTCCATATTTTCCTTAAGCTCTCTGTTCCTGCGCTTCAAAAGCCGCTCCAGCTCAACGCTGTTGTCTCGGCTTTCAATCAGCTTTACCCGCCGGCATTCCGAAAAAACAGCGCAGAACGCCAGATATACAGACAAAATACAGGCGGCAAATGGAATAAGGCGAGAGGAGCCAAAGAGGAAAAGTCCTCTTGCGGCACCTAAGATTATAACCGCAATTCCCGCCGCGTCCTTTGCCCTTGCCGCTTCGTAAAGAGGAAGCGCCGCGAAAAAGGACATTTCGGGAAAAACAAGCGCTGCCGCGCCGTAGAGAAGCTCACTCGTCAGCCTTGGAACTTTTCTTTTTTCCAGCGCCTGGCAAAAACAGGCGGCGGAAAGGGCAAGAAGTCCGCCTGCCAATATGCGGTAGGTTATTTCCATATCATACAGCGACAATACGCATATTACCAGAATAATCAGCTTTTCGGCCAAATATTTCATATTGCTATCCATCCGATCAAAAAATGTTTCCAACTAATTTTACCATAAATCCGAGACAAAATCCACATTTCTTTTCCCTACTTCAAAAAAAGTGACAAATGTCATATGAAGATGTTACTTTTGTCACTTGTATCATAAAGGTGAAAATGTTAAAATAATTACAGAAAAAATATAATTGAAAGGATTTACTTTTATATGGAAACTGTTGTAAAAGTGGAGAGGCTTGTAAAGCGCTATAAGGAGCTTATCGCCCTCGACCATCTGGAGCTGGATATAAAGGAAGGGGAAATATTCGGACTGCTTGGACCTAACGGGTCGGGTAAGACCACCGCAATAAACTGTATTTTATCCCTGCTTACTTACGATAAAGGCGAAATATCCGTTTTTGGGAAAAAGCTTTGCGCCGAGGTAAAAAGGAACATAGGCGTGGTTATGCAGAACGTGGCGGTTCTCAACGAGCTTAACGTCAGGGAAAATATAGATTATTTCTGCGGGCTGTATATTTCCGACAAGGCGCTGCGAAAACAGCGTGTTGACGAGGCCATAGCCTTTGCGGGACTGGAGGGATTTGAAAAATTTCGCCCGAAAAAACTTTCGGGGGGACTTCTCCGCCGCCTGAACATAGCCTGCGGCATTGCGCACAAGCCAAAACTTATCATAATGGACGAACCTACGGTGGCAGTCGATCCTCAGAGCCGAAACAGGATTTTAGAAGGGATCGAGGAGCTTAACAGGCAGGGCGCTACCATTATTTATACCTCTCATTATATGGAGGAGGTAGAACAGATCTGTTCAAGAATCGCCATAATCGACAAGGGCAGAAACATAGCGGAGGGCACCAAGCAGGAGCTTAAAAAGCTTATCAAGAACACCGAAACCATTTCGGTGGAAGCGGCGGGTCTTACCGATGAGCAGATTGACGCGGCAAGGAGTATGCCTCACGTTTATGAATGCAGATACGACGGAAAGGCTCTGACTTTGCTGTACAGCGGCGGAAAGCATAATCTTACAAGGCTGCTGGATTATATGCACAACGAGGAAATACCGATGGGAAGAGTGTATTCGCTTCTTCCTACCTTAAACGACGTTTTTCTTGAGATAACGGGAAAGGAGCTTCGGGACTGATGCTTAACCGTATAAAATATGAGCTTTTTTCGCTTCTGCGAAATAAGATAGTTGTATTCTGGCTTATGGGATTTCCGGTGATATTGGGTACATTGTTTTTTGTGGCGTTCGGCAGCCTTGCGGACAGCGAACAGGATTATTCGGATATACCGGTTGCCGTTATTAAAAGAACGGAAGCGCCGGAGGGCTTTGACCAGATGATAAAAGCGCTTTCGGAAACGGATAACTCCGATTCGGAAGAGAAACCGCTGTTTGATATTGTTACCGAAGACGAGAAAAAGGCAAAAGAGCTGATGGAAAAGGGCAAATTACAAGCAATAATTTACGTTGACGGCAATATTTCCCTTGAAGTGCCGGAGGGCGCAGGAATAAAGTCGGGAATAGTAAAATCGGTATAGTAAAATCGGTACTGGACAGCTTTAAAAGCCGATATGAGATAATCAGCGCGGCCGCCGTTTCAAATCCCGAAAAAGTGCCCCAAATAATAAAGGCGATGGAGCAGGAGACGAATTATATCCGCTCGGAATCCAATTCCGCCAACTATGACCCTTATGTTCAATACTTCTACAACCTTCTGGCAATGAGCGGACTTTTTGGGTCGATGATGGGTATGTACTGCGCCATAAATCATCAGGCGAATCTTTCCGCTTTAGGCGCGAGGGTCGAAATAAGCCCCGTAAGCAAGTTCGGAGATATAATATCCTCTCTTATCGCAACCCTTCTGATACACAATATTTTCTTAAACATAGCTTCTGCATATCTTGTATATATTTTAGGCATAAAATTTGGCGTTCCTTTCTGGGTGATAATAGTCGTCAACCTTTTAAGCTCGGTGTTGGGGAACAGTCTGGGCTGTTTTATCGGTTCAATCGGAGGATTAAAGGACGTAATTAAAAACGCCATTCTGCTTGCCTGTTCTCTCGGACTGTGTTTTCTCAGCGGGCTTATGTTCGGGGGTATGAGACTGCTTATTGAGGAAAGCTTTCCTCTGTTTAACCGCATAAACCCCGCGGCGCTGATTGTGGACTGCTTTTACAGCCTGTGCGTTTACGGAAGCTATGAAAAGATTATTTCAAATATCGCGGTATTGCTTATCTGGTGCGCGCTGCTGCTGACAGGCTCAATGATAATGACGCGTAAGCGGAAATACAAATCTATATAGGCAACGCCGCACGCAAAGCCGTCATACCAAACCCTTTTTAAACTATGGATAAAATCCATAGTTTAAAAAGGGTTGCACCCGAAACACTAATCCAACATTTTTAAAAGGATTAGTATCAGGCGGTCATTGCGCGGTGCTGCCATAAACACATATAACGTAGATAAGGAGAGAAATATGGTATTTAAAGCATATTTAAGACTTATTCCATCTTATATGGGAGTCGCGGTAATGTATATGGCGATGTTCGCGGTGCTCCTTGGTATGACTATGATGGGAAGAAGCGGTCTTAACGGAAGCGCGGAAAGCATAGACGGTTTTGTCACGTTGCTTGCCGTAAACGATAAGGATAATACGGAGGAAAGCAGAGCCTTTTTAGACTATCTCGAAAATTCCCCCAATATAAAAATGACGGATATAGATTTTGAAAAGGAGAACGCGGTTCAGGACAGCCTTTATTACCGAAAAGCGGAATATGTTCTCACAATAAACAAGGGATTTGCGGAAGCGCTGGGCACTGGTGAGACGGAAAACCTTTTATCCTCGCAGGTAATAGCGGGAAGCGCCTCGGAAATGTTCACTGAAAGCTGCATAGATGCTTATATATCGGCGGCAAGGCTTTATATAACCGGAGGCTATGATACGGCGGAGGCATGCAGAGAAGCGGCAAGGACGCTTGAAAACGGGGTGGAGGTAACAAGCTTCTCCGGAAATAACGGTTGGGATAATAAAAACACGGGGGCTTATCTGTTTTACAACTTTATCCCCTACATTATGCTGATGATGATATTGGGAATACTGGTGCCCACTTTCTCCTCTTTTCTCTGCGAGGACGTAAAAGCAAGAAGTTTCTGCGCTCCGGTTTCGCCTGCCCGTTATATGATGCAGATAATTTGCGGCGCGTTCATGGTATGCTTGGTCTCCTGCGTGGTTCTTCTGGCAGAGGGAACCGTAATCACGGGCGGAACCTTGTTTAATGAGCATAGCTTTTACTCCTTGCTTCAGATGCTGGTTTTTATGATGTTTTCTCTGGCGCTGTCGGCGTTTGTGGGAATACTGGGCTCGGAGTCCGTAAAAAAGGCGAATTATATCACTTCCATGGTTTCCAACGTTCTGGGGCTTGGAATGGCATTTTTATGCGGAATATTTGTCTCACAGTCGCTTTTGGGCGAAAATATTCTTATGGCCGCAAAATTTCTGCCCGCCTATTGGTACGTAAAAGCAAACAATTCGATATTCGGCGCGGACGGAGCGGTGTTTGACGAAGAAATTATCTGGTCGGCTATCGGTATTCAGGCGCTGTTCGCTTTGGCACTGCTGACCGGAGCGCTGTTGGCGGCACAAATCAAGAGGGGAAAGGAAAATAAATGATGGTACTGTAAAAAAACAAATTATAAACGCCTGTTTGCCTTAGGGATTATTCCCGTTTATTTATTGTTGCCACTCCAACAAAAAGGGACGCCCCGAATCAGTGGGCGTCCCTTTTTTATGGCAAACGCTTATAAATTATCCTCTCTGTTTATCCTTTCGATAATATCTCCAAAAACCTTTTCCGAAGGCTCCGCTTCGCTTTCAGCCACCGCCTTGACAACCTCGGCTTTGGTCGTTTTCCCGCCTTCGGACACCTCTCCGCCGTCTGCAAGACTTACCGTTCTAATGCGCTTTCTTCCCAATATCACCGCTGCGGTTATAGCCGCGGCAGCGGCGGCAACGGCGCAAATCCATATCCAAAGGCTTTCTTCGCCGCTTCTTTGACTCTCGTTGTTTATCATCGCCGCAACGGCGCCTATCTCGCTTATGGCTCCGCTTACTTCGGGATTGTTTGACTTTTCAATATCCGCTTTCTTATCAGCATCCATATCAGGCAAATTGTCATTAATAGGAGGAGTGTCCAAAGGCGCGTCTTCGGCGCCGTAAATATTATCGGCTGCCGAAGATATGGCCGTCTGCTCCGGAAGAATTTCGGAGCCTGAACCGAAATTCTCTTCCTCCGTAACGATCTCCGTAACTATGGGGTCGGGAGAGGAATCGACGGCGGGCGCTTCCGTATCCGCAGGGTTCACTCCGATTTCCGGTATACCTATGGTGGGAACCGATTTAAGTACTCTGATTATACCGCTTTCCCCATCGAATGCGGAGAGTATGTCGGCTTCGATTCCCTCTAACTCATCTTCGGGGTATCCGCTTATTATAACCTCGATTTCCTCGCCGTATTTTGAAAGGGAAACCTCGGCAATGGGGTATTCACGCTCTATTTTCGCCTTGACGCCTCTCCGCTCCTCCAGATTATAAGTGCAAGGGGTAAAGAACAAATGCTGCTCCGAAGAAACAAGCGCCTTTATCTCCTCCTTTTTCTCCTCGCTTATATCCGCTATCCCTATTTCCCAAAGGTGATAAACCGTTTCGGTTTGTGTGGCGACGTCGTAGGTTGCAACTCCCTGATCGCAGATAAAGCTTACATATTCGGGATATCCGTTTGTTTCCCAGTATTCCCTTATATCCTCGATATCGCCGTCGCCTTTGTCGTAGTCGGCAAACATTTCCCGCGGTTCGCCGGAGGCGGGGGGCAGTTCTCCGCTGTCGGGATCGTAGGGAGGAGAGATCATTATTTCATCAGGAGATACCGTATCAGAATCCGGGTTCCCCGGCATTTCGATATAGGTGGATGGAAAATCGTCGTTTCCCTCCTGAGCCGTTTCGCAGGCATAGACTCCGTCCGATTCCCCTTCCGGCTCCGCGAAAACCGTACCCGACAGCAGCGCAAAAGAGGAAAGCAGGGCAAGCGCACAAAATATCTTATTGAATTTAATCATAACAAACTCCTTTTCCATATAATACCAGTCTTTAACCAAGTCGTAAACTTGATTAAAGGCGGGGGACATCCGGCAGTGCTTATATTAAAACGCATTAATACGGATAATGTAATTTTTCCGAAAAGGGAATTTCGAGAAATCAAAAAATCAGGAAAGCAGCTCCCTAAGTCTTTTTATGGCGTCGTTATATCTCCATATCGCCGTACCTAAGGGAATGTCCATTATTTCCGCTATTTCGCGGAATTTTAAACCCGCGTTTATATGAAGTGTGACTATCCGCCGCTTAGGCTCGTCCAATTGATCCAGAGCACGTTCAATATCCAGCTTCTCTCCGCTGTCGGGAACGTCGGCATATATGTAACCCTCGCACTCGTCGAGACTGACCGTCCGATTCTCGGCTCTGAGGCTGTCAATGGCTAAATTTCCCGCGGTTTTGAATATATAGGCTCTGGGCTTTGAAACATCCTTTGGAGGAGAGCGGTAAAGTTTGACGAATACCTCCTGAAGAAGATCCTCCGCCGTTTCCCTGTTTCCCACCACTCTCATTATAACGGTCATAACAGGCTTTTTCATATCGTTGTAAATGTCCTCAAATGCCTTGATATCACCCTCGGACACATTTTTTAGTTTTAAGCTGAGCTCGCTGTCTGTCATAATAAAGATTTCCTTTCCGCGTTTTCCCTTTTCACTTACTATAACGGATTAAAAACATGTTTTATTGGATAAAAACAAAATTTTTATTATAGGCAATACCGCACCAAGATTGTCGTACAGACGCGCAGTGAGCTTTTTCGTCAGATTGTCCAAAACGACGCAGGAATACCGGCGTAATTCAAGGAGTTTTGGGTAAAAATGACGGAAAAGCTGCAAGCGTATGCGCGGCAAAGCGCGCAGCGCGGTCTTTTCGCGGTGTTGCCTATAATTATACATAGTATTTAAAAAAATTCAAGGATGATTTAAGGCAGAAACATAGGCTTTCTGGCAAGATCAAAGATTTGTAAAAAAATAGGAGCTGACACGGAGGTGCGGTTCTTTTCCGACAGCGAAAGGAAATTTTTTGTGAATATAGTAATAAAAATTTTATAAATTATAAAAAAATATAGACAAATCGGACATAAAGGCATGCAAAAATGTCCTTTGTTCTTGCGGAACCGCTTGGGAAGCGGGTTTAAAATTATAAAAACATTCGCATTTATACCCGTTTTGTCCTTGACAAAAGCCTTTGTATAAGCTATAATTAAGATAATAGATTTTGGAAAGTACGGACACTTTGGCTTTAAATAAAGTGTCCGGCAAGTTTTATCCGAAGGAGAAATTTTTTTCAAACACGTCGCGCCGCAGCCTATGCGCCGACACTCCTCAGGAAGAAAGGCAGATTGTATTATGAGACCAAAAGGCAAAAACAGGCTTCTTGCGGGAGTTCTCGCGCTGTTTATGTCGCTGACCTCCGTATCCTTGGTCACAGTAAACGCAGAGAGCGAGTCGGGAGGAGGAACCGCTTCACCTGCGGGAGACCCGACTTATGTACTTAACGCTTCCGAACTGGAAAAAACTGATAAAGGAGCCTTGGCGGACAGCCAGAAGATTTTTGCGGGAGAAGGAGATTACTTTACTTTGTACGGAAGCACAAAGATGGCAATCAACGAAAACTCCAAAACCTTTGAAGACGGCTTTGCGGGTACCAAAAGGATTAACTTCGGCGGAACGATTGATATTTCCGCATTAAAGGAAACAATTGAGTTTACCGCCCAGAACCCCGCAACGGTAAAAGTATGGTGGGCAAAAAACAAGGCGGATCGCCAGATCACGGCTCTTGATTACACGGGCAAAACCGTGTTTACCTCCGAAAATGAAGGCGGGGACAACGCGCTTTGCATTACCGAGTTTGATCTTTCCTCCGCAGGTAAATATTACTTAGGCAATGTCACCGGAGGAAACTACTGGTTTAAGGTGGAAGTTACCGAACATCAGCCCAAGGAATACATACTCGACGCCACCGACGACCTGACCGCCTTCGCGGCAGGTACCTTTGCGGACGGCGAGAGCGAGAAAAATGGCACGGACGAGTATTTCACCCTGTTTTACAGCGCCAAAACCAAGGTGGACGGCAGCAACAAATCCTTTGAAGATGGATACAGCGCATCCAAAAGGGTAAATTTCGGCGGAAAGCTTGACGCTTCTACCCCCAAGAACGCCATTTCCTTTACCACCTCCGGAGCCGCCGAGGTGAAGGTGTGGTGGGTTGAGGGCGGAGACGATAACCGTCAGATAACCGTTGTAAACAATAAGGGAGAGACCGTTTATACCTCCGAGGAAACTCTTGAGAAGAACGCTACCTGCATTTCTTCCTTTGAGCTCCCCGACGCGGGAACATACTTCCTTGGCGGAAAGGAAAACAACAACTATTTCTTTAAGGTATCCGTTACCGAGGGCGCTCCCGCCACCGTTGACCGCGTCGACTGGAGCGAGGTTAACGCGCCCGTTATCACCGGCGTAACTCAGAACGGTTCCAACGTAACCGTAACCGTTAACGCCGACGTGGGAATAAACGGCGGCGATCAGGTGGTAATCACCATGACCGACAAGGACGGCGGCGCCACCGATATGCGTTCCTTAGCGGAAAAAAACGAGCATACCCTCACATTTACCCCTGTCGATTCGGGAACCTATACATTTAAGGCAACGCTTTCCCGCGAGGGTGAATCCACGGAGCTTGTTTCCGAAGAGGCGACCCTCGATTACGTTCTTCCTTTGGGCGTTACCAATATCTCTTCCGCCACAAATAAGGGCAACGGCTCGGTAGAGCTTATATGGAGCGCGGTAAAGGAAGCCGAAAGCTACAATATTTATGTAAACGGCGAAAAAGCGGGCAGCTCCGCCGATACCATGTTTACCGTAACAGGGCTTACGGTAGGCGAAAAATACGGCTTTGCCGTTTCCGCCGTACGCGGTTCGGATGAGGGAGAAAAATCCGCTGTGATGGAAGCCACCGTTACCGAAGAGGAGCAGCAGCGCTGGGGCTTCACTATCTACGGCACCTCTACAAGCACCACAGACGGCTCTAACGGATATGAGGGAAATATTAACGAAGACGGAAAGGTGACCGTATTCTCGGAAAAGGGCAAGGGAAAGATTCAGCCCGCAGGGCAGGACGGCATCGCCTTCTACTACACACCCATTCCCACCAACCTTAACTTTACCTTCCGTGCCAACGTTCATGTTGACAGCTGGACCTATTCCAACGGACAGGACGGCTTCGGCCTTCTGGCTATCGACAGTATTCCCGACGTATACGGTGTAAAGGATTTCTGGAGCAACCAATATATGGCGCTCGCTTCAAAGGTTGAATACCGCTACGACTCAGAATTTGCCGAGGTGACCTATGACAGCACGCTGGGAAGCAAATACTCGATGCAGTTGGGTCTCGGCATCAACACCAAGCTGGGCATTACCCCCGAAAATATCGACTTGGTAATGAGCAGCGATACCGCTACCATCAAGCAGGTTGCCAACGGAATACAGTATCCGCTTGAAATTTCGGCCGCAGAGCAGGGTCTTGACGCCGCCACATATAATATAGTGGGCAACGTTATCAATCCCGAAGCGCTGAAGGGTCCTTCAATAGCGGAGCTCACCGACTTTATCATCGAAATTCAGAGAAACAATACGGGCTACTTTATCTCCTATTATACTCAGGAAGGAGAGCTTGTAAGAACCCAAAAATTCTATGATCCCAAGGCACTGGATAAGCTTGACGCCGAAAACGTATATGTGGGCTTCTTCGCTTCCAGAAACGCCCGCGCTACCTTCTCCGACGTTAAAATCACCACGGTTGACCCCGATGACGACGCTCCCGCCGAGGAAAAGCCCGTTGAAGGCATTACTCCCCGAATTAACGTAAAATCGGGCAGCGTTTCCAACAACGAAAACTACACTCTCACACTTTTCGCAAACGTTGCGGGCACCGCGGAAATAAGCGTTAACGGCGTTAAATCTGCCACGGCCGAGCTTCCTCGCAATGTCAGCGCGGACACCGAAATAAAACTCACCGAAAGCGGCAGCAATAAGATAACCATTGTATTTACTCCCGACCCAAATCAGGAGTTGGGCGAAGGACAGATACTGGCCAGCACTGACCCCGTTACCAAAGAACACACGGTTAGCTTTGAAAATCGCTTTGCAAATCAGAATAACCTTTATATTGCTCCCGACGGTAATTCCGAAGGCAATGGGGGACCCGAATATCCTCTCGACGTTTACACGGCGGTAAACGCTGTTCAGCCGGGACAGACCATCGTAGTTATGGAGGGAACCTACAAGTTGGAGTCTCCCGTTCATATCGCGCGAGGTCTTGACGGTACGTCGGAAGAAAAAATTTACATGATAGCCGATCCCGACGCAAAGACACGCCCAATATTTGACTTCCAGAAAAAGTCTCAGGGTTTCAGAGCGGGCGGAGATTACTGGTACTTCAAGGGCTTTGACGTAACTAATACCTCCAACGGTCAGGGCGGCTTCTACGTAAACGGAAACAACATCACACTCGACCGGATAAACGCTTACAACAACGGCAACACAGGCATACAGATAAGCGCCTACAACAACAGCTCCGACCCCAAGGAGCTCTGGCCCTGTAACAACCTCATACTTAACTGCACCTCCCACAATAACGCAGACGGCGGTTATGAGGACGCGGACGGCTTTGCCGCCAAGCTTACGGTAGGTACGGGCAATGTATTTGACGGCTGCGTAGCCTACAACAATGCCGACGACGGCTGGGATCTCTTCGCCAAAACCGCCTCCGGCTCCATCGGTTCAGTTACTATCCAAAACTCCGTAGCCTACGGCAACGGTTATCTTGAGGACGGTACGGACGCGGGTAACGGCAACGGCTTTAAATTGGGCGGCGAAGGAATGCCCGGCGGCCATTTGCTGAAAAACTGCATAGCTTTCGGCAATAAGGCGGACGGCATTACCTCTAACTCCTGCCCCGATGTAAAGGTTGAAAACTGCACTTCCTACAATAACAAGAAGAGCAACATAAATCTTTACACAAGAGACAACGTAGCAAACACCGATTTCTCCGTAAAGGGACTTATTTCCTTCAAGTGTATATCCGCGGGGAGGTTCTTATCCGAAATAACCGCCGAGGATTTTGCGGTATCCGACTCGGTATCGGGTAAGGGAACACAGGACGCGGCGGCTGTTGCGGGCAGCAGCGTTTACTTCTGGAACGGTTCCAAGAGCGTAAACTCTGAAAACGCGGAGATTACAGAAGCTATGTTCAAATCTCTCTCCTTCAGCGGAATTGACCGCAATGACGACGGCACCATTAATATGAACGAATTCCTTATGCTTGCGGATTCGGCTCCAATCGACGCAGGCGCGAGATTTGACGCGGAAGGCGGAAGCACACCTTCAGAAGAGCTTCCTCCCATAATTCCGGATGAAAATCTTCCCGATGTTGGTCCCGAAGAGCCTACGGTAACCACTGCCGGTTCGCACGGCGATTTCTACGTTCCCGATAACGGAGCAAGCGATTCCAACGAAACACAGGGTACGACAATACAGCCGGCGGTGACTCAGACTCCGGACGTTCAGGATCCGGAAACACAGACGCCGAATACGCATGCCCCCGAGTCAAGCGAGACATCTGACGCTACAACTACTTTGATTTATGAGAGCGTCGAGAATACGGGTAATATCGGCAATACAGACAGTTCCGACAAGAACCAGCCCACGGGTGTTCCTTTGGCTGTTGTACCCGCGGCTCTGGCGGCGGCAGCGTTTGTGGGTTCGCTGGCGGCTAAGAAGAGAAAGTAAGGTAATTTCTCGATTTTAAAGCGGAAATTAAGATATTACTTTTTCTCTTATAGCAGCAAGAATCAAAGCGTTTTTCTATCGTCTGACTTTAAGCTTACGACAATAGGATCCCCCGTTTTTAATTTCGGTACAAGGAGTTTTATCATATCCGGCGTTTGAATATCCGCAAAAGCTGCTTGTAATTATACTAATTCCCATTAGAAAGTGTACAAAAATTCGAGAAAAAACTTGTATATATGGTTTTTGATAAGAATGTTTGTGTACACTTTCAATGAGGAATTACACCCTAAACAATAAACCTTGTTTGAAAAATCGGAAACGCCGTCTTTTCGCCCCAAAACGGTCATCTTCCGCGTCAAAAAGCCT
>CAJUFF010000031.1:7731-22765 GCA_910585505.1 uncultured Ruminiclostridium sp. | reverse complement strand
CCCCGTCCTTTGGACTCCCCTACTTCCCTTTCGGACTCCGAAAGGGAAGCGGAAAGGACAATTAGTCGCTTCGCTCCTGTTTGTTTATCTTTTTGATGGATTGCTATAGTATTAATAAAATAATCGGAAACGAGGAAACAAAAAAATGAAAGAGAACATTACCGAAAAAATTGAAACCGGAAAGACCTTTTTAGGTATTGAATTCGGCTCCACACGTATAAAAGCAATTCTTATCGACGATACCTTTGCGCCCATTGCAAGCGGTGGATATACATGGGAAAACAAGCTTGAAAACGGATATTGGACTTATTCTTTGGAAGATATTCACAATGGGCTGAAAAGTTGCTACTCCGATTTAAAAAGTGACATTAAGAAAAAATACGGAGTAACCGTTACCACATTCGGAGCGATGGGAATATCTGGAATGATGCACGGATATATGCCTTTCAATGAAAACGGAGAATTACTTGTCCCCTTCCGTACATGGAGAAACACTACCACAGAACAGGCCGCAAACGAGCTGAGCGAGCTTTTTTCATTCAACATACCACAGCGCTGGAGTATTGCCCACTTGTATCAGGCTATATTGAACAACGAGGAGCATATCAATGATATTTCCTACATAACTACTTTAGCGGTGTATGTGCATTATCTTCTTACGGGTGAAAAGGCTGCCGGTGTAGGTGAAGCTTCGGGAATGTTTCCTACGGAGGGCATTGGCTACAATAATTCCATGATAGAAAAATTCCGCGCTCTTATTGCGGGAAAAGGGTACAAGTGGGATATAGAAGGAATACTGCCCATTGTAAAAAAAGCGGGGGAGCAGTGCGGGGTACTGACCGAAGAGGGAGCGAAATTTTTGGATGCTGACGGTGATCTTAAGGCGGGAGTTCCTTTTTGTCCCGCCGAAGGGGACGCCGGAACCGGAATGGTGGCAACGGACAGTGTGCTGCCCGAAACAGGAAATATTTCCGGCGGAACCTCTGTTTTTTCGATGTTAGTGCTTGACAAGCCGATTAAGGGAGTATACAAGGAAATCGACGTGGTATCTACGCCGGACGGCTCAGACGTGGCGATGATACATTGCAACAACTGCTGTTCCGAACTTGATGCATGGGTGAAGCTGTTTGGGGAATTCGCTTCTCTCACGGGAAATGAAATCGACAAGTCCGAGCTTTACTCGCTTTTATACAAAAACGCCATGAAGGGAGATGTAAGCGGCGGAGGAATTACGGCTTACAACTTTCTTTCCGGAGAGCCTGTGGCGGGTGTTGAAAAAGGAAAGCCCATGTATTTCAGAAGTCCTGACGGCGAATTTAATCTTGCCAATTTTTTCAGAGTGGAATTAATGACAGCGTTGTCGGCATTGAAAATGGGGAACGACATACTTTTTGAAAAAGAAAAGGTGAAAGCTAAGAGATTTGCCGCGCACGGAGGATTGTTCAAGGTGGAAGGCGCGGCAGATGCGCTGACTGCCAACGCCATGAATGTGCCCATCACCGTTATGACTACGGCAGGAGAAGGCGGCGCATGGGGAATGGCGCTGCTGGCAGGTTTTATGAAGGTGGGAAATGGGAAAGAATTATCGGTATTTCTTGAAGAAAAGGTGTTTAAAGGAGCGGAAAAGAGAGTTGTGGAGCCGGACGAAAAGGGCGTTGAAGGGTTTAAGGAGTATATGAAGAGGTTTATTGGCGGATTAGAAGCGGAAAAAGCGGCGGGAATGGTGTAAAGAAAGTCGTGAAAAAGCGTTTATAAATGTCGGTATGTTGATGTAAGAAAGCTTGTATCGACGGAGACGGCGGCGCAGTTATCGGTGTAGGAGCACTTTTGCCTGATGGAACAGTTTGCGGAGTTTGATACGCAAGACAGAAACAAAACATTTACAGGCACGCAGTCATTTGCAATAATTTATGGAACAATAAACCTTATTAGGCGATTAAACTTTAATAGGAGCAGTTATATAAAATAAACAACTTAAAAAATAAACAAGCATACGATAATAGCAATCATCGGAACAACATTTTAATCGAGAGAAAGGCATATTGACAACAAAACACCCAGAGGGGGGTAAGGAAGGGATTCTTAAGGCGAAACCTAAGGGGGGAGAGTGGTGGACAGGCTCCGCCGGATAAGTAGCTTTACGATAAAACCGTAAACTTTCTAAATAAAACCGGATGCGGAGCCTGTTCACCTTCGCCCCCCTTTGGTGTCGCCTTAAGCCCCCCGCGGGAGCGGTCCTGCACCGCCGATGCAAAAATAAAACATTGAAAAAGGAAATAAACTTTAGATAAAATCCCTTGTGGCACGCAAAACTCCACAATAAAATCAAAGAAAGGAACCAAAACCAATGTTAGATACCTTAAAACAACGTGTATACGAAGCAAACCTCCTTCTTCCCAAACACAATTTAGCCATCTTCACATGGGGAAACGCCTCCGAAATCGACCGCGAAAGCGGTATCTTCGCAATAAAACCATCAGGCGTTGATTACGATAAAATGACCCCTGACGATATGGTGCTTATGAATCTTAAGGGGGAAATAGTGGAGGGAAAATACAAGCCATCCAGCGATACCCCCACCCACCTTGAATTATACAAAGCCTTTCAAAATATCGGCGGAGTAGTTCATACCCATAGCCGCTGGGCAACCTCATTCGCACAGGCGGGAATGGGCATTCCCGCGTTGGGTACCACCCACGCCGATTACTTCTACGGCGAAATCCCATGTACAAGGGCGATGAATGGCGCTGAGATCAACGGCGAATATGAAAAAGAAACGGGAACGGTGATAATAGAAGCCTTTAAGAATATCGACCCCATGTCGATCCCTGCGGTTCTGGTAAAAAGCCATGGCCCGTTTACTTGGGGAACAAGCGCCGACGACGCCGTGCATAACGCAGTTGTTCTTGAAGAAGCGGCATTTATGGCATATCACGCGCTTACGCTTAATAAAGGATTGCCGTCTATGGATGAAACGCTCCTGGATAAACACTATCTCAGAAAACACGGCGCCAACGCTTATTACGGACAGAAGTGAAGACAAAAGCGAAAAAAGGACTTGTGTTGGCTTATATCCTTGCGGGGGTACTGTCTCTCTCAGGCGCTTTAGGCACCCTTTTGCTGCTTATGCCCAATAAAATGAACGTTGTTCAAGTTTTGAGAGATGATCAGATCCTATATACCGTTTACATAAACGCGGAGGATGAGCGCTTTATAAGAATTGATTACGGCGACAGTTATAATCTTCTTGAAATAAAGGACGGAAAAATAAGAGTGTCTGAAGCGGGCTGTCCGGATAATACCTGCGTAAAAATGAGCTGGCTGTCCTCTTCCGCTCCTATCGTCTGTCTCCCCAATCATCTGGTAATAAAGTTCGCTTCGGACTATGATGGAATCGACGCGGTGGTCGGATGAATCGTCTGCGTTGAATACGGGAACAATACGGAAATATTGGCATTGGCATAAAAGGAAAAAGCGGAATAATGAATAAAAAGATACGCCGAATGACCGAGTTGGCGCTCCTGACCGCCATAGCGCTGATCATTTTTGTTGTGGAGCTTCAAATTCCAAATCTTTCTCCCGTGGCGGGAGTCAAATTGGGTCTGGCCAACATAATAACGGTTTATGCCGTCTATCGCTGTAAATGGAGCGAAGCGGCGCTGATGCTTTTGGCGAGAGTGTTGCTGGGGTCGTTTTTTTCCTCCAATCCCTCGGCGCTTTTGTACAGCCTTTCAGGCGGCACGTTTTGCCTTTTGGGTATGCTCCCTCTGAAAAAGATTATACCCATAAACCGCTTGTGGTTGTGCAGCGTTTTCGGTGCGGTTCTGCACAATCTGGGGCAGCTTACGGCGGCTTCGCTTATAATGAAAACCGCCGCCGTGTGGTTTTATCTTCCGCCGCTGGTTTTGTCCGGCTGTATCGCGGGAGCATTGACGGGGCTTGCGGCTCAGCTTGTTATAAAAAGGACGGAAAAGATTAAATAATTTATTCTAAGGTGATATGCCGAAACTATTTTTCAAAGAAAGTGAAGAAATAAAGCCGTGATAAAAAAGCCTAAGTGGGCAGGAGTTCTTTTTGTTTCGCTGCTGTCGATTTTGCTGTGCTCCTGCGGTTCCGAGTCGCCTGTTTATCAGACGGGATTTGTTGCTATGGATACATATATTGCCCTTACCGTTTACGGAAAAAGTGCCGAATCGGCGGCAAAGGCTGCAAAAGAGGAGGTAATGCGCATAGAGTCTCTTATGTCGGCTACCGATCCGGACAGCGAGGTGTCAAAAATCAATGAAAAGGCGGGAGAAACCGTAACAATAAGCGACGATACCGAAAAGGTGATACGCGCTGCTCTTGAAACGGGGAAGGAAAGCGGCGGCGCTCTCGATATCACGTTAAGACCCGTTATTACCGAGTGGGGCTTCACCACGGGAAATTATAAAATTCCTGACGAGGAGACGTTGGATAATTTGCTGGAAAAAGTGGATTACCGCTCCGTTAAGGTGGGAGATAATACGGTTTTTTTGCCTTTTGGAGAGCAAATTGACTTGGGCGCGGCGGCAAAGGGCTACGCCGGAGACAGGGCGGTCGCCGTCTTGAAGGAAAACGGCGTGGAGTCGGCAATAATAAGCTTGGGTGGAAACGTGCAGGCTCTGGGCGCAAAAATCGACGGGACAAGTTGGAATATCGCGGTAAAAAATCCCTTTGACGAAGGCAATATGTGCTTGCTTAAGCTTGAAAACGCGGCGGTGGTGACTTCGGGAAATTACGAAAGATATTTTGAAGGTGAAGATGGGAAACGCTATCACCATATTATCGATCCCGCCGACGGCTATCCGGCGGATAACGGCATAGTTTCGGCCACAATAGCGGGAGAAAGCGGGATCAAATGCGACGCTCTTTCAACTGCGGTTTTTGTAATGGGTGTGGATAAGGCGGTAAAGCTTTGGAAGGAAAAAGGGGGATTTGAAATGCTGTTGGTGACCGAAGATAAAAGAATTATTTTAACCGAGGGGCTTACGGACGTTTTCACAAATCTTTCGGATATGGAAGTGTCGGAGATAAAGCGGTAATGTAGATTTCGGCTAAAAGTTCAAGTTATAGATTTGACTAAAAATTCGTCTTACCGTTTCGCAAATGAAAGCTTGAGGTAAGACGCGGGCAGAAATGAAAAATATCAAGGAAAAAAGCAATGTCCGCCGAATAGAAGAAGTGCTATTCGGCGGACATTGCGTTATGGGTAAAAAATCAAGAAAGCTTTTTCTTAACCGTATTCTTAATAATCACCGATATGACTATTCCCGCAATAAAAACAATGACAGGCGCCAACCAGTCAAAAATATCTGTGCGTGTAATGGCGGTTATGTCAAATCCTTCTTCCGTCTGTACCATGGCAAAAATAAACACAAACGATATTACCAGACCCATGACGGCGGGAAGCATTGCCGCCGCCCTTCCGGCCGAGCCATCCTTCATGGGTACAGGCTTTATTTGCTGCTCCGAAAGAGTAAATATTTTTCCGGCAAAGTACGCACCCGCAACGGTTATGACGGTTTCGGGTATCATATACGCCGCATTGTACACCATGGAATACAGAAGTCCGTCGCTGGTGGGAATGGATACTCCCGCCCATACGGTGCAGCCTACCGCGGTATGGCATATGTAGCGTACAAGGCAGGCAGTGAGCGCGCCTAAAGCTATGCCTGTACCCTTATCCTTCACTTTTCCTTTGAAAAGACCGCCAAGCCCCATTGCGGTAAAGGCGACAACGTAGTCAAGCATTATAATGGCGATCACCGCCCCGGCGCTTGTTCCGTAGGTAAGATTCTTAAGACCGGACAGCATTTGAAGCAGGCTTGCGGTAAATCCCACCAGCAGCCCCCACGCGGTGCCGTATCTGTAAGCTATGATGATAACGGGCAGCATACCGAATACCGTTACCGATCCGCCAAAGGGCATGTCTATTATCTTGAGCAAGCTCAGGATAAAGCCCAAGGCTAACATTATAGCCGATTCCGTCAGTCTAAGTGTTTTCTGGTTCATTTTTTTACGTCCTTTCAATTTGCAGGAAAAAATTAACCCCCGCGCTTTTTAGGGCGCAGGGGCGTGAGGTATCGTAAAATACAAATCTATTCTCCCTACGTCGGCATTATCCGAATCAGGTCAATAGGTCGAAACGTCAATCCGTTTCCTCTCAGCCGAAATATCAGCTCCCTGCTTATTTTGCCGGCCGCTTTTAGCCGACAAAAAAATTATATCACCGTGAGAGGAAGTTGTCAAGGTTTTAGAAAAATTTTTTCAAAATTTTAAAAAATTGTCACAAAAGCATTGACAAAGGTAAATTTTAGTGATATAATCAATATGATGATAATGATAGAGTATGGTAAGACTGGGTTTGCAACTCGGTCTTAACGTTTGTTTGAGGGATTTTTGAAATTTTACCGAAAACCCTCCGTACAGGCGGCTTTTTTGAACGGAGAAAATGAATGGCAAAAGAAAAAGGCGGCAAAAAGTCGCTTGCTCCCAAAATAGAGGAGGAGGCGCTGCGACTTGCGAAACCTCTTATAGAAAAAGCGGGCTGTAAGCTTTATGACGTCTGCTTTGAAAAAGAAGGCGCAATGTGGTACCTCAGAGTGCTCTTTGACAATGAGGATGGTATGGACAGCGATAAGTGCGAGGAACTGTCCCGGCCGATAAACGAGATTTTTGACAGGCAGAAGTTTATCGAACAGGTGGATATTCTTGAAATAGGCACCCCCGGAGTGTACAAAAAATTGAGAAAACCCGAACATTTTAAGGAATCTTTAGGTCAGCGGGTAAGCGCCCACGTTAAATCCGACGGCGGGGAAAGTTATAAAACGGGGATCCTTGAGGAGTACGACGAGGAAAAAGCTTCGATTACGGTAGACGGAGAAAAGATAAAACTTTCCAAGTGCATAAAGGTAAATTACGAGCCGGAAGAGCTTGAAGAGTATGACGCGGACGAAACGGAATCCGTTGACATACGGTTCGATACGGCCGAAGAAAACGACGAATGACCGAAATACATCTGATATATATTTTAGCCGATAATTCACAGGAGGAATGCTGAAATGGCTGCCAACGAAAAAAATGTTAGCTTTTACGACGCTCTTAAAATGCTTGCGGATGAAAAGGGAATTGAGCCGGAGCTTCTGATAGAGAAAATTGAGACTGCGGTGGGAATTGCGGTAAAAAAGGAATATCCTCGCTGCGAAAATGTAAAATATACCGTAAACGAAAGAACGGGCGCCCTTGAAGTGGCTCTGTTAAAGGAGGTTGTCGAGGAGGTAGAGGACGACGCCAACCAGATTTCGGCGGAGGAAGCCAAAAAGTACAGCAAACGCTATAAACCGGGAGATACCTGTATAATCCCTCTTGATACGATGCATTTTGGAAGAATCGCTGCTCAGACTGCCAAGCAGGTTATGAAGCAGGGTATCAAGGACGTGGAACGCAGCAAGTTGGTTGAACAATGGGGCGAACTTCAGAATGAGGCGGTTTCCGTAAAGGTGCTTAAGGTTGAGCCAGCCACCGGTAACGCAACGGTGGAAATAAAAGGCAATGAGGTAATGCTGTTCAGAAGCGAGCAGCTTCCCGGAGACGAGCTTCACGAAAACGATATGATAAAGGTGTTTGTAAGCGGCGCGTCTCCCGCCGACCGACGTCCGATGCTCAAAATAAGCAGAACCAACCGCGATTTTATAAAAAGGCTTTTTGAACAGGAGGTTCCGGAAATTTTCGAGGGTATCGTAGAAATAAAGTCCATAAGCAGAGAGCCGGGACAGCGCAGTAAAATGGCGGTTATCAGCAGCGATCCCAATGTGGATCCTTTGGGCGCCTGCATAGGACCGCAGAGAAGCAGAATCTCCAAGATATGCGACGAGCTTTGCGGCGAAAAAATAGATATAGTAATATATAACGACGATCCCTGCGAGTTTATAAAGCAGGCCTTGAAGCCCGCCGACGTAATAAGCGTGGATATACCCGACGAGGAGATAAAGTCCTGTACGGTAGTTGTTCCCGACAATCAGCTTTCATTAGCCATTGGCAACAAGGGGCAAAACGCCAAGCTGGCGGCCAAGCTTACGGGATACAAAATCGACATAAAGCCCGAAAGCGGATTTTTTGAGGGTTAATATAATTTGAAATAGGGAAAGGGCAGCTTGTGGGAAAGGTTGAACCGCTGAGAAAATGTCTCGGCTGTGATGAAATGATAGGAAAAAAAGGCCTTCTGCGCATAGTTAGGAGTAAGGAAGGAGAAATAGCTCTTGATCTTACGGGAAAGAAAAACGGCAGGGGGGCGTATATCTGTAAGTCGTCGGAATGCTTTAAAAAAGCGGTTAAGAAAAAATCGCTGGAGCGTTCGCTAAAGTGTAAAATAGGCGGCGAGGTGTACGGGCAGCTTGAGGCTGAAATAAAAGCGGCCGAGGGAGAAGAAGCGTGAAATTGTCTACTTTGGGGCTAATGAAAAAGACAGGTTGTCTTATAGTGGGTTTTGATGCGGTAAAACGAGAAATGGCCGACCCGAAAACAAGGGTTAAAGGGATAGCGCTTTCAAAGGATCTCTCCCCAAAAACAAAAAAAGAGGTGCTCTTTTTAAGGGACAAACACCGTCCCGAATTGGATATTGTTATATTGGACGCCGATATGGAACAGATCGAGGGCATTATAGGAAAAAAAACAGGCATTGCGGCAATTACGGACGAGGGCTTTTGGAAAGCGCTTTCCCAAGGCTGTGAGCCGATAAGATAAAATAATATATCAAATTAAGGCAATACCGCACGCTAAGCCGTAAGGCGGTCATTGCGCGGTGTTGCCTTAAATCCGAAGGCGGAAGCACGGCCTTTGGCAAATTACCTTACAATCTTGGGGGAAATTGAATGGAAACCAATTCTAAAGCAAAAATCAGAGATTTCGCAAAAGATCTTAATGTAGCGCCGAATGAGGCTATCGAGATAGTGGCGAATTATTTGGGCGTGGAGAAAAAAATAGGCGCAAGCTTTATTGGCGAGGAGCTTGACGTGGTTTTGGATAAGCTGACGCAGGATAATCAGGTGGACAGTTTTGACGCGTATTATGCCGAGGGCGAAAAAGTACGCAAAGAAAAGGCCGAAGCGGAACGGCGTGATAAGGAAGAGCAGGAAAGAAAAGCCGCCGAGGAAGCTAAGAAAGCAGAGGAAAAGCGAAAAGCCGAAGAGGCGAAAAAGGCAGAAGAGGCACGAAAAGCCGAAGAAGCCCGAAAGGCGGAGCAGGCTAAGGAAGAAGCCAGAAAAGCCGAGGAGGCTCGAAAGGCAGAAGAAGCCAGGATTGCCGAAAAGGCCAAGGAAGAGGCCCGAAAGGCGGAAGAAGCACGAAAAGCCGCCGAAGAGGCAAAAAAAGCGGAGGATGCCAAAAAAATCGCGGCAAAGCCCGCCGAAAAACAGCCTGTTTCAAAGCCCGTCCAGCCCAATCAGCCTAAATCTGTCCAAAACGCCAATCAGAGTCAGAATTCCGCCAACAAGCCCAAACAGGGTCATAATAACAATAATACCACTCAGTCCAAGCCAAGGCAAGAAGCCGAACGCGCAAAATCGGGTCATATAGCGCCAAAGACGCCTGCCGCCAAGGTTGATATTTCCGCCATAAAGACCAACGAACCTCCGATAGCCAAGAAGAAGGAGAAACAGGCCGCTCAGCAGAGAGGCGAACAGGTAACTAAGCGGGTTGATACAAGGGGAAGCTACGTGGATTTGGATAAGTATAACGAAAAATACGAGTCCATAGCACAAAGCACTTCCAAGAAGGGCAGCGAATTTGCGGGAAGAAAGCAGAAGATAGACCAGAAAAGCCGCCAGAAACGCGGACAGTACGGTAAAAACACCCGCGAAACCGAAGCTCAGAAGCTTAAGAGGCTTGAGCTTGAAAGAGCGAGAAAGCAGCAGCTTAAGGTACAGATACCCGATGAAATTGTGGTTAGCGAGCTTGCTTCGAGGCTTAAGGTAAACGCCGCCGAGGTTATCAAAAAGCTGATGCAGTTAGGCGAGATGTGCTCCATAAATCAGGTGATAGACTTTGATACCGCTTCGCTTGTAGCCGAAGAATTGGGCGCGAAGGTTGAAAAAGAGGTAATTGTCACCATAGAGGAAAGACTCTTCGACGAGGTGGAGGACAACAGCGACGATCTGGTTTCCAGAAGCCCCGTTGTGGTTGTTATGGGACACGTTGACCACGGAAAAACTTCAATTCTCGACTATATAAGAAACGCCCATGTTGCGGCGGGAGAAGCGGGCGGCATTACTCAGCATATAGGCGCTTACCGCGTTACCGCCGGCGGAAGAGATATAACCTTCTTAGATACACCCGGACATGAGGCCTTTACTGCCATGCGCGCAAGAGGCGCTCAGATAACCGATATAGCCATACTCGTCGTTGCGGCGGACGACGGAATAATGCCCCAGACCGTAGAAGCCATTCATCACGCAAAGGACGCGGGAGTAAGCATAATAGTGGCCATAAACAAAATAGATAAGCCCGGCGCCAATCCCGAAAGGATAAAGCAGACGCTTACCGAGTACGAGCTTGTGTGTGAAGAATGGGGCGGCGACATTATTTGTGTTCCCGTATCCGCGAAAACGGGCGAGGGCATGGACACCCTTTTGGAAATGGTCAATCTTACGGCTGACGTTATGGAGCTTAAGGCCAACCCCAACCGTTTGGCCAAGGGCGCGGTAATCGAAGCGAGACTTGACAAGGGAAGAGGCCCCATCGCCACACTTCTGGTGCAAAACGGCACACTGCACTCCGGAGACGTTATCATCGCGGGCACCGCGGTGGGACACGTGAGGGTAATGCGGGACGATACGGGACGTTCAATAAAGGAAGCGGGGCCTAGCGTTCCCGTTGAGATAATGGGTCTCGGCGAGGTTCCCTCGGCGGGTGACGCTTTCGCTGTGGTAGAGGACGAAAAGCTTGCCAGAGAGTTGGTGCAGAAGCGCAAGTTCGAGGAGAAGGAAGCTCAGTTCAGTCTTTATCAGAAGGTAACTCTTGACAACCTGTTCGCTCATATAGAGGAAGGCGAGATGAAGGAGCTGAGACTGATTGTTAAGGCGGACGTACAGGGTTCGGTTGAAGCGGTGAAGCAGTCCCTTGAAAAGCTTTCCAACAATGAGGTGAGAGTAAGAGTTATTCACGGAGCGGTAGGCGCGGTAAGCGAAAGCGACGTAATGTTAGCCAGCGCTTCAAACGCCATTATTATAGGCTTTAACGTAAGACCGAATCCTGCCGCACAGGAAAACGCCAAGAGAGACGGCGTTGACTTAAGGCTTTACCGTATAATTTACGACGCCATAGAAGAGATCGAAACGGCGATGAAGGGTATGCTTGCGCCTAAGTTCAGGGAAATTATGTTGGGCAAGGCGGAAGTCAGAATGACCTATAAGATTACCGGAGTTGGTCCCGTAGCGGGCTGTTATGTTACGGACGGCAAACTTCAGCGTAATACAATGATAAGAGTGGTGCGCGACGGTATAATTGTAGCCGACGATAAGATTGCAGGTCTGAAGCGTTTCAAGGACGATGCGAAGGAAGTTGCGCAGGGCTTCGAGTGCGGCGTTTCGCTGGAGAAATTCGGCGATATAAAGGAGGGCGATGTGTTTGAATGTTATTTTATGGAGGAGTATAGGGATTAGGATTCTCCTGAATTAACGATACTCGCCGTTAAATATAAAAGGCGGCATAAGAGCCGCCTTTTGTTGTTTACGGGGTATTGAAAGTACGGAATTGTTAATAATATAATATTGCTTTCACAGCAACTTTCAAACTTTAGGTTTCCGGTTCTTTTCTACCGATCTTTAAGCACTAATCTTTGATCATCCGTATTATTTGTTTATACCTTGAACAAAGATTAGTATTAATACTAATTCTCAATCATCTTGCAGACAAAATTTCACAGGGTCTACAAGATGATTGAGAATTACACCCTAAGCGCTAATTCCCGATCGACAACAAAATTTGTCTATACTTTGATCGGGAATCAGTATAAATACTTTTTCGGAAACCCTTGAAATGTGTGCGTATTCCCGCAGCTTTTTTCTCGGTTTCCTGCGAAAGGACAGCGCACAGCTTTTCCGAAGTTAACTGTCGGGCAATAACCGCAGAAAGGAGCTCCAAATGTCAAATCATAACATCTCCCGTCTCACCGAGGACGTAAAGCGTGAAATCTCGGCTGCCATGCCGCAGCTTAAGGATAAGCACATAGCAAACGGCTTGGTAACAGTAACCGACGTTGAAATAACCAATGACCTGAGCTACTGCAAAGTTTACGTCAGCGCCTTGGGCGGCGGTGAAAAAACAAAGGAAGCCGTGGAAGCCCTTCGGAAGGCGGAAGGATTTTTTAAGAAAAGAATAAACGCCAGAATAAAAATGCGTAAAATGCCCGAAATAACATTTGTAGCGGATAATTCGCTTGACTATTACGAAAAAATCAGCAATATCATAACCAATCTCCCTCATAACAGCGAAAGCGCGGCGGAAGGAGAGGAAAAAGCCGGCGAAACGGAAGAATAACCTTAGGAAAGGATAAAGCGTTATGAACAAAGCGACCAATATTACTTTGAAGCAGGCGGCGGAGTTTTTAATCGGGCATGATAATTTCCTGATCCTGTCTCACGCCAACCCCGATGGGGACACGGAAGGCTGTGCCTACGGTCTTTGCGGTGCACTGCAAAGACTGGGGAAAAAAGCGCGTCTTGCCTGTTCCGATCCTTTATCCGAAAGGTTTTCCTATATGGAAGAGGCGGTAGAAAATCAGCAGTTTGAGGAAAGCTTCGTGGTTTCAGTGGACGTGGCGGACAGGTCGCTGCTGGGAGGTTTGGAAAAGCTTTATGGGGACAAGGTCGATCTTGCCATAGACCATCACCTATCCCACCGTCCCTTTGCCGAAAGAGTTTACGTGGACGATTCGGCCGCCGCTGCCTGTGAAATAATTTATGATCTTATAAAGCTTCTGAAGGCGGAGTGTTTGGATGAAAAAATCGCCAAGTGCCTCTATACCGGAATAGCCACCGATACGGGCTGCTTTAAGTTCGGGAATACCACAAGGCATACTCATCTGAAGGCGGGAGAGCTGATGGAGTACGGCTTTGACGCCGCCGCTCTGAATTATGTCCTTTTTGATATGAAAACAAAAGCGCGTATCGGTTTGGAACGTTATGTGTTTGAAAATATCGAGTTTTTTGCCGAGGACAAAGGCGCGGTGATAGCTCTTTCAAAAGAAATTTTAGACAGCGTGGACGCCGAGGACGTAAACGGAATTTCCGCTTTGCCCAGGCAGATACAGGGCGTAGAGGTTGGAATAGTGCTTAAGGAAAAGGAAGAGGGCTGGAAGGCCTCTCTCCGCTCAAACAGCGTAAATGTGCAGGAGATATGCGGACATTTCGGCGGCGGAGGACATATGAGGGCGGCGGGCTGTACAATAAAAGCCGCCGACGCGGAGGAGTCCAGAAGACTTATAAAGGAAGAAGTTACAAAGGCTATTGAAAAGCTATTAAATTAAACGCTGAAAATCTGAACGCCCTTTTCGGGAGAAAGGACTTTCATAATGGTATGAACGGAATAATTTGCATTTACAAGGAAAAGGGAATGACCTCCTTTGACGTTGTGGCCAAGGTTCGCCGTATATATAAGACGAAGAAGGTCGGACACGGCGGAACGCTTGATCCGATGGCGGAAGGGGTTCTTCCCGTTTTTGTGGGCGACGCCACAAAGGCGGTGGATTTCTGCCCAGACGATACCAAGCAGTATGTGGCGGGCTTTCAGTTCGGAATAACCACCGATACTCAGGATATAACGGGAAAGGTTCTGTCCACCTGCGATGCTTATGTGAGCCGCAATAAAATGCCCATGATAGAAAGGGTTTTTACAGGGGAGCAGTTACAGACTCCTCCCATGTATTCCGCAGTAAAGGTAAACGGGCAAAGGCTTTACGACCTTGCGCGAAAGGGCGAGGTGGTGAGCAGACAGCCGCGTAAAATAAATATTTACGAGCTTAAAGTACAAAAGTACGAATACAACAGCGGCGAAATGTCGGTGACCTGCTCCAAGGGCACTTACATACGCACTTTAATACACGATATAGGACAGAAATTGGAAACGGGAGCGGTAATGACCTCTCTGATAAGGGTAAGGTCAGGTGTTTTTACTTTAGACGATTGTTACCGTCTTCGCGAGCTGGAGGAAAAATCCGCGGAGGAGCTGGAATCTCTGCTTTTGCCGCTTGAAAAGCTGTACGGGCAGCTTCCTAAGGCGCGGCTTGACGAAAAGCAGACCAAGCTTTTCAGAAACGGGGCCTCCCTTGACGCGGACAGAATAAGGTTTGATATAATTTATGATAAGGGCTATTATATTGAAGGCTCCGACGGCGTTTTTTTAGGTCTCGGAAAAATAGGGACAAATCATGAGCTTGAAGTTCTGCGCCGCTTCAATACCGATTCCACAAATATAATGAAGCCCGCTCCCGCTGAAAATAACTATGCCAATATTAAAACCGCCGTGGAAAAGAAAGCGGAAAAAGCTAAGGAAAGCTTTAACACTAAAGCGGAGACTGATTCTGATTCGCTTCTCGCCGTGGAGACAGCCGAAAAAACGGCGGAAATCAGTGAAGAAGCGGCAAATATATTTGGCGAAGCCGCAGCGGAAATGATTGAAGAAGCGACGGAAACACCCGTCGAAACTGTTACGGAAACAGTTGGGGAAGAGACAGAAGCGTCCTCCGAAACCGCAGCGGAAACAGTTGAGGAAGTGATTGAAACACCTGCCGAAACCGTTACGGAGACAGTTGAGGAAGCGACGGAAGCACTCGCCGAAGCCGTATCGGAAACAATTAAAGAAGAGATGGAACCACCCGTCGAAGCTGTATCGGAAACGGTTGAGAAAGTGATTGAAACACCTGCCGAAACCGTTACGGAGACAGTTGAGGAAGTGACGGAAGCGCTCGCCGAAGCCGTATCGGAAACAATTAAAGAAGAGATGGAACCACCCGTCGAAG
>CAJUFF010000031.1:0-7631 GCA_910585505.1 uncultured Ruminiclostridium sp. | reverse complement strand
CTGTATCGGAAACGGTTGGGGAAGTGATTGAAACATCTGCCGAACCCGTTACGGAAATAGTTGGGGAAGAGGCAGAAACGCCCGCCGAAGCCGTATCGGAAACAATTAAGGAAGTGATGGAACCCCCTGCCGAAATCGTTATGGAAACAGTCGAGCAAGAGGCGGAAACACCAATAGAAACTGTTTCTGAAAAAGTTTATGAAGCGGCGGAATTTTCCGTTGAAACAGAGTCAGTGCCCCAAAAAAATATAACCGCGGAAGCCCATGAGGAGCCGGAACAGTACGACGGTGATTTTTATATCCCCACATTGGGATATGAATCCAACGATAAAGACGGAGAGGGCAGCATCGTGGCTCAGGCTCTTGCCAATATCAAGGCCGCAAACGGTAAGTTTTCCGATGCGGAACCCGACGGAGCGGAAGATAATAGCGGCAAAGAGGTAGATATTGTTGAACAAGCGGTGGCTCGCGTCACTTTCGACAGTGAACTGGAAAATATCTTTTCCGGCATTTCCGTTTCTGAAACCGCTCAAGAAAAGCCATCCGAGCTTCCGAATATTCAGGATCGTAAACAGGAACAAGAACAAAATCAGAAACAGGAACAGAAACGGGAAACGGACAGTCAAGAGGGCGGTGCGGAGTCTCGCATAAATATTGACAATGATTATCTGGCTTATCTTGAAAGCGCCTTTATAGACGATGAAGAAGAATTTTTTGACGGAGAAAGGACAGACGGCATATGACGGATATAACCGCAAGGGGCTGTAAAAACGGTAAATCGGCGGTGGCGCTGGGTTTCTTTGACGGACTTCATTTAGGACATATCGAGGTTATCAAGCAGGCGTTGCTCCGCACCGACCTGACGTCGGTGGTCTTTACCTTCAACAACAAGACAATACTTCCGAAATTTAAGGAAAGAGAAAACATAATAACCTACGATCTGAAGCTTGAACTGCTTTCCCGCATAGGTGTAAATTATATATTCGCTCCCGATTTCGCAGATCTCAGAGACTTGTCCGCCGTGGAATTTGTGGATAAGGTGCTTGTGGAAAAGCTTAACGCGGGGTTTGTGTCCTGCGGCTACGACTTCCGTTTTGCCAAAGGAGGAAAAGCGACTGCGGAGACGTTAGCCGAGGTCTGTTCCGAAAGAGGTATTGAAACCCGCATAGTGCCCGCGGTTACCTACGAGGGAGAGCCTATAAGCTCCACTTCCATAAGAGAGCTTGTAAGGCGGGGAGATTTGGTCAAGGCTAATACGCTTCTGGGCTATGAGCTGACCTATGTCCTTGAAGTTAGGGAAGGAAAGAAAAACGGAAGAAAAATAGGCTTCCCGACAATTAACCAGATTATCCCTTCGGGTATGATAGCGCCCAGAAGAGGAGTATATAAAAGCTGGACTCAGGTAAGAAGCAGAAATTACCCCTCCATAACAAATATCGGCGTAAAGCCAACAGTGGAATTGGAGGAGGGAGAAGAAAGGACTCCGGAGATGGAGACCCATATAATAGGCTACGATGGGGATTTATACGGCCTTAGAGCCAGAGTGGTACTCAGAGAGTTTATGAGGGAGGAAAGAAAGTTTGACAGTATGGAGGATCTTAGGATGCAGCTTGAAAAGGATAAGGCGGCAGTGTTAACTTCTTAGAAAATCTTCACCTTACTGTCACTTGACGGTGATAACATTAATATTAAAATACGTGATTAGTATTTTGGGTGCAATCCCTTTTTAAACTGTAGGTATTACGTCATTTTAAAAAGGGATTGGTATAAAGCGCAGCCTAAATAAGCTGTCGGAATCGCGAAGCAATTCCGAGGTTCGGCGGGAGACTTCTGGCAGCGGTTATTCTGTTGTTTTTTTATCAGAGAAAGGAACATTAAAAAATGATAGAGGTAAGCAATCTGACCAAGCAGTTTGGAAGCAAAACGGCGGTGAGAAATATTTCCTTTTCGGTAAACGAGGGGGAAATATTGGGTTTCTTAGGTCCCAACGGAGCGGGAAAATCCACCACCATGAATATGTTGACGGGATACATTTCTTCCACATCGGGCACCGCTAAAATAAACGGTATTGATATATTAGATGATCCGATAGCGGCTAAGAAGAACATAGGCTACCTTCCCGAAAAGCCGCCCGTATACGGGGACATGACGGTAAAAGAATATCTTAATTTCGTTTATAAGCTGAAAAAAAGCAAGCTGCCCAGGGAAAGTCATCTGGCGGAAATATGCGAGCTTGTAAAAATAACCGATGTGAAAAACAGGTTAATAAGAAACCTGTCCAAGGGGTATCAGCAGCGCGTGGGTTTCGCTCAGGCATTGGTGGGTAATCCCGGAGTGCTTATACTGGACGAGCCTACGGTAGGACTTGACCCCAAGCAGATAATCGAGATAAGAACTCTTATAAAAAGGCTGGGAAAACACCATACCGTGATTTTGTCCTCGCATATTCTGCCGGAGGTACAGGCGGTATGCGACAGGATAGTGGTAATAAGCAGCGGCAGCATAGTTGCAAACGATACCACCGACGCACTTGCCCGCAACCTTTCCTCCGACCACAAGCTGGTTGTGCGGGCCGAGGGAAATCCGGACGACATAAAAAAACTTTTGTCCGGTATTCAGGGTATGGACAGAGTGCATATAAACAGGGAAGCGGAGCCGGGAGTATATGAATTTTTCCTGGAAGCGAAGCAGGGGACGGATATACGCAGGGACGTATCCAAAAAGCTGTCCTCAAGAAATTATCCGATACTTTTAATGAAGTCCAACGAGCTTACCCTTGAGGAAATCTTCCTTAAGCTTACTACCGGCGATAACTACGGCGGACTTGAAAAATATGAGAAAGCCTTGGATTCAAAGGAAAAGGAGGACAGAAAGTAATGTTTGCAATAATGAAGCGCGAGCTTTTGTCTTATTTTACCTCTCCGTTAGGATATGTGTTCATAGCAGTGTTTTACCTGTTTTCGGGGATATTTCTGTTTTTGTTCACATTGACGTCCCAATCGGTGGATATGAGCTACGTTTATACGGGAATGTTTTTTGTAATGCTTATCATGATCCCCATACTGACAATGAGGCTTATGGCGGAGGAAAATAAGCAGAAAACCGATCAGCTTCTTTTAACCTCTCCGGTAAGCCTTCCGAGGCTTGTTATGGGAAAGTTCCTTTCTGCCTTTGTTATTCTGCTTATCTGTATGCTGATCTTTCTGGTTTACGGGATAGTTTTAAGTTGTTTTGCAGCGGTCAACTGGGCGGTTATCTTCGGTAACATCGTGGGTATGCTTCTTTTGGGAGCGCTTTGCGTTTCGGCGGGAATTTTTGTTTCCACTCTCACCGAAAACCAGATGATAGCGGCGGTGGGAAGCATAGGTCTTAACATTGCCTTTATTCTTGTGGATTCGTTCGCTTCGGTAATGCCTACAAAGTTTTTGCAGGACGTTTTCTATTCACTGTCGTTTTTCAGCAGATACAATGAATTTACGATAGGTATCTTCAGCCTTTCCAATATTTTCTTTTTCGCAAGCGTGGCTTTTATCTTTTTGTTTTTAACGGTAAGAGTGCTTGAAAAACGCAGATGGTCGTAAACCCTATCCCAAAAGAAAGGAACCGATTTAATAATGAGTAAAAAAGACATTGATTTAAATAAAGAAGGCGAGGAAATCAAGGAGACGCCCGAGGCCGCAGAGCTTAAGGACGACGCCGAAGTTAAGAATTCGGACGCCGTAAGCGGCGGAGACGGCGAAGATAAGGCGGAAAAGTCCGAAGGAACGCAGGAAAGCAGTGTGAAAAGCGAATCGGCTGTCAGGGAAAAACCGCTTAACGGAAGAAAAAAGCGCTTTAAATACGGTGCGCTGTCCGTTACGGTTACCGTTATTTTCGTCGCCGCCATCGTTCTGATAAATATTATTTTCAATATGATGCTGGACAGGTTTGACATTACCGCCGATCTTACCGATAACTCAATGTATTCCATTGACAATACGACCGTAGATTATATCAAGGGGATAGAGGACAATATCCGCCTGACGGTCACCGTTGAGGAATCGGATTTTGAAAACGCCGGCTCTTATTATAAGCAGGTAAGCGAGATAGTAAAGACTTTCGCGGCCAATAACCCGAAAATCACCGCGCAGTACCTTGATCTCGATTCCAATCCCGCCTTTTATTCCAGCTACGGCGCGACTCTTACGGCTGGTTCCATTATAATCGAATCGGAAAAAACGGGAAGAAACGTTATAATTACCCCCAACGATTATCTCTCCCCCAAATACAGCTTTAACGGCAACGAGATAACGGCGGAAACATACAGTATGTATTATCAGTTGGGCTACGGTTCTTCAGGGGCGCTTACAGTGGAATATTACGCGGCGGCGGAAAGGTGCTTTCTTTCGGGTATAATGAACGTTACAAACGACGATCCCGTAAGAGTGGCGGTGCTTACCGAGGATTACGGCGCTTCGTCGCCGACTGCTCTGGTAAGTATGTTGGAGGCCAACGCTTATATTGTGGAGGAACTCAAGCTGTCAAGCGTTGAAAAAATAGATTCGGATATAGATTTTGCCATACTTTTCGCTCCCATTTACGATCTGAGCAACGACGATCTGAATAAAATAGATATATGGCTGGACAACGGCGGCAAATATGACAAGAACTTTATGTATGTAGCCGCTTCCACCGTGGACGTGCTCCCCAATATAAACGCTTATCTTAAGGACTGGGGGCTTTCAATGGATTCCGGCTATGTGTATCAGACAAACGACTACGCGTTTAACGGCGGAAGCACTTATCAGATACTTGAATTTAAAGAGGGCGATTACAGCGGCGGAGTGGATACTCAGACAAAGCAGACGCAGGGTGACCGTTTCAAGCCCATTGAGCTTCTTTTCGACGAATATTCCATTTATAAAACCGAAGCAATAGTTTCCTCATATGAAGGCTCGGTAGTGGCTCCCTTTGACGGACTTGACGGGTTTGACCCGTCCAAAGCGGAGCGTTCCGGAGCGTTTCCCGTGGTGGCAGGCTCGTCAAAGACTTTTTATGAGGGAGTTGAACCGCATCAGAGCAGAATTTACGCGGTAAGCGGACATTATATTCTTGACCGCAGCTTTATGGAGGCGGCCTACCTTAACAACTCGGATATATTTTTAAATATCTTCAACTTTGCCAGCGGAAAGGACAATGTGGAGATATCGGTATCGCCCAAGTCCTTCTCCGTACAGACCTTTGAGATAACGGCTTCTCAGGTGAGAGCCATAACAATCGTGTTTGCAGTGGCGGTTCCTCTGTTGGTAGTGGCGGCGGGAGTTGTGGTAATAGTGCGCAGGAAGAGAAGATAAAGGAGAATCAAGGATATAAATGAAAATAAATACAAACAGCAAAAATTTCCGCATAATTTTGTTTTCGGTAATAGGCCTTGCGGTACTTGCGGCGGTGGTTTTGGTGCTGACCCTTACCGCTCCGGACGACGGAAGCGATGATGATCAGAACGTAACGGAAACCACCACTGCCGATCCCGCTTTAATGCTCCAGCCGGAGGATAAGGGGAAGATTGAAAGCATATATATAGAAAACCCCGTCGGCAGCTTTACCGTAAAGAAGGCGGTAAACAAAAGCGGCGAGGATATCTGGATCATCGAAGGATATGAGGACATAAAAGAAAGCCTTTGGGTTCAGAGCAGCTTCGACAGTCTTGTGGATTCCCTTACGGGAATGACCGCCCGCTCGTTGGTGGAGGAAAATCCTTCCGATATCGAACAGTACGGTCTTTCCGCGCCCTCTTCAAAGGCGCAGGTAAATTACGAGAACGGCGAAAGCTTTACGCTTTATATCGGAGGGAATGTGGTGAGCGGGTCAGCCAACTACGTTATGACTTCCGACAGCGAAAATGTCTATTCTTATTACAGTTACAGTCTTAACGCCGTTATGAACAACGACCCGATGTCATATATAAATACAACGGCAATGCCTTCATTCGACGGCTCCAACGCTCCCTCCATAAAGAAAATAACGGTAACCAGAAAGGACTGGGAGCAGCCCGTTATTCTTGAAGCGCTTCCGGAACCTGACAGTGAGGAAAGCATACAGGTTTATCCCTATGCCTTTACGTCCCCCTACGACGTTTATCTCGATCTTACCAACGGAAGCGCTTTTCTGAACGCCATGTTCGGACTTACCGCCGAGAAGGCGGTTTATGTGGATCCTACCGAGGAGCAGCTTAAGGAAACCGGGCTTGACGATCCTTTTTGCGGGATAGACATACTGGCGGTGAACGAAAACGCGGAGGACGCACAGGAAAAGGATATGGTGTTCAGGCTTTTTGTGGGCAATGCCGTTACCGAGGAAGTAACCGACGAGGAAACCGGAGTAACCACAAATCAGCTTAAAGGCTTTTACGGAATAAGCAATCAGGTAAAGGACGTAATTTATTACTTCAGCGCCGATAGCCTTGTCTGGGCTACCATGGAGCCAACTCAATATATGTCTAAGCTGTTTCTGATGCCATATATCTATGATCTTGACACTGTGACATACCGTGACGGTGAATGCGAGTTTACCGCGACCGTAAACGGAGGAGCCGATGACGCGAAAGTGGTGCTGAACGGCGAGGAATCCGATTTGGAACGGTTCCAAGTGTTCTATCAGTATCTGGTAAGCTGCCGCGGCGAGGAGATTTACACTGACGAGACAAAGGGAGATTTTATAGCGGAATTTTCCTATACCTATGACGATGACAGGGAAAAGGACACGGTAACTTTATACGAATCCGCCGACCGCAAAATAATCATAGCCGTAAACGGGAAGAATATTTTTAAAACCAAATGGAATTATGCCACAAGGCTTCTGGAAAACGCCCAAGCTTATCTGAACGGCGAGGAGATAGTTCTAAATTATTAACCGAAAGGAGAAAACGATGGAGGAGCAGAAATTTTTCACTTATAAGGGACTTCCTCTTGTAAGAAACGGAAAGCAGATTTTTTACGGAAATATGAGCGATGAAACGGTGGCCATGCTTCAGATTATGTCCACAAGAAACGTCAATGGTCTTGAGGTGGCAGACAGAGTAAAGGTCTGGCTCACACTTACTCAGGTTGACGGTGTGGACGCAAGCGAGATTATGAAAAAAACCTGTGAAAGGAAAGGGCTTTATGAAGCGCTTGACATTGCTTATATATGGCTTGAGAGAGAGAAACAGGGAGCGTAATTTACCGTAACAAAACCTGCTGTCGTTCCGTGAGGAATGACGGCAGGTTTGTATTTCGGCGTTGTCATTGATCGCCAAAGATTAGGATTTGTACTAATACTAATAACCATTTTGACACAAGATAAAATCATAGTCAAAATGGTTATTACACCCGAAGCACTGTTAACCAATTAAAAACCGTTTTTTCCATTTTTTAATTGGTTAACAGTATAATTCCCGATCAAAGTATAGACAAATTTTGTTGTCGATCGGGAATTAGTATAATAACCATTTTGACTATGATTTTATTCTATGTCAAAATGGTTATTATAGCAATCCAAAAAAGTTTAAATAAAATTACAACAGTGCAAAAAACACACAAGCATTGGGGGGCGTTGCCCCCCGTCCTTTGGACTCCCCTACTTCCCTTTCGGACTCCGAAAGGGAAGCGGAA
>CAJUFF010000030.1:22306-23139 GCA_910585505.1 uncultured Ruminiclostridium sp. | reverse complement strand
ATCCGAAAAAATCGCGAACTATTACTAATACTGTTAACCAATTAAAAATTGGAAACATGATTTTTAATTGGTTAACAGTGCTTCGGGTGTAATTCTCACTCATCTTGTAGACCCTGTGAAGTTTTGTCTACAAGATGAGTGAGAATTAGTATAATAACCATTTTGACTATGATTTTATCCTGTGTCAAAATGGTTATTAGCATAAATTCTTATCAGCAAAGCGCCGTATTAAGCTTTTTTCCTCCGAGCAGGTGAAAATGCAGATGGCGTACCGTCTGTCCGCCGTTTACACCGACATTAGTCACGATACGGAAGCCGTTATCCAAGCTGTTTTCCTTAGCCAGCCGGGAAGCAACGGCAAATATTTTGGAAACCACGGCGGAGTTTTCGTCGTTCAGCATATCCGCTCCGTCAATATGATTTTTAGGTATAATAAGGATGTGAACGGGAGCCATTGGATTGATATCTTTAAAGGCAAGTATCTCTTCATCCTCGTAAACCTTTGCGGAAGGAATCTCTCCCTTAATTATTTTGCAGAAAAGGCAGTTTTCCATTTTTTCATTCCTTTCTATTCAGCGTATAAAACATATTTACAAGTTCCTTCATATCAAATCCTTTTTAACTATGGATTTTATCCATAGTTAAAAAGGAATACACCCAAAACACTAACCCAACAGTTTTAAAAGGGATTATTATCAAACATATTTCATATTATTAAGGCAATACCGCACCAAGATTGTCGTGCAGACGCGCAGTCTTCTTTTTCGTTAGATTGTCCAAAACGACGCTGGGATACCGGCGTATTTCAAGGAGTTTTGGGCAAAAATGACGGA
>CAJUFF010000030.1:0-22296 GCA_910585505.1 uncultured Ruminiclostridium sp. | reverse complement strand
TTGCGCGGTGTTGCCTTAAATATGTTTTCAGTCTTTGAGCATTTCCGAAGCTATGCTCTTTACCGCGAGCAGAGCCTCGTCAATCTTAGTATTGTCGCCTATTCCGGACATAGCCATATCCGGTTTACCGCCGCCCCTGGCGCCTGTAATTTCAGCTACTTTTCGTACTATCTGCCCTGCGTTGGCACCTTTTGCCACGGCTTCGTGGCTGCATGCGCAGACAAAGTTGCCCTTATTGTCGCTTACGCCAGCAAGCACCGCTATAAAGCTGTCGTTTTTGCTCTTCATGCTGTCCATTACTTTCCTGAGGTTTTCGCCGGATGTACCGGTAAGCATCGCCGTAATAATCTTTATGCCCTTTATTTCCTCCATATTATCGTAAAGGCCGCTAAGCTGTGATGCGGAAATTTTATCGTTAAGACGATCTATTTCCTTTTTAAGCTCATGTACTTCATTCTGAAGACCGATACAGCGATTTATAATGGCATCCTCTCCTGAAGCCTTAACTGTCGCGCCTATTTTGGACATAATGACGTTAAGCCCGTTAAAGGCTCTTATTATTTCGTTGCCGGTTATTGCCTCAATACGTCTCACTCCGCTGGCTACAGATGTTTCGGCAATTATTTTGAACAGACCCGCCTGTGCCGTATTGGTAAGGTGGGTACCGCCGCAGAATTCCGTTGAAAAATCGGGAACGGTGACCACTCTTACAAATTTTCCGTATTTTTCGCCGAATAAGGCCATTGCTCCGCGTTTCTGGGCTTCTTCTATGGGGAGCTCTTCCGTTACAACCGGTACCGCCTTTAAAATTTCTTCGTTTACAAGCTTTTCAACCTGCGTGATTTCCTCTAAGGTCATAGCGCTGAAATGAGAAAAGTCGAAACGGCATTTGTAAGGATCCACATAGGAACCCGATTGGTGAACATGATCTCCCAGCACCTTGCGTAAAGCCGCCTGTAAAAGGTGAGCGCAGGTGTGGTTTCTCGCGGTGGCGCGTCGGAGTTCTTCGTCCACCTGCGCGGTTACATTGTCATTGACGTAAAACTCGCCGCTTTCGATATGACATTCACAGACGTATTGTCCGCCTGCCAGCTTTTTAGTGTCAAGGACGCGCAGCACATTGTCGCCGTTAGAAATAATACCCTTGTCGCCCACCTGTCCGCCGCTTTCGGCATAGAAAGGCGTTTTTTCAATAAGCACTACTGCGTCATCGTTATCGGAACATGAGTCGGTTAAAGCTCCGTTTTTCAAAATCGCTTTCAACACAGTTGTGCAGGATAATTCTTTGTATCCCACAAACTCGGTTTTAAATTCGTTAAAAGCGTCGTTGGACGCTTCGTCCCATCCGCCCTTGAAAGCCTGATTTGAGCGGGCGGTTGTACGCTGAATATCCATAAGCTCGCGAAAACGATTTTCGTCGAGAGAAAGATTCTTTTCCGCAAGTATTTCTTTGGTAAGATCAAGAGGGAAGCCATAGGTGTCGTGCAGTTTAAAAACGTTCTCTCCGCTTAAAATGCTTCCGGTATCCATTTTATCAATGAACTCCTGAAGAATTTGAGTGCCTTTTTCAACGGTTTTGTTGAAGCTGTCTTCTTCGTTTCGGAGAACTTTTTTGATATACTCCTCTTTTTCTTTTACTTCGGGGTAAGCGGATTCGTTTTCTTTTATAACGCTTGCCGCCACCTTGTACAAAAAGCTCTCCTTCATGCCCAGCAGACGTCCGTGGCGCGCGGCGCGGCGGATAAGGCGTCTTAAAACGTACCCTCTGCCTTCATTTGAGGGTCTTACACCGTCGCCGATAAGGAAAGTACTTGCTCTTACATGGTCGGTGATCACGCGAATTGAAACGTCGTCCTTTTCATTTGCCTTATATTGTTTTCCCGTAAGCTCACATATGGTTTTGATTATATTTTGGGCGGTGTCCACCTCGAACATATTATCCACATCCTGCATTACACAGGCGAGACGGTCAAGACCCATTCCGGTGTCTATATTTTTATTGGCGAGCATTGTGTAGTTGCCCTTGCCGTCGTTGTCAAACTGAGTGAATACAAGGTTCCATATTTCAATAATGCGATCGCAGTCTCCCGCTTGTTCAAAATCTATGAAAGAACCGTATTTTTCACCCCTGTCAAAATGTATTTCGGAGCAGGGGCCGCAGGGGCCGCTTCCATGTTCCCAGAAGTTGTCTTTTTTTCCAAGCTTTACAATTCTGTCATGGGGAACGCCTATTTCATCCGCCCAGATATCGCCGGCTTCGTCGTCCTCTTCGTAAATTGTTACCCAAAGCTTGTCTTCTGGTATTTCAAGGATTTTTGTAAGATATTCCCATGCCCACGCGATAGCCTCGTGCTTAAAGTAATCGCCGAAAGAGAAATTTCCAAGCATTTCAAAATAGGTTCCGTGCCTTGCGGTCTTTCCCACATTTTCGATATCCGGAGTACGGATACATTTCTGACAGGTGGTCACCCTTTTACGGGGAGGAGTTTCAACGCCCTGAAAATACTTTTTAAGAGGAGTCATACCCGCATTGATAAGCAGCACGGAGTTGTCCCCCTGCGGTACGAGGGGAGCCGAATCCATACGCAGATGTTCCTTGCTTTCAAAAAATTTAAGATAGCTTTCTCTTAAATCGTTAAGACTTGTCCATTTCATATCTTGTGTCGACCTTTCATCTGTTGAATTTATATTATATTAAGGCAACACCGCGCAAAGACCGCGCTGCGCGCTTTGCCGCGTATACGCTTGCATCTTTTCCGTCATTTTTGCCCAAAACTTCTTGAAATACTCCGGTATTACTGCGTAGTTTTGGACAATATGACGAAAAAGCTGACTGCGCGTCTGCACGACAATCTTTGTGCGGTATTGCCTTAATATACGACCAATAATTATTATAACAAAATTTGGCTAAAAGTCAAGTGCGGGCATAAGCTATTCAAGGGGAATATCGGCGCCGAGCCCTTTATAATCTTCGAGAAGCGTGTTTATAAACTCCTTTATTCTTGAGGATGGGCGCTCAAAGAAAATGTTGTCAATATAAATGATTCTGTAATTTATCGCTGCATCCAATTGCGACAGTATTTCATCGTTTATAAGTGTATCCCTTGTATATTTGCTGTTCAAAAGTATAACGTCCGGCTGCTCCTCCAGAAGTAAGGCTTTGTCGTAAGTGTAACCGCTGCCCTCTTTGGCAAGATTTGTGCCGAAGCAGGACAGTACGGCGCTTTCAAACGTGTTTCCTCCCGCTACTGCTACGTTTTCCGTAACATAGATAAATTTCCCTATGTTTAAGGCTTCCGCGTTGCCTAAAAGCTTTGATATTCCCGAGTAAGCTTCTTCGCCTTTTTCCGTTCCTGTAAAAAGCCCCTCGTATATAAGTCCTATTGCGATATATATTGAAGAAAAGCCTTTAAGCGTGGTGGGTGCTGGGATCAATACGGTGGTAATTCCCGCCTTCTCCATTGTGAAAATATCCTTTGAGGCAATGGGAGTTGAGGTTATTACCATATCCGGCATAAGGTCGGTTATGGCGTTTATATCGGGGTTTGCGGCTGAGCCTACATCCTCGGCGTTCAGAACTTCTTCCGGGTAGTCACAGTAGCCGCTTCTCCCTATGATTGTTTCACCGAAGCCCATCTCAAAAATAATTTCCGCGACAGCAGGGGAGAGACATACTACTTTTTCGGGTTTTGCCTTAATTTCCGTATGGTTTATAGAAACGGGATAAGGCTGCGGTTCAGCTTCCGTAGTGGTTGTTTCCGTTTTCGCAGGCTGTTCTTCCGGTTCTTTTTCACATCCCATCAACGCTGTAAAAAGTATCGTACAGCTTAAGAAAATGGTGATCAGCTTTTTAAATTTTCTCATTGTTATCCTTTCAGAATTCGGTTCAATCCATTGGAAAAGGTTCCTAATATATTTCCAATCCCAATGAAAGTCTTCCCTCAAGAATATCCACATATTGCTTGGCAATTCTCGGCGAGCGTCCGCCGCGTTTAAGAGCAAAGCGTTCGACTCCCGCTTCAAGAATTTTATCGTCTATATTTATTCCTCTGTCTGCGGCAATTTTTTTTGCTATGTCCGTGAACTGTTCTCTATTTGGAGCAGAAAAGGTTACAAATAGTCCGAACCTTTCGGATAATGACATATTGTCATCTATCGCGTCGCTTTTATGAACATAATTTTCCGTTCGGTTTTCGTTGGTCTCTTTTATAATATGGCGGCGGTTGGTGGTGGCATAGATAAGCACGTTGTCAGGTTTTGCGTAAAGCGATCCCTCCAGAGCCTGCTTAAGCATAAAAAAACCGTCGTCGTCTTCGGAAAAGCAAAGGTCGTCAATAAAAATAATAAAATACAAAGGCACCGAGGATAATTTTTCGTACAGCTCAAAAACGGCGGAAATTTGTGTTTTGTCAAGCCGTATTATTCTCAGGGAAGGGAATTCATTTAGCAGAGCCTTTACCGTGCTGGATTTTCCGGTGCCCCTGTCGCCGTAAAGCAATGTGTTGCATGCGGGTTTTCCGTGTACGAAGCAAAGAGTGTTGTCCATTATCTGTTTTCTTTGCGTTTCATAGCGCTTCAGATCGGAAAGCTTTACGGGGTCGGGGTTTTCCACGGGTATGAGAGACTTTTTCGTTTCGTTATATACGAATGCTTTGTAACGGGCAAAAACTCCGCTACCGTTTCTCTTGCAGCGGTCTATAAAATATTCCGCCGTATATCTGAATTCGCCCTTTTCATACTCCGGAAGCCCCGAAAGATCTCTTCCAAGCGCTTCTGACATATATTTTTTTATATCCGACGCGGACAGGGTACATATTTCCCTTATTCTTTCGATATCGTAGCTTATGGCGGTTAAAATTGAGGGATTTTTCGTTATCAGATATTTTTCCGTCAAAGGCTGTTCGGAATAAACTAAAGTATCGTGAACAAAATCTGAGAAGCTTTTATCCTTCAACAGCAGGTGGGAGCAAAGCCTTGTGTAGGCGTTTACCGCGTTTTTTCCTCCCGCCGTTATGCGGCGGTAGGCTTCGAGAAATTCGCTTTTATAAATATCAAAAGCAAAAAAATCTTCCGCTGATGGCAGTTTCATTTTACCGCTGTCCTTTCATAATCGCTTTTTTCAATACTATTTTTTTAACGCGTATTGTCGTTCAAGACTTCTTCCTTAAGCCTGTAAAAATCCTCAAGGGTACACAAAGCTCCGCACTTATTTCGGTAACGCGCGGCGTTATTTATCCCTTTAAGATACCATATGGCGTGTTTTCTCGCTTCGCGTATACCGGAGCATTCGCCTTTAAGCGAAACTATCAGACCTATGTGCTCGGAAAGTATTTCAAGCCTTTTTTCAAGGCTTTTTTCGGGCAGAAGCTCACCCGTTTCAAAGTAATGTTCGATTTCCTCAAAAATCCATGGTCTGCCGTAACTGCCCCGTCCTATCATAACAAGGTCACAGCCTGTCTCACTGTACATTTTTTTACAGCTTACGGGGTCGGTTACGTCTCCATTGCCTATAACCGGTATGCTCACCGATTCCTTGACCCGGGCGATGGCTTCCCAATCCGCCCTGCCCGAATACATCTGCGTTTTTGTGCGTCCATGTATCGCTATTGCCGCCGCGCCGCTTTCCTCTGCGATTTTTGCCGCTTCGGCGGCGTTAACTCTGCTGCTGTCCCATCCTAAACGTATTTTAACCGTTACGGGAATATAGGTTGTCGATTTCACCGATTTTATAATTTCGCCTATTAGTTCCGGATTTTTCATAAGCGCGGAGCCCGCTCCGGTGCTTACTACCTTCGGTACGGGGCAGCCGCAGTTTATATCAATAAGATCGGGTTTGTATTTTACGGCCGTTTTTGCGGCTTTCGCAAAAAACTCCGGCTCGCTACCGAAAAGCTGTACTGCCATGGGTCTTTCTTCTTCGGTTACCTCCAGCAAAGCGGCGCTTTTTCTGTCGGTGTAGCACAAGCCCTTGCAGCTTGCCATTTCCCCGCATACCAAAGCCGCGCCGTACTTTTTTGCCATAAGCCTGTACGCAGTGTCCGCCATTCCGGCCATGGGAGCAAGGGCGGCGGTTTTTTTGATTCTTACGTTTCCGATTTTTATATAATTCATTATTTGTTTTTATGTTTCGCTTGATCCTTGGCGCGTAGCTCGTTATCCAAAATGCGCTTTCTGATTCGTATGCTGTTGGGAGTTACCTCCACAAGCTCGTCCTCTCCTATAAATTCAAGACTTTCCTCCAGACTCATCCTCTTATATGGGATAAGCCGCAGGGCTTCGTCGCTTCCGCTGGCTCTTGTATTGGTAAGGTGCTTTTTCTTACATACGTTGATGTTTATGTCGCCCGCCTTCGGGGAAACACCTACCACCATTCCCTCGTATACATCGGTTCCCGCGTCGATAAAGAGCTGACCTCTGTCCTGAACGTTGAATATGCCGTAGGCGCTGGCGGTTCCCGTCTCAAATGCCACAAGAGAACCGGTCGTTCGGGTGGGTATGTCGCCCATATAAGGTTGATAGCTGTCAAACACGGTGTTCATAACTCCTTCACCCTTGGTGTCCGTAAGAAATTCGCTTTTATATCCGAAAAGTCCTCTTTCGGGAATGATAAATTCTATGCGTGTGCGGCTGCCTACCGGATTCATAGAAACCATCTCGCCCTTGCGTATACCCATTTTGCTCATAACGGCGCCCACCGATTCGGAGGGTACGTCTATAACAAGTCTTTCCACAGGCTCGCATTTTACTCCGTCTATTTCCTTGTACAATACGCGGGGCGTACTTACCGCCAGCTCGTAGCCTTCTCTTCTCATGGTCTCTATAAGAATGGAAAGGTGCATTTCACCTCTGCCCGCCACATCAAAGCTGTCCGTGGTGTCGCTGTCTTTTACCCTTAAAGAAACGTCTTTTAAAAGTTCGCGGTTGAGTCTTTCGCGTATTTGTCTTGAGGTTACAAATTTTCCTTCTTTTCCCGCGAAAGGACTGTCGTTTACCGAAAAGGTCATTTCAACGGTAGGCTCGGATATTTTTACGAAGGGGAGCGGTTCGGGATTGCCGACGCTGCACACCGTTTCGCCTATGGTGATGTTCTCTATTCCGCTGAATGCTACTATATCTCCTACTGTGGCTTCTTCCACGGCCTTTTTTCCGAGACCGTCGAATTGATACAGGCTCACTATCTTGGATTTATACGGAGCGGTTCTGTTATGATGATCGCATACCGTAACCTCCTGATTTACTTTGATTTTTCCTCTTTCCACACGTCCAACCGCAATTCTCCCCACATAGTCATTGTAATCTATGGAAGAAACCAGAACTTGTAATTCATCGTTTTCGTCGCCTTCGGGGGCGGGGATATGCTCCACTATCTTGTCAAAAAGCGGTACAAAATCGTTTCCCATATCGTCCGGATTGTAGGAGGAACAGCCCATTCTTCCCGAACAGAATACAACGGGACTGTCAAGCTGTTCTTCGGTAGCGTCCAAATCCAGAAGAAGCTCCAGCACTTCGTTGACAACTTCTTTATTACGCGCATCGGGGCGGTCGGTCTTATTTACCACCACGATGATTTTATGTCCCAGTTCTAGCGCTTTCTGCAATACGAAGCGGGTTTGAGGCATTGTGCCCTCAAAGCTGTCCACAAGCAGCAGTACGCCGTTAACCATTTTCAGTATACGTTCCACCTCGCCGGAGAAGTCCGCGTGCCCCGGTGTATCCACTATGTTTATCTTAACGTCCTTGTAGTATACGGATGTGTTTTTCGCCAATATAGTAATGCCTCTTTCACGCTCAAGGTCGTTGCTGTCCATAACTCTTTCGACGGTTGTCTGATTTTCTCGGTATACTCCGCCCTGCTTTAGCATTTCGTCCACCAATGTGGTTTTTCCGTGATCAACGTGGGCAATTATGGCGATGTTTCTTAAATCTTTTCTTACCAAGGGAATCTCCTCTTTTCTTTTTTTCTGAAGCCGCGATAAAACGGCCTGTCCGTTTTATACCGATCTTTGGTCGTCTTTATTATTTGTTTGTACCTTGACCAAGGATTAGTATTACATTCACATAGATATAATCAAAGTAAATTTAATTGGCAATACTTTTTCATTATATTACGATATTATATTATACTCTTTTTTTTGACAATTAGATAGATACTTTTTCAATAATCTTGTTTTTTCCTTTGGATAAGTAATTGGAAAAATTGCACAATAACCGTATAATTCGGCCTGTCCTTCTCATATAAATAAAAACAGCGGGAAACCCCGCCGTTTTTTCTAAGAACGATTAGCAGCCGCAGCCACAGTCGTTATTGCCACAGCCGCAGCCGTTGTTGCAGCCGCAACCGTTGTTGCTGTTTCCGCAGCCACAGCCGTTGTTGGCGAAAGTGCTTCCGCATCCACCGCATCCACCACAGGTGAAGAGAAGAATAAGGATTATGATCCAGCAGCAGTTGTTACCAAACATATTGGTTTCCTCCTTGTTTGTTTAAATTGTTTTGAAACGTTTCATACTACAATATATGCCAATGTGCTTTTTGTGTTACAAATTTTCAGTCTCAAAGAAAAATAAAAGAAAGGAATTAAAACAGATGATAGAATTCAGCGGCTTCACCGAAAAGGCCAACTCCGCCCTCAACAGCTCAATAAAGACGGCTTCCTCTTTAGGACACACCTATGTGGGGAGCGAGCATATACTTTGCGGTCTTTTATCCGACGAAAGCGGGGTGGCAGGGCATATTCTGCAAAAACAGGGGATAAACAGGGAAGGAGTTATATCAAAGCTGAGACAATCGGTGGGAAGCGGAATCCCAACTAATTTAGGCGTTTCCGATTTCACTCCTCGGAGCAAGCGTATACTTGAAAAGGCTCTCACAGAAGCGAGAAAGGAAAATTCCTCCTTTGTGGGAACTGAGCATATATTATATGCGATGCTTAGCGACGAGGAGTGTTACGGGAGCATTTTTCTGCGTGAAATGGGGCTTGATATAGAGGGAAGCCTCAAAGACTGCTCAGGAGGAAAAAAAGGCGGCCCTATGCCGTTTACCAAACGCCGCTCCGCTTCCGACGGACTTATGAACAAGTACGGCCGTGATCTTACCGCTATGGCGGAGCAGAACAAGATTGATCCGGTTTTTTGCAGGGAAAACGAGATACAGAGAATGATACAGACTCTTTTGCGCCGCAGGAAGAACAATCCCTGTCTAATCGGTGAAAGCGGAGTCGGTAAAACCGCCGTGGCGGAGGGTCTTGCCCTTAAAATAGTTTCCGGAGACGTCCCGGAAATGCTGAAAGACAAAAGCATTTTTATGTTGGATATTACAACTATGATAGCAGGCGCCAAATACAGGGGTGATTTTGAGGAAAGAGTAAAATCGGTGATGGAGGAGGTAATAAAGGACAAGGATACCATACTTTTTATTGATGAGATACACAACATTGTGGGCGCCGGCGCGGCCGAAGGGGCGATAGACGCGGCCAATATACTGAAGCCGCTTCTCGCACGCGGCGAAATACAGCTTATCGGTGCAACAACGGTGGACGAGTACCGAAGGTATATAGAAAAGGACGGAGCTCTGGAACGGCGTTTTCAGCCGATAAATATTGAGGAGCCCGATGAAGCTTCGGCGGAAAAGATACTTCTGGGACTGAAGGATAAGTATGAGGCTCACCATAAAATAAAAATAAGCGACATGGCTATAAAAGAGGCGGTAAAGCTATCCGTCAGATATATAAACGACCGGCGGCTTCCCGATAAGGCGATAGACATTATCGACGAGGCGGCGGCAGGACAGCGGCTTAAAATATTTTCCGAAAACCCTGCCGTTAAGAAGCTTGAGGAAAAGCTCAAATCCTGCCGCGAGGAAAAAAAGAAAACGGTGGAGGCACAGGATTTTGAAAAAGCCGCGAGGCTTAGGGACGAAGAGCAGGCGCTGGAAAATCTTATAGAGACCGAAAAGAAGAACGGTACCGACCGTGGAGAAAATTACAGTGTTGTAGACGAAAACGCCGTATGCGAGATTGTGTCAAAGTGGAGCGGTATTCCGGTGGGAAGAATTACCGCGGAGGTGTCGGGAGCTCTTTCCGAACTTGAAACTCAGCTTAAAAAAGAAGTAATAGGTCAGGATAAGGCAGTGGAAGCAGTGGTAAAATCGGTAAAAAGAGGCAGAGCCGGGCTCAAATCTCCCGGTCGTCCGATAGGTTCGTTTATATTTCTCGGACCTACGGGGGTAGGCAAGACAAAGCTTTGCAAAAGCCTTGCCAAGGCTCTATTCGGCAGCGAGAAAGCTTTGATACGTCTCGATATGTCGGAATTTATGGAAAAGCACTCGGTGTCGAAGCTTATAGGCTCTCCTCCGGGATATGTGGGCTTTGAGCAGGGGGGAAAATTTGTCGAGGAGGTGCGCCGCAAGCCCTACTCGGTGATTATGCTTGACGAAATTGAAAAAGCTCACCCCGATGTTTTTGATCTTCTTTTACAAGTTCTTGAGGACGGCATACTTACCTCCGCCGACGGAAAAAGAGTGAGCTTTGCCAACACCATTATAATAATGACGGGAAATATAGGTGCGAGAGAGATATCTCAAAAACGTGTAAATATGGGCTTTGGCGGAGACAACGAGAGTAACGCCGCAAAAGAAAGAGTTGAAAAAGAGCTTAAAAAGCTGTTTAAACCCGAATTCCTTAACCGAATTGACGAAACGGTAATTTTTGAACCTCTGTCAGAAGATGCTATGGGACAGATATGCCGATTGCTTTTGGACGATTTATCTCAAAGAGCGGAAAACGCAGGAATATCTCTTTCATATACCGAAAAAGCGGTAGAGGGACTTACCGCAAAGGGAACGGATAAAACCTATGGCGCCAGACCTTTAAGAAGATTGGTTGTATCGGAGGCGGAGGACAAGCTGGCGCAGCTTATGGCCGAGGGGAGAATAAAAAGCGGAGACAAAGCGGTGCTTGACTATAACGGCGAAATGGAAGTAAATAAGGTAAGTGTGTAAAAGTTTGAAAAAACTTAAGGCAACACCGCACAAAGACCGCGCTGCGCGCTTTGCCGCGCATACGCTTGCATCTTTTCCGTCATTTTTGCCCAAAACTCCTTGAAATACACCGGTATTCCTGCGTCGTTTTGGACAATCTGACTGCGCGTCTGTACGACAATCTTTGTGTGGTGTTGCCTTAAAAAACGGGATTTTTCAAACACTTCTTTGAGAGGAAATAAGTGGCCATTGAATGTGAAATTTTTATAAATACTTGCTTTTTTAAGAATGATGTGATAAAATAAAGACTGTATTTAAAAAAATCACTATATTATATCAATTTAATCAAGTTGCAAACCCGGTTAAAGATTACCCATAATATTAAACGGCGCCGGAGGAAAGACAAAAGGCATATGGAGACAAAAAACAGAGTAGGCTTTCTTGACGAGGTGAGAGGTTTCGCCATCATTTGTATGGTAGTGTATCATCTTATGTTCAATCTGAAATTCATGTTCGGGGTAGACGTACCTATTTTTTTTGAAAGCTGGTTTGACGTTATAAGAGATATTTTCGCGGGGGCGTTTATTTGTATTTCCGGAATAGTATGCAATTATTCCAGAAGCAATCTTAAGCGCGGCGTACAGTGTTTTTTTATCGGAATGATATTTACATTTGTTACGGCGTATGTTACTCCGGATTCTCCCGATGTTTTCGGAATACTCCACTGTCTTGGCGTATGTATGATGATTTACGGCCTGTTTGAAAGCGTTTTTCAGAGAGTTCCGACTTTTGTCGGAATAACGGCGTGCGTTTTTCTTTTTATGATTACATTTAACTTTAAAACGGGGTACGGCGGCTTAGGGGAGCTTTTTAAATTCAGAATGCCTGATTTTCTTTATTCAACTGGAGTTTTGTTTCCTCTTGGATTTACGGACAGCGGCTTTGTTTCTCTTGATTACTTTCCGCTGTGCCCATGGCTGTTTCTTTTTCTTGCGGGCTCTTTTTACGGGATTTATGTCAAGGAAAAGAGGGCGCCCAAGTTTTTTTACAATACTCATATTAAATTTTTGGCGGCGGCGGGACGTTATTCTTTGTGGATTTATGTTTTGCACCAACCGATAATATATCCGGTTCTTTGTCTGATATTCGGAAAAAGCTTGTTATAAGAGGGTGCCTTAAAGCTTTTGGAAAAAAATCGTACTGCTTGACAAATAAGATTTTTTAGTGTATAATACAAACATACCGTTAGTATGTAATTTAAAGGTGGCGATAAATTGGCGCGGAACAAATATCCGGAAGAAACGGTAAACCTTATTCTCGAAACGGCTCAGCGGCTGTTTACAGAAAAGGGCTACGAGCATACGTCAATACAGGATATAATAGACAATCTGGGCGGTTTGAGCAAAGGCGCCATATATCACCACTTCAAGTCCAAGGAGGATATCCTTGACGCGGTTATGACCAGATTATCCGAGACGTCTAACAAAACGCTTCTTGATATACAGAATCGTTCTGATCTTACCGGAAAAGAAAAACTTAAACTGCTTTTGACGGAATCGGTTAATCGCTCGGTTCATGATAAGGTGTTTGCCGCCGCTCCTAATCTTGGTGCAAGTCCGAGACTTGTTTTTTCCGTGATAAGAGATACGGTTGATTATGTGGCGCCGCGTTATGTGTTGCCAATTATTGAGCAAGGAATCGAGGACGGATCGATACAAACAGAGTATCCCAAAGAGCTTGCCGAACTGATTATGCTTGTGGGTAATCTTTGGCTTGTTCCTATGATATTTGACGACGATCCCGATGGAATTTACAGAAAATGCAGGATATTTGACAGTATGCTGCGCGGTTTCGGTTTGAATATTCTTGACGAGAGCGTTTACGGAAGATTGAAAGAGCTTACCGAAATTTACTGTAAAAACAAATAGCGGGACAAAAAATTTTTATTTTAAACCGCAGCTTAAACAAGCTTCTGGAATTGAGAAGCAAATCCGAGGTTAGGTGGCGAAAGATGAAGAAATTTTGCCTGCAAAGCCTCATAAATCCTTGCCGCCTAAGAGGCGGGGGACATCCGTCAGAAAATTTTTCTGCCTTATAAGAGGCAGTTAAATTTTATTTATATACATACCGTCGGTAGGTATTAAAAATTTTTTTGTAAAGAAATGAGGGTACTATATGAAAAGGTTATTTAAGCGTGATTTTACAATGGTGGCGATAGGGCAGGTAATATCACTTTTCGGAAACGCAATACTGAGGTTTGCGCTGCCTCTGTATCTGTTGCGGGAAACAGATTCATCCTCGTTGTTCGGGATAGTTACGGCCTGTTCGTTTATTCCGATGATTATATTTTCACTTCTTGGGGGAGTTATAGCGGACAGAAAGAACAAACGTAATATAATGGTAATTCTGGATTTTGCCACTGCGGGGGCTATTTTTCTTTTTTATCTGGCGTTGGGTAAAATTCCCGTTGTCCCGCTGATGGTTTTAACTCTTATGATACTTTACGGGATATCCGGCACTTACCAGCCTGCGGTACAGGCCAGTGTGCCTTTGCTGACGGAAAGGGAAACGCTTATGAAAGGAAACGCCGTGATAAATACGGTGAGTACGCTTTCGGGATTATTGGGACCTGTTGTTGGCGGCGTGCTGTTCGGGTCTTTCGGTTTGTTGCCCATACTTTTTATAAGCATTGGCTGTTTTGTTTTGTCAGCGGTTATGGAGATATTTATACATATCCCTTATGAAAAGATGGCGGAGGAAAAGGGAATTTTTGGAACGGCGGCTTCCGATGTGCGGGAATGTTTTTTGTTTATAAAAAAAGAAAAGCCCGATTTATTTTCGGTGCTGGTTGTTATTGCATTTTTTAATTTTATTTTTTCGGCGGCGATGGTTGTGGGGATTCCCACGGCGGTAGTGCGTTTTTTGAATATGTCCGACGCCGCTCTCGGTTTTACCGAGGCGGCTATGGGAGCAGGTGGTTTGGCGGGGGGAATTATAGCGGGATCGGCGGACAGAAAGCTGAAGCTTGAAAACGGGTGGATTGTTCTGGCAGTTTGTTCGCTTACGGCTTTGATTATGGCAGCAGCGCTTTTTGATACGGTGCCCGAAACGGTGGGATATTTCATAATAACGGCCGCAGGTTTCGCGGCAATGTGCGCTTCTTCAATGTTCAGCGTATTTGTACTCACAGCCGTTCAGCGTCAGACCCCGCCGCATATGCTGGGAAAAATAATGGCGGTAATTATATCTGTATCCACATGTTCGCAGCCGTTGGGACAAGCGTTTTATGGTGTGATGTTTGATATATTGTCCGATATGCCTTATATCGTGATGATCGTTTCTTCCGCTGCTTCGGTTGCGGTGGCGATAGGGTCAAAAAGGGTATTTAATGGTGATCTCCATAAGAAGTGTAAATAATACTAATCTTTGATCAAGGTATAGATAAATAATACGGTCATTTTTTCACAATAAAACGCCACGGCTTATTTGCCCATTCTTCTCCTGCGTAATCTATTCCCACTCTTGGCGCGGCAACAATATCAAAACGGTTTCCGTCGTCCTCTATCCATATTTCCTCATTTCCGCATATGGACATACCGTTAAAGCGTTTATCTACTCCGATTTTTTTGGTAAGCTTTGCGGGGCCGTTCAGTTTTCCTTCACCCGCTCTCAGCAGAACGCCTTCGGGCTTTCCTTCATCTCCCGTTATTACATTCATAAGCCAGTGCATACCGTAGCACAGGTATACGTAAATGATTCCCGCCCTTCCGTACAGAAGCTCGGTTCGTGGAGTCCTTCCCTTTGAAGCGTGACAGGCTTTGTCCTCTTCTCCTCCGTAGGCTTCTGTTTCGGCTATCCTTACCCTCAAAATCTCCCCGCCGGGCATTTTTCTTGCGATTATCTTACCGGCTAAGTCTTTTGCTACCGTTAATCTGTCTCTATGAAAAAAATCGTAGTCGAGCTTTTTCATGGTTATCTCCTCTTTGATGGTTTTTTATCTATGGACATAAATTCACACTAAAGGCAACACCGCACAAAGATTGTCGTGCAGACGCGCAGTCAGCTTTTTCGTCAGATTGTCCAAAACGACACAGGAATACTGGCGTATTTCAAGGAGTTTTGGGCAAAAATGACGGAAAAGATGCAAGCGTATGCGCGGCAAAGCGCGTAGCGCGGTCTTTGCGCGGTGTTGCCTAAATGGCTGCGATATGAAAAAAGTATCGTTTGCCGCATTTCCTAATTTGCCCTGAACACATTACCCATATACCCCACGCAGTTCCTTCCTCCGTTTTTAGCCAAAACCAGACTGTCTTCCGCTTCCTTAAGCATGACAGAATAATCATCCAATTCTCCTTCCACAATAGAAGATACGCCGATTGAAACGGTAACAATCTTCCCCTCTTCAAATGGAAGCGCCATTCTTTCAACGCTTTTTCTTATCTGCTCAGCAAAATAAATAAGCTCGTACTCGGTGGTATTCTGTACTATTATAACAAATTCGTCCCCGCCATACCTTGAAATTATATCCGTTTTTGACTTAGCCACAATCCTGACGCAATTGCAGATATTGTAAAGACACTCGTCGCTTTCGGTATCCGTATAGATATGATTATAGCGCCTGAAATCGTCTATATCAAAAAATACGGCGGCGATGTTTTTTTCGGCGCCCCTGTTCATTATTTCGTTTAGACGGTTAATAAGTCCCTTCTTATTTAGGAGTCCCGTGGATGCGTCCTTCTCGTTTATCTGCCTGCACCGTTCGTTGACGGTGTTCAGTTGACGGTCGCTGATAAAAAGACAGCAGAAGGAGCTGTACACCAATGAGGAAATTATAAGATAAGCGAAAGCCAGGGCGACAGATATAATATATATTTCGGCGCTTGCTCCGAAAACCATCCCTAAAGCCAGAACAACGGCAAGATACGGAATAATAAGCAACAGAGCCCTTTTTATCTCAAACAGAGGGAAAACAGTCATTATGGCAAGATAAAGGCAAAATCTGTAAGCGAACACATTTACGGAAAAATCGGCGGCGGAAATCAGCAGTGAACCTAAAGAAAACAAAATCCAATAAACAAAAACAAATCTTTCCGATCTTTGAATATCAGTTCTTTTTTTATTAAGCTCACGGTAAATAACGACGGCGCAGCACAAGCAGCCCGTCGCCGTTAAAAACAAGCCGATAAGAGAGAAAACGGACTCCCTTATCGTGCTCATACTGATATTTAAAATAATCAGTACGGAAAAAAATACAGAAACAATTGCGGAGGCAATGGCAAAAAATACAACCCTTTTGCTGTTGACTTCGCAAAGCCTTTGTCTTAAAAAGTTCTTGGAAAGGGGATCCTCCGCCTCAAATTCTCTGATTTTTTCTCCGCTTAAATGTTTGGTGTAATCGGAAATAACGCTTTTAAACAAATTCAAATTCTTTGACAATCGGGCTCCTCCGTTAAATCAAGCCTGTGGGGCACACTTTTCCAACATTTCTATACACTTGACGGGACACGCCTGTGCACAGATTCCGCAGGAAACGCATTTATCATAATTGATTTCCGCATGATTGGCATTGATGGCAATGGCTCCCTCCGGACATTTTTTCACGCAGATACCGCAGGCGATACAGCCGTTTTTGCAGACGGTTCGGGTGATTTTTCCCGCGTCCTGTGAAGAGCACCGTACGGCTGCCGTGGAGTATTTCTTTTTAAAGGAAATAAGGTGATTTGGGCACGCCTTGATGCATTTGCCGCAGGCTATACACATACTGGGGTTTATAACCGCCACTCCGTCCACAATGCTTATTCCGCCGCTGTCGCAGGCGTTTACGCAGTCGCCGAATCCGATGCAGCCGAAGGAACAGCTTCCTTTTCCGTTATAGAACTTTTCGGCGGCAGTGCAGCTTTTTGTGCCTATGTACTTATATTTATCCTCTGTGGCGGTATTGCAGCCGTTACAGTGAACGTAAGCTACAATCGGTTCAGCCTCTTCTACCGCCACGCCTAAAATGGCGCTTATCTTCTTATTTACATCAAGTCCGCCGGGAGAGCACATGTTGGGCTTAGCCTTGCCCGTGGCTATCGCCTCGGCGTAGGCTTCGCAGCCAGCAAAGCCGCAGCCGCCGCAGTTCGCCCCCGGCAGAGCCTCGGTTATTTTCTCCACAGTTTCGTCTGTTTTAACGAAAAACAACTTTCCCGCAATTGTGAGTAAAGCGCCCGATACCGCGCCTATTACAAGGAAAAAGACTATTCTTAATACAAAATCCATTTTACAGCAATTCCTTCCTCTTTACCCGATGTTAACATCAAGCGCCGAAAATATTATCCACTATACCGCCGAAGCCGATAAACGCTAAGGACACTATTGACGCGGCTATAAGGGTTATGGGCGTTCCCTGCATGGCTTTGGGCACATTGCATTTTTCTATTCTTCCGCGAACTCCGGAAAAAATAAGCATAACCAAAAGGAATCCCAGACCCGCACCCAGTGCGTTGACAATTGACTCGCCGAAATTGTAGCCGTTGTCTATATTGAGTATAGTAACGCCCAAAACAGCACAGTTAGTGGTTATAAGCGGAAGGTATACACCCAATGCTTTATATAGGGGTGGCATATATTTTTTCATAGCCATTTCCACAAGCTGTACCAGCAGCGCGATTACCAGTATAAAGGCCACTGTCTGCATATACTCGATTTTGAGTGGTACAAGTACGCCGTGATAGATCGGGTAAGTAGCGGCAGTTGCGAAAACCATTACGAAAGTAACGGCGATTCCCATTCCCAGAGAGCTGGCGGCTTTTTTTGAAACGCCCAAAAAGGGGCAAATACCCAAAAACTTACTCAATACAAAGTTTTCGGTCAATATTCCCGTCAAAAGAATTATGGCTATGTTTTTGAAAATTTCCATTTTCGTAACTGATCCTTTCGTGGTGAAATTGTCGCGTCGGTTTTATATTTTTAGGGGAGCGCCTTTACCTGTTTCGATAGTAGCTTGCAGCAAGGACGAAGTTTATTTTTCAACCGCTGCAGCTTTCTCCGAAATATTATCTCCTTCGGCAAACTTACAGATTTCCCTGTTTGGACAGCCCGAACAGCTTATATCCTTAGGCTTCCTCTTGCTGATCTTACCCACAAGGGCAATAATTACCCCTAACGAGAAAAATCCTCCCGCCGGCAAAATAAATATCGTCATCGGTTCAATAAAATCGGGCAGCAGCTTTATTCCAAACCATGTTCCGGAACCCAATATCTCCCTGAACGAACCAACCGTAAGCAGCGACAAGGTAAAGCCTACGCCCATTCCCAATCCGTCCAATACCGACGGCAGCACTCTGTTTTTACAGGCAAACATTTCCGCTCTTCCCAGAATTATACAGTTTACCGTAATAAGACTGAGAAACAACCCCAGCGCGTCATAAAGCGACGGTATGTACTTTTGCAACAGCATTCCCACCAGCGTTACAAATCCGGATATAATAACGATAAAGCTGGGCAGCCGCACCTGTGAAGGAATCACTTTTTTGAGCAGCGAAATAACCAGATTGGAACAAACCAGCACAAACGTAGTGGCGAGTCCCATTCCCAGTCCGTTTTCCGCCATTGTCGTTACCGCCAATGTTGGACACATTCCCAGCAGCATTACAAGGTTCGGGTTTTCCTTCAGAATACCCTTAGTAAATTCTTTTAAATAACTCATATTAACCAATATTCCTTCCGAAAGAGGTTTATACTATTTTGTATAGATAGGATAAAATCAATCGCCAAGCTGCGGGTATACTTCAAGAGCAATATTTACCGCCTCGGTAACTCCCTTTGAGGAGCGCGTGGCTCCGGTCACCGCCTGTATCTCGTTATCGGCGGAGGGAGCGCTTTTAACCGCAGTAAGCTTTTCGCTTTTTCCCTTGTACTGCTCTAAAAATCCTCCGTCCTGCACTTTTGTGCCAAGTCCCGGAGTTTCGCTTAAAGAGACCACGCTGACCGCCTTTATGCTTCCGTCCTCGTTCATTGCCACAAGCATATCGAGACCGCCTTTAGCATAGCCGCTTGTGATTATCTCAAAGGCCACTGTTCCGTCGGATTTCTTTATCATTTTTTCAACATTATCCGGCTTTGCCGTGGCGTAGCCTTCTGCCTGCCAGTCCGTTACTATCCTGAAATCCCCCTCGCCCATTGTTTCAACGCAGGATTTCATCAACTTTTCGGTAATCACACCCGATGTGTCAACATAAGTGAAGGTGTGGGTCACTGTAAGCAAAAGCGCTGTCAGAGTGGTTATACAAGTTAGTACGATAGTGGGCTTGAATCTGCTCATGACTATTTCGCCTCCTTTTTAGCTCCGAAGGGGTGGGAAACCGTAAGCTTATCTATATACGGCGTAATTATATTCATAATCAGTATTGAGTAGGAAACGCCTTCCGGCATTGAACCGTAGTTTCGGATAACAAAGGTCAGCAGTCCGCATCCCACGGCAAATATCAGTTTTCCGTTGGTTCTGATGGGCGTGGTGGCATAGTCGGTCGCCATAAAAAAGGCGCCCAATACAAGTCCGCCGGACAACACCTGACTTAACACATCACCGCCGGATATCCAAGTAAGCAATGCAACCGTACCTATATAAGCAATAGGAACAATGGGAGTAATTATCCTTGTAAATATAAGGTAAAGACCTCCCAATATAAGCGCGGCGTTGCAGCACTCACCGATACAGCCCGATTTGGCGAAAAACAGGTCGAAAAATTCAAGCGGCTCTTCGGAAACAAGCGGTGTGGCCGAGGAAACCGCGTCAGCCGACATAGTGTAGTAAAAAGGCTGTACCCATGTGGTCATATAAGAAGAGAAAGACAGCATAAGCACTATTCGCGCGGTAATTGCGGGATTGGCAAAATTTTGTCCGATTCCGCCGAAAAGCTGCTTTACCGCGACAATTGCCACAACGCTTCCAATTGCCGCCATATAAAACGGGAGTGTGGGCGGAAGGTTAAAAGCGAGCAGGATACCCGTTACCACCGCCGACAGGTCGTTTATTGTTCTGGGTCTTTTAGTTATTTTTTCAAATATCAGCTCCGAAAGCACACAGCAGGCGGAACATATAACTATCATAAGCAGCGCTCTGAGCCCGTATATGTAAGTTGAGGCCATAACCGACGGCAAAAGAGCGATAATTACGTGCAGCATCACCTTCTGGGTGGTTATTTTGCTTTTTATATGCGGCGCGGGCTCAACAAGATAATTTGTCATATTATATATTGATCCTTTCAAAAATTACGCATTTCTAAGGAAAAGTTTCGCAAGCTGATTCTTTTCCGAAAGATTTCTTTTCGCCGGACATACGTAGGAGCAAGCTCCGCAGTTCATGCAAAGATTTACCTTAAGCTTTTTAAGAGCCTCGGCGTCTTTTCTGTCGTAGGCGGATTCCAGCTCGGTGGGCATCAGGTTCATGGAACAGGCTCTTACGCACCTTCCGCAGCGGATACAGGGCGTAGGCTCATGAACCGCCGAAACTCCCTCAAAGAACAGCACCGCATTGTTGGTTTTCATAATCGGCATTTCTGGGTCATAAACGCTGCTTCCCATCATAGGACCGCCGAAAATAACCCTGTCGGGCTGGCGCCTCAGATTGGCCGGCTTGGTAAGCTGACTTAGCTGTGTTCCTATGGGCACTATCACGTTTACCGGTTTGTTGACTATGTTTCCGTCCAGTGTAAGTCTGCGCTTTATAAGGGGAATTCCCGTTTTTATGTAATCGTTGATAAAGATTACCGAAGAAACGTTCATTACAAGGCAGTGCACCGAAAGCGGAAGCTCTCCCTCCTTAAGAGTACGTCCCGTAACGTTGTATATAAGCACCTTTTCCGCCCCCTGCGGGTAAGCGGATGGCAGTCTTTTTACCGTGATTCCGTTTTCCTTCGCACAAAGCTCGGAAAGCATCGAGATGGCTTTCCCTTTGTCCGCTTCTACGCCGATACAGGCTTTGGGGATATCCAGATATTTCATTATGAGCTTTATGCCGTTTATCAGCTTATCCGCGCTTTCTATTATGGCGCGGTAGTCCGAGGTTATATAAGGCTCACACTCGGCTGCGTTAATCAAAAGTGTGTCCACGTTTGAAGTATTTGGGTCGTAATTCATTTTAACATAGGTGGGAAAGCCCGCTCCTCCGAGACCGACCGAACCGCTGTTCTTTACCGCTTCTATAAAGCTTGTGCGGTCGGTGACTTCGGGTGGCTTTACGCTTTCATGAAGCTCCTGCTTGTTGGACGCTTCGATGACGAGAGCGGTATTACGCTTTCCGGCTATATTGATAACGTCGGTTACAGCCGTAACCTTTCCGCTGATACTGGCATGTACGGGAGCGGAAATCACCGCGTCGCTGCTGCCTATAAGCTGACCGGTTTTTACATCGTCCCCCACCTGTACAAGAGGGGTACACGGCACTCCGCCGTGCTGAGACATGCTTATAACCACCTTGGGTGGCAGCAGGGGCTTTGCGGTCTGCGTTTCGGCAGAGCTTTTCTGATGTGGGAGCCGAATTGAATGTAAACTCATAAAAAACACCTTATTAATATATTTTTATTTTTAAAAAAATTTTATCCGAAAACGTCACAAGCTATAAAGAATAATTGCCGAGAAACTAAAATAAATAATAAATACAAAGCTTAAAAGGACGGTACACAATATGTTTACGCTGATCATGCAGTTTGTATTAAAAAATTTAATGTTTTTCGCCCTGCACCTTGACAGAACCAATAACTTTCCCAAACCGCTTTCAAAAAAGGAGGAGCAAGAGTGTATCAAGCTTATAGCCGAAGGGGACGAAAAAGCGCGGGCAAAGCTGATTGAACACAATCTGAGATTAGTGGCGTACATAGTGAAGAAACATTATTCCGAATCCAACGAACAGGAGGATCTTATATCCATAGGTACCATCGGTCTTATCAAGGCGGTAGAAACCTTTTCGGGGGATAAAAACACAAATTTTTCCACATACGCGGGAAAGTGTATAGACAATCAAATAAAAATGTATCTCAGAAAAATAAAGCACAAGCAGAACGAAATGTATCTTGACGCCCCCATTGAAACGGACAAAGAAGGAAATCCCCTCACTATTGCCGACATTTTCCGCGATCTAACCGACGTTTCACAGGAGGTAGACCTCAGAATAGATCTTCAAAAGCTGTACCGCTATATAAATGAGAGCCTTGACGAAAGGGAAAAGCTTATTTTATGCAGCAGATACGGTCTTAATTCCACTAAGGGCGTTCCCGACAAGGCTCTAACCCAGCGAGAGGTAGCGGAAAAACTCAAAATTTCCCGTTCCTACGTCAGCC
>CAJUFF010000029.1 GCA_910585505.1 uncultured Ruminiclostridium sp. | reverse complement strand
AAATGACGAAAAAGATGCAAGCGTATGCGCGGCAAAGCGCACAGTGCGGTCTTTGTGCGGTTGCCTTAAATCCCCTTCTTACCCATATCCTCAGCGCGTGCGGCTTTCCTTTCGGGGAAACGTAATAAGCAAAAATCACGAATCCGACCGCCCTTTTCACTTCATTTATTTTCTTGAGCCCGCCTTTAATTCCAAAGCTTTCTTAGTAAAGCTCGCAAACAACGGATGCGGTCTGTTGGGTCTCGATTTGAATTCGGGATGGAACTGTACCGCCATAAACCAGGGATGCACATCTTTAGAAAGCTCCACTATCTCAACCAGCTTACCATCGGGAGACTGCCCCGACAATATAAGCCCCTTATCCGACAGAATCTGCCTGTACGTATTGTTAAACTCATAACGATGACGGTGGCGCTCATAAATCAGCTCCTCTCCGTATATCTCCCTTGCGAGGGTTCCCTCCGAAAGCTTGCAGGGATACAGCCCAAGCCTCATGGTGCCGCCCATTTCAACGTTCTTCTGATCCGGCATAAGATCGATCACCTTATACATTCCGTCCTCGGCAAACTCGGCAGAATTGGCGCCGTCAAGCTCCGCAACGTGTCTCGCAAATTCAATGGTAGCCATATGCATACCCAGACACAGTCCCAAATAGGGCACCTTGTTTTCCCTCGCGTAGCGAACCGCCTCGATTTTACCCTCAATTCCCCTGTTTCCGAATCCGCCGGGCACAAGAACCCCGTCGCAGTCGGAAAGCAGCTCTGAAGCCGTAATATCCGTTACTTCCTCCGAATCAATCAATTTTATGTTAACGTTTGCTCCGTTAAAAAAGCTTGCGTGACGAAGCGACTCCATAACCGACATATACGCGTCGGGAAGCGCCACGTATTTTCCCACCAATCCTATTGTAAGCTTTTCCTTCGCGTTCTCCTGCATATGAACCATATCGGTCCATTCCTTTAGATCCGGCTCCGGATTCTCCATATTCAGGTGGTGACACACCACGTCCGCCAAGCCTTCCTTCTCTAACATAAGAGGCACCGCGTACAGGGAAGAAGCGGTAAGGTTGGGAATAACGTCCTCCTTGCGCACATTGCAGAAGCTGGCTATCTTAGCCTTCATCTCCTCCGGTATCTCCGACTCGCTTCGGCAGACAAGTACAGTAGGCTGTATACCGTATGATAAAAGAGACTTTACGCTGTGCTGCGTTGGCTTTGTCTTAAGCTCATCGCTTCCCGTGACAAACGGGAGCAACGTTACGTGTATGTACATAACGTTTTCGCGCCCCTTATCCGCCACTACCTGCCTTATCGCTTCAAGAAACGGAGTACTCTCGATATCGCCGACCGTGCCGCCTATTTCGGTTATTACCACGTCAACCGGAGTTTCGTGGACGTTTGCGGCTCTGTAAATGCGCTCCTTTATCTCATTCGTGATATGAGGGATTACCTGAACCGTGCCGCCGAGATAATCTCCCCTGCGCTCCTTCGAGATGACGCTCCAGTATATCTTTCCCGTGGTAACATTGCTGTTTACCGACAGATTTTCGTCGATAAAACGCTCGTAATGACCTAAATCCAGGTCGGTCTCGGCTCCGTCGTCGGTAACGAATACCTCTCCGTGCTGATAAGGACTCATCGTACCGGGGTCAATGTTAAGGTACGGATCGAATTTCTGTATGGTTACCTTATAACCTCTGTTTTTCAGCAGACGCCCCAGCGACGCCGCTGTAATTCCTTTTCCTAAGCCGGAAACAACGCCTCCGGTAACAAAAATATACTTGGTGGTCATTTTAAATATCCTTCCTGAACTTCAGATGTAAATATACATTTATTATTTTACTATAAATTACGCTTTTTTTCAATAGTTTAAAAAAACTTTTTTATTTTTTGTTTTTTGAGCACTTTACGGAATTCGGCCGCAAAAAATTTTATGCCAACAAAAATTAGTATTAAGGCAACACCGCGCATACGCTCGCATCTTTTCCGTCATTTTTGCCAAAAGCTCCTTAAAATACGCCGGTATTCCTGCGTCATTTTGGACAATCTGACGAAAAAGCTGACTGCGTGTCTGCACGACAATCTTTGTGCGGTATTGCCTTAAATTCAAATTTTATTGATCGGGTATTTTTAATGAAATTTTGAAAAAAATAACACTGACATATCTTTAAACCGTCACAATCCATGGAAAGTACTCAAAAAAACCAAGTGAACAGGGAAAAAGTTTGTATTTTTTGTTAATTGAACCTTGCGCAGATAAATGATATAATAATACAAGCTTCATTACGAAGCTTGTACGGAAGGAAGCGATATGTTATAAATAAAATATATTATCGCTTTAAATCATTTATACGTTAAAGAAAGGACAAACCAACATGAAGAAAATTATTGCTGCAATCATAGCGGCGGCTCTTATCACCTCCGCTTTTACCGCCTGCAGCGGCGGAAACGACGATAACGACACAACTACTTCCACCACCTCCGCCGCAAGCGAAGATACTTCGTCCAATACCGAAGACACAACCGCTTCCGAAGAGACGAGTGCTTCCGAAGAAACAAGTGCGACCGAAAGCACAGAGGAAACTGAAAACACCGAAAATACCGACGCCCCTTCAGCTTCCGACGGTGAAGCCGCTAAAATTCTCGATGCGATAAAAACCGCGTACGGCGAGAATTATCTTCCCAGTATGCCAATAGACGAATTTTATCTTACCTCCACATTAGGTCTTGAAGAGGGCAGCTTTACAGACTATGCGGGCGAGCTTCCAATGATAAGCGCTCATGCGGATATGGCTATAATCATCAAGGCCGCCGAGGGAAAAGCGGGAGACGTAAAGGCGAAACTGGAGGCATATCAGACCACCCTTATTGAAGACAGCTTACAGTACCCCATGAACGTAGCCAAGGTAAACGCCTCCAAGGTGCTTGAAAACGGGGATTATCTCGGATTTATCATTTTGGGCGCATACGGCGACGACGAAAACACCGATGAGAGTCAGCAGGCTGAATTTGCCGAAGAACAGGTAAAAATAGGCGTTGACGCTTTCAACAACTATTTTGCTTAATCAACCCTCATAATTTACAGTAAAACCCCCCGTCGAAGTTTCGACGGGGGGTTTTACTGCGAGAAAATAAGAAAGAGTGAAGTTGAAAACAAAATAAAAAAACTGCCCATAAATATGTGCGACCGAGAATTTTTGGCAGTTTTATCTACATCTAATATAAAATTATAATGTAAACTTTGTAATGCGTGTAAATAATGAACATTTTTTGTTCATATAACAAGAAATTTGTTGTTATAAAGCACCAACATAATTGCCATCGGCAACCTATTGACAATCATGTTTCCTTGTGATATAATTTTATAAATCGATATAAAAGCGCAGCTATCGCAGCTATATACATCATAATTTTAAATATGCAGTGAAATGCTGCTTGAGATAATTTGTATAAGAACATTCGTAAATTAAAAACGATGAATTTGGAGAGCACGTTCATGTCTAAGGAGGATCGGAGCATAAACATAAGCGGTATAAAGGTATGAAGTTTAAATGTGTTGTAATAAACGGAAAATTTTGTTCCCAGACAACCACCGGGGTTCAGCGCTACGCTCATGAAATAGTGACGGCACTGGATAAAATTGTCGAGTCGGATATTGAAATAATATTGGCTGTAAATAAGCAGGCTAAATATCTGCCGGAGCTTCAAAATATAAAAATTATCAATATCGGAAAGCTTGGCGGTGTATTATGGGAACAAATCTCTTTACCTTTTTTTCTGTTTAAGCGAAGGGCATTATGTGTAAATTTGTGCAATATGGCGCCAATATTAACCCCACATATTGTTACGATTCATGATGTTAGCTACAAGGTAAACAAAAATTTTTTCTCAAAAAAATTTTCACTTTGGTACAATTTTGTGTTTGACCTGATAATTGGCAGGATTAAAGAAATATTTACAGTTTCGCAATTCAGTAAAAGTGAAATTTGCCGTACTTATAAAAAGAACTTTGAAAATATAACCGTTACTTATAACGGCTGGCAGCATATGGAAAAAATAAGTGAAAATGATACGGCTTTAGAAAAATACGGATTGCAAAAAAACAGATTCTATTTTGCAATGAGCAGTCTCTCTCCGAATAAAAATTTTCGTTGGATCGCTTTGGCCGCGCGCAATAATCCCGAATACGCTTTCGCTGTGAGCGGAGCAGTCAATAAAAAAGTTTTCGGAGATGCTTTTGATTTTGAGATACCGAAAAATTTAAAATTTTTGGGGTATGTCAGCGATGAGGAAGCGAAAGGTCTTATAATAAATTGCCGAGCGTTTTTATTTCCCACATTTTATGAAGGATTCGGTATTCCTCCGTTGGAGGCATTAAGCTTAGGCGCAAAAGCGGTAGTATCCGATGCTTCCTGTATGAGGGAAATTTTTGGCAACAATGTGTATTACATTGATCCCTATAATCCCGATGTTGATATGGACAAGCTTTTAAAAACACAAGTGGAAAGTCCAAAAAATATACTTGAAAAATACAGTTGGATTAACAGTGCGCAGACAATATATAAAATAATAAAATCTCAGAACCTGTCTTCACAAGATTTGTGCGTGGATTTTCGGACAAATTTTGCAGAGGACAAGGCGGAAAGCCACAGGAATACTTAACGTATTTCAAGGCTTTCCAACGCGGTCAGCGGCAAAATTTACCGAAAAGACGCGTGCAGTATTTTGTGAAGACAGGTTCTCAAACACAGGGGAATTTCTTATGAAAATAACAGCGGTAATATTAGCCGGCGGACGCGGTGAAAGATTTTGGCCCAAGAGCCGCACAGACTGTCCCAAGCAGTTTCTGTCTCTTACATCGGACGGCGAAACTATGATCCGGAAAACGGTAAATCGCCTTTCCGAATTGACGGATGCCGAGGATACTTTTATTGTTACAAACGAAAAATATCTTCATCTGGTTTACGAGCAGCTTCCGATGATTCCAAAGGAAAATGTTATCGCGGAGCCTGCTGCAAGAAATACGGCTCCATGTATAGGATTGGCGGCGGGTATAATTCAAAAAAAATACGGTGAAGACGCGGTTATGTTGGTACTGCCTTCCGATCATCTGATAAAATTCAACGCTATGTTTGTCGACACTTTGAGACAAGCCGTCAGTGTGGCGGAAGACAATGCGAATCTTGTCACCATAGGCATTACCCCCACCTATCCCGAAACAGGTTACGGATATATAAATTTTGCCGCAAACGAGTATGTTAACGGAGCCTACAAGGTTATAAGCTTTGTTGAAAAGCCCAATATGGAAAAAGCCAAGGAGTACGTAAGTTCGGGCGAATATCTTTGGAACAGCGGAATGTTTGTCTGGAAAGCGTCGTCGATCTTGTATAATATCCGAAAACACATTCCCGAAATGTACGAAGGACTTGCGAAAATATTTGATACATTCGGAGACAGCGGATTTGTTAAAATTTTAAATCAAGAATATCCGCTTTTGAAATCAGAATCCATAGATTTCGGCGTAATGGAGAAAGCGGAAAACATATACACGATACCCGGCAATTTTGGCTGGGATGATGTGGGAAGCTGGCTTGCTCTTGAAAGAATCAATCCCACAAATGATTACGGAAATATGATAACGGGAGATGTGGTGAGCGTTGAAACAAAAAACACTACCGTCATCGGCGGAAAAAAACTGATAGCTACCGTTGGTCTTGATAATATAGTGGTAGTGGATACCGACGACGCTATTCTTATTTGTGCCAAGGATAAAACACAAGACGTCAAGAAAGTAATTGAGAATCTGAAAATTTGTAATAGGAGCACATTGCTGTAAATGAATATTGCGTTTGAGGCTCAGCCGCTTTTCGACAGGCAAAAGACCGGCATATCATACTGTGAATCGGGATTGGTCAAGGAATTGATAAAAAATCATCCGGAAGACAATTTTTATTTTCAGTATTTTTCTTTGCGGAATCACGGAGAAAAGGAAAACGCACTCAGAGATTATGTTCGGAAAAATAACGCTAATATAGACGCATACAAATGTTTTTCGGGCAGACTGTATAAGCTGATAACATTGGTTTTTCCTTTGCCTTATAAGTGGTTTTTCAAAAGTAAATCCGATATCACCCATTTTTTTAACTATATAGTTCCTCCCTTTGTAAGGGGGAAAACCGTTGTTACGGTACACGACCTGACATATATAACTTACCCGGAGACAATGGACAGAAAAACAAAAATAATTTTAAAGCTGACTGCGAAGAGGTCTATGAAGCGGGCGGATAAGATTATCGCGGTATCGCAATTCACTAAAAATGAAATTGTAAAATATATCGGAATTTCGTCGGAAAAAATTGATGTTGTGTACAATGCGGTTGATCTGAATCTATACAGGGACGATTTCACAAAATCTGATATTGAGAGGATTAAAGAAAAATACGGGTTAGGCGGAGAGTATTTTCTTTATCTCGGTACTCTTGAACCGAGGAAAAATATACAGCGTCTTATTAACGCATATGCGGAACTTCTAAAGAGGCATTTGAATTTTCCGTATCTGGTTATTGCCGGAAAAAAGGGCTGGCTTTATGAAAAAATATTTGAACGCGTAAAACAGCTTAATATTGAAAATAAAGTGATATTTACGGATTATGTGCCGATTGAAGACGCGCCAATCCTTATGAGCGGGGCAAAGGTGTTTTGTTATCCGTCCATTTATGAGGGGTACGGAATGCCGGTTATCGAAGCTATGGCTTGCGGGGCGCCTGTGCTTACCTCTGATTGCGGCTCACTGCCGGAGGTTGCAGCCGGAAATGCGGTTATGGTCGATCCTCTTTCGGAGGAAAGCATTGAAAACGGGCTGGAGCGTTTGTATCTCGATGAAAAGCTGCGCTCTGATTTATCCGAAAAAGGCAAGGATATTGCGAAAAAATCAGAATGGAAAGTACAGGCGGAAAAATTGTATGAGATTTACGATAAATTAAACTCAACTTATAAACAAAAATGAGAGGACACAAATGGATACAAGAGAAATATACGGCAAAATTTTTGATATAACAAACAATAATATGCTTGAAAACGACATGGAACTTGAATACAGCAAGGAAGCATTCCTTTTTTCAACGGAATGTCCGGTGGGCAAATGCGATGTTCTTGATATGATTGATCTGGATAATATGTCATTTATGGAGGCAACATATGCCGCTCTTTTTTTCAGAACCGCAGATCCGGGGGCGTATGCTAACTGGAGCAAGCGAAAAGATATGTACACATTGGATTTCAGAAAAAGGTTAATAAACAGTATCGGCGGTTCTCAGGAATACTTGGAAAAAGGCGCCGTACTGAAAAACAATATATATTCCAACAGAGCTGAAGCAAACCGACCTGTTTCCATAGGAAAAACGTCTGATTTTTCAGCGGCAAATAAAGCTGTAAATAAATTATACCGTATTTATAAAAAGCTTCCCTCTCCGCTGAAAAAATTAGCCAAAAAGCTTATCGGAGCGTAAAAAAACAACTTGTGAGGAGAACATATATAAATGAAGTTATATATAGATGTTTCTAATGTAATGACCGTAAACTTTCTTACGGGAATACAGCGTGTAGTAAGAGAAATAACCGTTAGGTTGTATAAGCGAACCGATATTGAGACCGTGCTTCTGTCATATTCAAATGAAGGTGATGTATTCAATATAGTAGATAAAGAAGCTTTTTTGGATTACTTTGATAAAGGCGCCGGTGATAAAAACGACCTCATAAATTACAGAAAAATTAAAATAGAAGACATCGAATCGAGTTCGGTTTTTTTCGATATTGACAGTGTATGGAATACTCGGCTGAGAAGAAGTTATTTGCTTCCCAAATTAAAGGACAACGGAGTAAAAATCGCTGTTTTTATTCATGATGTTCTTTCAATTACGCACCCTCAGTATTCACACCAAAATACAGCCTTTTTCTTTATGGATTATATAGGCGCATATATGATATACGCCGACTTGATAATCACTTCAACCGAAACTACCTTGGAAGCTATCAATAAATTGACGCTTGATCTTGGCCTTAAAGAGAAAAAAGGCGCGGTGGTTACCTTTGGTTCCGATTTTAAAAAGGATGAGCGGGAAGAAGGGGCGGTCAGTCCATATGTGATAAATAAGATTAAAAGAAAAAAATACGCTCTGATAGTAGGTACGATTGAACCGCGCAAAAATCATGCCGTTGCATTAAGGGCTTTTGAAAAAAAACTTTTTTCCCGTGATATATCATTAGTGTTTGCGGGTAGATTTGGGTGGAATATTGAAGAATTTAAAAAGGAAATTGAAAATCATCCTCAGTTAAATAAAAAGCTTATACACATTTCCGGCGCTAATGACGCGACTATTGATTATCTTTACAAAAACGCATATGTTACATTGTTTCCGACCTTTAACGAAGGGTTTGGCCTGCCGTTGATTGAATCAATCGAACGCGGTACGCCAATGATTGCTTCAAATTGTCAGGTGCTCCGGGAAATAGGCAAAGACTTTTGCGGATATTTTGAGCCTAACAACGAGGATGAGCTTATTTCGCATATCGAAAACTTTCTTGACAATCCCAAGGAATATCAAAGAGCAAAGGATCATCTTAAGGATTACACACCGGTTACATGGGACGAATCCGCGGATAAAATGGCGAAGGCTTTGCTTTGCTTGGATATAAGATCCGAATTTAAGATCCCGAAAATCAGACAGATGGTAATTCTTTCGGCAAGAGAGGAAATGCTGTTAGAAACCATTCCGTTTATTGAAAGCTTCATGCCGTTTATTGAAGAGATAGTTATTTGCTGTCCGGATAAAGCGGTAAAAAAAATTGAGCAAGGATATAACGGAAGAATTAAACTGAGTTTTTTGACTGACAGTGTTGTTCTTAACGGAAGAACACTTCCCAAAGACCACTCATGCAGAAATTTTTTTCTCAGATGCCTTGCTTTTAAAAATAAAATCATTAACGATGCATTCATAATGTGTGATGACGATTACAGGCCGCTTTGTCCCATATCTCATGATGTGTTTGTACAAGACGGAAGATATAAGGCGTACTACTGCTATGATATCAATAGGTGGCAGGGAACCTCGGGAGAACCTACTTCTTATGACAACTGTATGTTCAGAACCTCAAAATTTTTGAAAGACAATCAGTATCCGCAAAAGCAGTATTCCTCACATATGCCGCAAGCCGTGGACAAAAGGATTTTTCTTGAAATGCTGGATTCGCATCCCGGCCTTGAAAACACAGGATGCTGTGAATGGAGCACATATTTTAATTATGCGCAATTTTTTTATCCCGATAAGTTTGAAGCTCTTCCTTATATATCCATGTGCTGGCCAGGAGCTCCTACCGATTGGGATATGAAATATATTCCCCAAATGTTTATGTTTGAAAATTACTACCCGGAACAGTATGAAAAAGGCGGAATTTTTGAGCTTTTTTCCACCGTTTACAATGAAAATATCGTAAACGAGAACGTCCAAAAGGTTGCTCTTTATATCAATCGCCAATTAAAGCATGAGGCAGGTAAGGCGAAGTTTGATATGTTTAAGAGAAACTATGTTTATAGATACGGCGAAGACCCGATTTTTCTTATCGACGCTTCCGAGGAGCACTTCAAAATTTATCTGCCGCAATATGTCTCTATTGACGAATCATGCTGCACCAAAATACGATTTTCTGTTTTTAATCCGGATAATCGTAAGTTTAGGTTAGAGTATTATTATACAAAACGCAACGGAGATATACTTACTATGCCCGACGGGTTTGAAATAAATGATGTAAAATATGCGGATTTATCTGTATACGGTTTGAAATGCAAAGGAAATTATATTTTAAATGTTACATGTAACGATGGAGCAGACGAATCCGTATGTCAATGCCAAATACTTTTAGAATAAATACGGAAAGATAAAATTTTTTCTGAATTGCGGAGAAATCATGGGAATAATCAATAAAATCAAAGAACAAAGATTTTTGTTTGAAGAACTGACCAAAAGAGATTTTGCCAAAAAATATAAGCGAACGGTTTTGGGTATTCTTTGGAGCGTGCTTGGACCATTGATGACGCTGGGTGTTATGGCGTTGGTGTTCACCCAATTTTTCGGGCAAAATATGGAGCACTATGTTATTTATTTGTTTTGCGGAAACCTTGTATTTAATTATTTTAAGGAATCTACCTTTACCGGAATGACGTCATTGCATGACAACGCCGGAATATTCTCTAAAATAAATGTTCCGAAATATATGTTTTTGCTTTCCAAAAATGTGTCGTCCCTGATAAATTTTGCAATAAACGTAGCATTTCTTTTTCTTTTCTGTATTATTGACGGTGTTGCATTTAACTGGAAATTTATTTTGCTGTTGTATCCTATCGGATGCCTGGTGCTTTTCAGTTTAGGCAGCGGCTTGATTTTATCCGCACTGTACTTAATGTTTCGGGATATGAAATACCTGTATGATATTTTTACTCTTCTTTTAATGTATTTGTCGGCCATTTTTTATTCCATTGATGTTTATCCGCTTAAGGTTCAATATTTGTTTTATCTCAATCCAATTTATGTTTACATACGGTATTTCAGAAAAATCATTTTAGAAAACTCCATACCTAAGCTGTCATTTCATTTGCTTTCTCTCGGATATGCGGTTCTTGCTATAATCATCGGTACGATTATTTACAAAAAGAAAAATTATAAATTTCTCTATTATATTTAACAGAGGTAAATATGTGCAAAGCTATTATTGAAGTAAATAATGTTTCGGTTGATTATATTGTCGGCGATCTGAGAAATATCGGGTTAAAGGAATACGTGATGAAAAAGCTTACACGTACATATAATGTTGAACATTTTATGGCGGTAAATAATGTTTCCTTTAAACTGTATCAGGGAGATATGCTGGGTATAATCGGAACAAACGGAGCGGGAAAATCCACTCTTCTTAAAGTAATTACAAAGATAATGGCGCCTTCGGACGGCAGCGTAACGGTCAACGGTAATATTGCGGCGCTGCTTGAATTGGGGAGCGGTTTTGACGATGACCTTAATCTTAAGGAAAATGCCTACCTGCGCGGAGCAATGTTAGGATATACCCGTGAATTTATGGACAAAAAGTACCCTGAAATTCTTGCGTTTTCAGAGCTTCAGGCATTTGAAAAACGCCCGTTCAAGCAGCTTTCCAGCGGAATGAAATCAAGGATCGCTTTTTCGATAGCAAGTTTGATTGAACCGGAGATTCTCATTCTGGACGAGGTGCTTTCGGTAGGCGACGGGGCGTTCCGAGAAAAAAGTGAAGCAAAAATGAAAGAGATAATAAAAAACGGAAAGATTACAATTTTGGTTTCGCATTCTATTTCTCAGATAAGAAGAATGTGTAATAAAGTATTGTGGTTGGATAAGGGAAAGCAGATTGATTTTGGCGAGACCGATGATGTATGTGATAAATATGAGAGATTTTTGAAGGAAGGTAATTCAGAAGAGTGAAGCAGGAGCATTTTATAGTATGACAATCCAAAAAATATAACCTTTTGATAAATGAGGCAAAATAAGGAGCCAGCTTATGTATACTAAAATCAAATATTTTACAACATATGGCGTTGTTTTAATATTGCTTATAATATATCTCGGAATCATGTTCGCAAAACCACAGGTTGATTTTGGCTATCAGATGTACCTTATTGACGACCTGCTTGTGGAATATCCGGGCAAAGATGGATTGAAATACGACTTCCACAATATTGTTAATTTTTCAAATGATGATGTCAAACCAAGCGACAGATGTTTGGGAAAAGGGTGGGGAAACAGGGAAAACGGATTTACATGGAGTGTAGGCAATGAGTCGCATATTTATTTTGCATTAAAGAACGTACCGTTAGTACTGAATTTCTTTTTCGGCGCCGTAAATTCCGATTTTCAAGTCTACGTAAATGACAATCTTGCAGGATCCTCTTCCGATATAAATGACGGTGTGTTATCATGTAAATATTCAGATGACAATAACACAGATAATAAATCATTATCATATAGATATTCTGAATCTATTGCTCCCGGTAATACTATATTGGATATATGTTTCAGGATTGACAATCCGATTCGTCCATGCGACATTTCAGACTCTGCGGATACAAGACCGCTTGGTTTTCAATTAAGAAATATATTGATCTATGAGGATTCGGAGTTTAATCAATTTTATGAGGAAATGACAGACAACATATTTCCTTTTGGCATAGAATACGAATTGGGAACCGAAGTATATTTCGGCTCAGAGCTTGCAACGCAAAATTCTCAAAGAAGAGGAAAGGGGTGGGCGAACAGAGAAAAAAATTTTTGTTGGACGGACGATTATGTTTCCGATATAATATTTAAACTATTGCCAAATCAAGATGTAAAAAAATTAACGCTCGATATTGATGTGGGAGCTATAATTTGTGATTCTTACAGTATTTGTGTTAACGACTGTGTCGTTTTAGATAATATTACAATAAATGAAGATATTGTTTCAGTCACTTTTCCTATTGATATGACAGATAATGATATACTAAAAATTTCAATTTTATTAAATTCACCAAAACGCCCAAGTGAAATATCCGATTCGGACGATAGCCGTCTTTTGGGATTGCAGGTAAAATCTATAATATTAAAGGATGCGAGCTGAAAATATGGACAAATGTAATTCAATTATAAAAAGATATTTTGAAGGAAAAAACTTGCGGAATATTTTTCTTTTAATTTGTGTAATGACCCTTATTTCAAGAGCAATTTTCTATATTGTATTTAAAATCACAGACACCGGTCAAAATAACGGCTTTATTATGTGGATGACGTCAATATATGATAATAATTGGTATTATGGAATAATTCAAGGCGGTTATCATTTACATCCGTCTTACGGCAACTCCGGACAGGCGGCTAATTGGGCTTTTTTTCCGCTTGACGCTCTTTTAATCAAATTATTGTCATTTAACGGTTTGATAGATATCAGAATCGCAGGTTTTATAATAAATAATATCTTTTTTATCACGGCAATGCTTATCAGTTACAAGTATATCATGCTGACGCGCAACAATACAGTATTAGCCATAGGATATATTTTTTTAATGACTTTCGGACCATACAACTTTTATTTTTCCAGTTTATATACCGAGTCTCTTTTTCTGCTGTTAACGGTTACGGCACTATATGAAATGGAACAATCTCATTATATAAAGATGGGTATAGCGGGATGTTTATTAAGCGCTACAAGAGTGACGGGAGTTTTCCTCTGTTTTTGTGTTCTTGTAAAATTGATACAAAAATATAGAAACGAAGAAAATGTCTCGTTCTTGGGATTTGTAAAAAAAATCTTTTCAAACCGCAGATTGGTTCTGGGCGTTTCTATTATTCCCGCGGGTTTGTTTTCATATATGTTTTATTTATATAAATTAGTAGGCGATCCGTTGGCGTTTATACGTATACAAAATTCTATCGAGTGGAGAGGGTCTTCTGTTAAAAGTTATATTTCTTCCATACTCCCCGCGTTTTGTTCGGATAAATTTATCGATATATATTTACAGCTGTTTTTAATTATGATAATCATAGTTATGATTTACCAATTTAAAAAAGGGAATTTGCATGAAATTTTTGTTTATGCCATACCCTGTGCAATACAATTTTTTAACGGGAACGGCGTTTTAATGGGAATAGGGCGCTATTCCGTAGGTACGGGAGTTTTTGTTATCGGATTTTTGGAGATGATTTCCGAAAATTTTTCCCAAAAAGCAAAATTGGTAACATTTTTATTTTTAATATATTTGTCACTTAAATTGCTGCACGGATATTTCACGTATAATATCATTGCGATTGGATAATACAAACAATTTATTTTTCGGCGCAGGGGGAAAATTGTGTGATAGGTCTTTTTAAGCAATTTATTAAGTTTGGATTTGTGGGCGCTTTAAATACGATTATTTCTTTGACGATATACTACCTTTTTATATGGATAGATGACGGTTATTATATTATCGGAAATGTTATCGGATTTATAGTAAGCACATTAAACGCTTATTTATTAAACAGCAAATTTGTCTTTTCAAAGAAAACAAAACAAAATAAGGCTCGAAAATTTAATGAAATATTTAAAACCTTTTTAAGTTATGGAATTTCATTGGGATTAAGCACCCTATTGTTATATCTTGAAATCAGTATAGGAAAAATTTCCGAAGAAACAGCGCCCATTATTAATCTTATGATAACTATACCGCTGAACTTTTGTTTAAATAAATTCTGGGTTTACAAAAAGAAGGAGAACGTTATGCGTGAAAACACAGTATCGGACATTGTCGAGAAACATGAACCGTTAGTCAGTATATGTATTCCGACTTATAACGGAGCTTTATTTATCGCCGACGCCATTGATTCTGTTTTAAACCAGACTTATACCAATTGGGAACTGATTGTCAGCGACGACGGCAGTACAGATAAAACAACAGACATAGTTAAAAGTTATAATGACAAAAGAATCCGGATTGTTGAAAACAGCGGAAAACATGGGCTGGCAGGTAATTTTAAAAACTGTGTACATCAAGCGACGGGAAAATATTTTAAGCTGCTTTGTCAGGATGACTTAATGTACAAAGATTGTTTAAAAAAAGAGGTATTTGCATTTGAAAATAACCCTTCGGTTACTGTTGTAACAGGTGCGTCAAATATAATAAAACCGAATGGCCAAGTTATTATGAAACGACAAAAATACAAGAGCGATAAGATATTCGATGGAAAAGCCTTTATAAAAAAAACGTTTTCCGATGCAAGAAACTATTACAGCGAACCGAGTATAACGATGTTTAAAACTCAGGACGCTGTTGAAAATAATGTATACGGCGATGAAACAGTTCCCTTTTATTTTTGTGTTGATTGGGACGCCGCCGTATTATTATCTTATATAGGCGATGTTTATTACATATCCGAACCTGTTGCCGCTTTCAGGACAAGTGATGAGTCTACTTCCGTTAAAATGAACGCCGATAAGAAAAAAGTACTTTATCAAATGCAAATATATTTTTTTGAGAGACATAGGAAATTGGGTAAAATTAAATTTAATGAATACGACTTTATTCGTTTTAAAATATTTGTCAAGCTTAATATGGCAGCACGAAACATCATTTATAAGCTGAAACTTAAGTAGCGAGTGATCTTGGAGGACAAATAAAATGAGGAATATTTTATATATTGTTGTTCCTTGTTATAATGAGGAAGCTGTTTTGCCGGAAACGTCAAAGCGTTTGCTTGAAAAATATAAAGAACTTACAGAAGAAAAACTTATTTCGGAAGAAAGCAGAATTGTATTTGTTAACGACGGTTCCAAAGATAGTACTTGGGAAATAATTTCACGTCTTCATGATGAAAATATTATTTTTTCCGGTATAAATTTATCAAAAAACAAGGGGCATCAAAATGCTGTTATGGCAGGGTTAATGACTGTAAAAGACCGCTGTGATATAGCGATAACCTTGGACGCGGATTTGCAGGACGATATTAACGCTATTGATGAAATGGTTAAAAAATATCATTCGGGGAATGATGTGGTTTATGGTGTTCGCAGCTCCAGAAAAACAGACACTTTTTTTAAAAGATTTACCGCCGAAAGCTTTTATAAATTTATGAAAATCATGGGTGTAGACGTTGTATTTAATCACGCGGACTTTCGTCTGATGAGCAATCGAGTGCTTGACGCATTATCGGAATATAAGGAGTTCAATCTTTTTCTGAGAGGAATAATTCCGCAAATCGGTTTTAAGAGCGATTGTGTGTATTATGAAAGGCACGAGCGGTTTGCGGGTGAAAGTAAATATCCTTTAAAGAAAATGCTGTCTTTCGCGGTGGATGGAATTACTTCATTCAGCGTTAAACCGTTGAAAATTATAGCAAATACCGGAATAATAATTTCGGCTTTAAGCATAATAGCTTTTTTTTGGGTTTTTATCGGGCATTTTGTTTCCAATTCCGCAACTGCTTTGGGATGGCCCAGTATAATGTGCTCTATCTGGTTTTTAGGCGGACTTCAAATATTCTTTTTAGGTATAATCGGGGAATACATAGGAAAAATTTATTCCGAAGCAAAGGGTAGGCCAAGATATGTTATTCAAAGTGAACTGTTTGATGATAATGACAAAATATAAAGAGGCAGATCAATGAAAGAAAGAAATTATACTTTAGATTTTATTAGAGCGTGTTCACATATGAATCCGGTTTCACGGATGATTAAATCCGAGTACATAACATCGGATGAACGGGCTTTAAAAGATATATTTTCATGGGTAGCCGAAAAAAACGAAAATCTTAAAGTAAATATAACCAAAACCAATCTTTCCGACAGCGACGCATGGTTTTACGACAAAGAAAAAGGCGAAATACGAAACCACAACAACAGCTTTTTCCAAATCAGAGGCTTACAGCAGTTTTGCGGCGGAGAAGTGATATTGGAACAGCCTGTTCTGATACAAAACGAAATAGGCTATCTCGGCATTATCTGCAAAGAAATTGACGGCGTTTTAAAATTTCTTATGCAGGCAAAAATTGAACCGGGAAATGTAAACAAAATCCAAATATCCCCCACTATTCAAGCCACAAAAAGCAACTTTACCCAAAAGCACAGCGGTAAGAAGCCCGCTTATCTGGATTATTTTTTAAACGCAAAACCGGAAAACATAATCGTGGATCAGATACAGTCGGAGCAGTCTTCAAGATTTTTGGGCAAAAGAAACAGGAATATCATAATAATTGTCAATGAAGATATTGAAATACTTCCAAGCCATATGTGGATGACACTGGGCACGATTAAACAGTTAATGAAAATCCACAATCTCGTCAACATGGACACGCGAACCGTTTTGTCCTGCATACCGTATTGCAGCGCCAAACTGACAGATATGGAGAAGTGCGAGATTTACGAAATGTTTTCGGACAAAGCGCTTTTCCGCTCAATGTTCAATGACAATGAGCAGGACTTTGTAAAGGTTTACCGTTACATAAACGACTATAAAATGCTTCATTCCCGTGAAAATAAAATTATACCGCTAACTGAAATGAAAAACTGGAATTTTACCGACAGCGGAATTACTCATAAAACAGGCTACCCCTTTAAAGTAATTTTTTGTGATATAGAAATAGAAGGAAGAGAAGTCACTCATTGGACACAGCCTCTTTTCGAAGCGGAAGGAATGGCTGTCTTTGGTCTTATTACCGCGGATTTTGACGGGGTAAGAAAGTTCCTTGTACACGCAAAACCCGAAGCCGGATGCTTTGACGGAATTGAACTGGCGCCCACCGTACAGCTTGAATCGTCTGCTGCCGAAAATGACTATTCCCATATGGACAAGCTTTTCTTTGAGTTGTGTGACAGCGGCGCGGAGATAAAAAACAACGTTATTTTGTCCGAAGAGGGCGGAAGATTTTATCATGAGGAAAACAAAAACGTCATTATAAAGGTACGTCCAGAACAAATAGGAGAACTGTCTGACGGGTACTTTTGGCTGGACTATAAAACACTTAATCATATGGTGCAGTACAACAACGTTTTAAATATACAGCTTCGGAATTTGCTGTCGCTGTTGGATTTTTAAGGTGAAATTTAATTATGAACAAAATAAAAACAGGCGTGCTCTGTCCGTCGGAAATAGCGTTCAGGCGTTTTATGCCCGCCGTTAAAAAGCTTAAAAATTTTGAATACATAGGCATTGCGGCGGCAACGGAAAGGGAATTTTCCGGCGCCGATAATGACGAAATAAAATCCTCCGAGCTTGAAAAAGCAGATAAATTTATTGAAGCTCACGGCGGTAAACTGTTCGGGGGATATGAAAGTCTTTTAACCTCGAATGAGATCGACGCGGTATATATCCCCCTTCCTCCCGCTCTCCATTTTAAGTGGGCAAAAATGGCGCTGGAAAACGGAAAGCACGTGCTTCTGGAAAAGCCCTTTACCACGAATTTATCCGACGCCGAGAAGCTTATTGAAACAGCAAAGGCGAAAAATCTTGCGGTACACGAAAACTATATGTTTGCTTTCCACTCGCAAATCCGGTGGATAAAAGAGAAAATATCGGAAGGGATAATAGGCGATATACGCCTGATTCGTATTGATTTCGGTTTTCCCTTTCGGGGAGCAAACGATTTTCGCTACGATAAAAAATCAGGCGGCGGCGCGCTTCTGGACTGCGGCGGCTACACGGTTAAATTAGCTTCCATGCTTTTGGGAGAAACCGCAAAAATTACGACTTCACAGCTTAATTCAAAGAATGGCTTTGACGTCGATATTTTCGGCAGCGCCACGCTTGTAAACAACAAGGGCTTAACCGCACAGGTTGCCTTTGGAATGGACAACAGCTACCGCTGTGATTTGAATATCTGGGGCAGCGGCGGAACCTTGTTTACCGGCAGAATTTTAACTGCTCCCGATGGCTTTCAAACTACTGTTGTAATCAAAAATGCTGAAGGAGAGCAAACATTTACGCTTCCCGCCGATGATACTTTTATGAAATCAATTGAGTTTTTTGGGGAGTGTCTTAATGATGAAAAAATCAGGTATTCAAATTATGAAACCATTCGCAATCAAAGCAAGTTAATGGAAAAATTTGAAAGGAAATAACCTATATGGCAGCTTTAAAAATTACCGAATTAGGGCTTGACGGTGTGAAAATTATTGAACCTGTGTATTTTGAGGATTTCAGAGGCTATTATTGTGAAACGTATTCATCCCGCACAATGGCTGAATACGGATTGAATCCTATATTTATTCAAGATAATCACTCTTTGTCGTTAAGAAAAGGGATAATCAGGGGTATTCATTTTCAGAATAATCCGAAACCTCAGTTAAAACTTGTGAGATGTACAAGGGGAAGAGTAATGGATTACGCGGTAGACCTCAGAAAGGATTCCCCGACCTTTAAAAGGTGGATCTCCGTTGAATTATCCGCCGAAAACAGAAAGCAAATATGGATTCCAAGCGGATTTGGACACGCATTTATAACTTTGGAGGATAATTGCGAGGTACAGTATAAGGTTGACCAATGGTATTACCCGGAGCTTGACAGAGCTATCGCTTGGAACGACCCCGATATAGCTATTGATTGGGGTACGGATTCTCCCGTGATTTCGGAAAAGGATACCAAAGCGCCTACTTTAGCACAAAGTGACGTTAATTTTACTTTGGGGGAAAATAAATAATGAAAAAAGTGATTGTGACCGGAGCAACCGGATTTATCGGCGGAGCTTTTACCCGTAAGCTTCTTAAACAAGGCGTTAAGGTTTACGGTATTGACGTCAGTGCCGACAAGCTTAAAGAGATGAAAAAATACGGCGATTTTATACCTGTCGTTGCGGATTTTTCGGTTTATAACAAGCTGAATGAATTAGTTGACGATAAATGTTTTGACGCCTTTTTTCATTTTGCGTGGCAGGGTGTTTTCGGAAACGCATTTAAAGACTATGAACTTCAGCTTAACAACGCTAAGTACTCGTGTGACGCAATAGTGGAAGCTAAAAAATTGAATTGCAAAAAGTTTATTATGGCAGGCACGCAAAATGAGATTGAAATTAAGACATTCATAAATTCCAACAGCTTTTCTCCAAGATACACATGTATATACTCGTCATCAAAACTTGCTGCTGAGTTAATATGCAAAACTTTAGCATATAACCTGGATATAGAATATAATGCAGGATTGATTAGCATGGCTTATGGAGAGGGAAACGAATCACAGACGCTTCCAAATATTGTTATAAATCAGTTACTTAATAATATATCTCCTAAGCTTATTGAGGGGAATAATTACTATGATATGATTTATATTGACGATATAGTAGACGCCTTTATTGCAATAAGTGAAAAAGGGGGCAACTTTAAAAGTTATTATGTAGGTCACAGAAGATTAAAAATATTTCGGGATTTAATAACTGAAATCAGAGATATTGTAAATCCGAGTGTTGATTTGCTTTTTGGTGAATTTAATGACGGAGCGAATATAGATTATTCACAAAGAGACCTTGACGCTTTATATAACGATACCGGCTTTGAATGTAAATCGGATTTTCACGAAAGCATTCAGAAAACAGCCGAATGGTTAAAGGCGCGGAACGCGCCCGACACACACACACACACACACAACATGAACGATTGTTCAATCGTTCATGTTGTGTGGCAAATCGTTTTTACTGCCGAAAGGCGGTGGCGGCATGAGTAAAGTTATTGTAACAGGAGCAGGCGGCTTTATCGGAAGCGCAGTTGTTAAAACATTGTTGGATAAAGATGCGGCGGTATTTGGTATTGATATTGATAAAAACAAATTAACTCAATTTGAACATTATAAAAATTTCACGCCCATAGTTGCGGATTTCAGTATCTACAATACTTTGGATAAACTGATATCGGACAGGCAATTTGATTTATTTATACACTTAGCTTGGACGGGATCATTTGGGGGAGAGGATTATTATAATTACAAGCTTCATAATAAAAATATTGACGCGGTGTGTGAAGCTTGTGAAATATCGGCAAAGCTTTTGGTCAAAAGATTCGTTTTCTGCGGTTCGAGTTATCAGAGTATGATTTCCGATTCCGCTGTGTTTCCGGTAAATTATTATGGTATAACCAAAAGAGCTGCCGCTGATTATTGCATGGCAATGTGCGGTAAAAACGGCGTAGAATGTAATATTGCCATTCTTACAAACACTTATGGTGTAGGCGACACTTCTCAAAAAGCGGTAAATACCTTTTTGAAAAAATTGATGAACAATGAAGATTTATTTTTAATTGTGGGCGATAAATGTAATGATTGGGTGTATATTTCCGATACGGTAAGCGGGATAATTGCCGTTTCGGAATCACCTTATAGTTTTAAGCAATATTATGTCGGTCATCGCAATATATCAACTTTTAAAGAAAAGCTTATTGCTATGAAGGATATACTTCACAGCAAATCCGAATTAAAATTCGGAGAGTATAAAGACGAAACTTTTGTTAACTACACTGATTTTGATTTAGATGCTCTTTATAACGATACCGGCTTTGAATGTAAATCGGATTTTCACGAAAGCATTCTGAAAACAGCCGAATGGTTAAAGGCGCGGAACGCGCTTGACACATATATCACGAACGATTAAAAAATTGTATAAACTTTGAATTAAACGGATTTTTATTCGGTCAGGCTTCCCGTTTAATGAAAAAATCACTCTCCGAAAGGATGATGAATCATGAAAGGTATAATCTTAGCAGGCGGTAAAGGTACTCGCTTATATCCCAACACAATAACGGTAAGCAAGCAGCTTTTGCCCATATACGACAAGCCGTTGATATATTACCCATTGTCGGTCTTATTATTGGCGCGAATTCGTGATATACTTATTATATCTATCCCGGAAGACACATCTAATTATAAGCGTCTTTTGGACGACGGTTCTAAACTTGGAATACATATTGAATACAAAATTCAGGACAAGCCCCGCGGTCTTGCGGACGCATTTATTTTAGGCGCCGATTTTATAGGCAGCGACAGCGTTTGTCTTGTTTTGGGGGATAACGTCTTTTACGGGCAGTTTTTTTCAAAAATATTATCGGACGCTCAGGAACAAATAAAAAGAGGTGGTGCGGCAATATTCGGCTATCCTGTTTCAAATCCCAAGGAGTTCGGAGTAGTGGAATTTGACGAAAACCACAAGGTGATTTCCATTGAAGAAAAGCCTCGGAAGCCCAAATCAAACTATGCCGTACCCGGACTGTATTTTTATGATAATGACGTCGTGAAAATCGCTGAAAACGTTCAGCCTTCGGCAAGGGGCGAAATTGAAATAACTTCCATAAACAACGATTATCTGTCTCGCGGAAAGCTTAACGTTACCCTTATGGGACGCGGCATGGCGTGGCTTGACACCGGTTCGCCTCGGGGGATGCTGAAGGCGGCGGAATTCGTAAGAACGGTTCAGGATATGCAGGGCTTTTATATTTCCTGCCCCGAGGAGATTGCATGGCGGCGCGGTTTTATCACATCGAATCGGTTGCTCGCTTTAGGTGAAGAGCTTAAAATGACCGAATACGGACAATATCTTATTTCGCTTGCGGAGGGAACAAAATGAAAATAATAGTAACAGGCGGTGCCGGCTTCATTGGCGGTAATTTCGTTCACTACATGTTAAAAAAATATCCCGATTATAAAATTATCTGCATAGACTGTCTGACATACGCGGGCAACATGGAAACCCTCGGCGTGGTAATCAGGAACCCAAATTTTCGATTTTGCAAGGTTGATATTACCGACCGCGAATCGGTTTTCAAGGTGTTTGAGGAAGAACACCCTGATATGGTTGTAAATTTTGCGGCGGAAAGCCACGTTGACCGTTCCATTGAAAATCCCGACATATTCCTTAAAACAAATATTTTAGGCACTCAGGTGATGATGGACGCCTGCCGCAAATACGGTATACGGCGCTATCATCAGGTATCCACCGATGAGGTCTATGGCGATTTGCCTTTAGACCGTCCCGATCTGTTTTTTACAGAGGAAACGCCGATACATACAAGCTCCCCCTATTCCGCAAGCAAGGCAGGCGCGGATTTATTGGTGCAGGCTTATCACAGAACATTCGGCCTGCCCATAACAATCTCCCGCTGCTCAAACAACTACGGACCTTATCATTTTCCCGAAAAGCTTATTCCTTTAATTATAACAAACGCCCTGAACGACAAGCCCCTGCCCGTATACGGCAAGGGAGAGAACGTGCGCGATTGGCTCTATGTTGAAGACCACTGCCGCGCAATTGATTTGATAATCCACAATGGGACGGTAGGCGAGATTTACAATATCGGCGGACACAACGAAATGAAAAATATTGATATTGTAAAAATTATATGCAGAGAGCTGAATAAACCCGAAACTCTTATAACATTTGTCACCGACCGTAAAGGTCACGATATGCGATATGCCATTGACCCCACAAAAATTCACAATGAATTGGGCTGGCTTCCCGAAACAAAATTTGAGGACGGCATACAAAAAACTATCAGGTGGTATCTCGATAACCGTACCTGGTGGGAGCATATTTTAAAACACTGAAGCCCTTGCGGCTGTCACTTTATACCAGTCTTTAATCAAGTCTGTTACTTATCATACTAATACTAATACTAATAACCATTTTGACACAGGATAAAATCATAGTCAAAA